>NZ_JAQESL010000004.1:38390-234894 GCF_027697525.1 Coprococcus sp. AM97-35 | reverse complement strand
TATGAAAAAGTTGTAAAGTGGTGATAAAGAATAAAAATAAGAAATAAAAAGCAGGAGTGTGCAGTTATAAAATGTACACTCCTACTTTTTAGTCATATTAGTTATATCCAAGGATCTTTTTTTAATTTTCCAAGGGACCAGCCAATTTTTCCGCCTTGCAGAAGATATATTTTCATATTTCTCTGTAAAGAAGTATTTTCCAGAGGAATATGGATATAAATTCTTCTTTCATTATCTTCAAGGCACATTTCGAATTCCAATGTATTTATACGGAATTCATGAAGAGAAAGCTGGCGAGGGAACCATTTTGCACGGCGCTGTTCAAATACATAAGTTCCATAACCGGCATGATAGGCGTTAATATATTCTGCACAGTATTTCATAGTTTCTGCGAAAATAGTAAGATCATACTTTTGCGAAGATAAGAGATTTAAATAAAATCTTCTTGACGGATTCTGCAAAACAGTGGATAATATTGCACAGTAATCACATGTGACAAGACAGTAGATTATACACTAAAAGAATGACAGGAGCAGGAGAAAGTTATGAAAGAGTTTCTAAGAAAGAAAAATATTATCTTTTCAGCGAAGCGATACGGAATCGATGCGCTTGGTGCAATGGCGCAGGGACTGTTTGCATCGCTTCTGATCGGTACGATCATCAGCACACTCGGAGAACAGCTTGGTATAGGAATCCTTGTAACAGTAGGCGGTTATGCGAAAGGAGCAACCGGAGCTGCGATGGCAATCTCGATCGGAGTAGCACTTCAGTGTCCGCCACTTGTATTGTTTTCACTGGCGGCAGTCGGAATGGCAGCAAATGAACTTGGGGGTGCCGGAGGACCTCTTGCGGTTTTGGTCGTTACGATTTTTGCAGCAGAATTTGGAAAACTGGTTTCAAAAGAAACAAAAATAGATATTATTGTGACACCATTTGTGACGATCTGTGTGGGGGTTCTGCTTTCAATGGGATGTGCACCGGCGATCGGAGCAGCGGCAAGTACTGTTGGAACTGCGATCATGTGGGCGACTGAATTACAGCCATTTTTCATGGGAATTATCGTATCTGTGATCGTTGGTATTGCACTGACGCTTCCGATCAGCAGTGCAGCGATCTGTGCGGCACTTTCGCTTACCGGGCTTGCAGGAGGTGCTGCTGTAGCCGGTTGCTGTGCACAGATGGTTGGTTTTGCGGTTATGAGTTTTAAGGAAAATAAATGGGGTGGTCTTTTTGCACAGGGAATCGGAACCTCGATGCTCCAGATGGGTAACATCGTGAGAAACCCGAGAATCTGGCTCCCGCCAACACTGGCATCCGCAATTACCGGTCCGGTCGCAACCTGTATCTTTCATCTGAAGATGAATGGTGCGGCAGTGGCATCCGGAATGGGAACCTGCGGACTGGTCGGACAGATTGGTGTGTACACTGGCTGGGTAAATGATATTGCTGTGGGAACAAAGGCTGCAATCACCGGAATGGACTGGGCAGGTCTTGTGTTGATCTGTTTCATCCTTCCGGCAGTACTTTCCTGGGCAATTGCGATTCCGATGAGAAAATGTGGCTGGATCAAGGAAAATGATCTGAAGCTGGATCTGTAGATTCAGGTGTAAATTATATAAAAATGTGTTTGAGGGGCTATCCTGTGGGAATATTTTGGATTCTCACAGGATAGTTTTTTGTGTGTGAAGCAGGATCAATCTAATAAATTTTTTTCCACCTCATCATATACGATCTCAAATGGCGCCGGTCCCACATCCAGTACCGCCCTGTGAAATTCTTTTTGAGAGAATTGATTTCCCAGGGTATCTGCCATCTCCTTTTTCAATTCATATAATTTCAGGTATCCAATATAGTATTTCAGATAATTGGCAGGACTTCCAATGATCAGTTCGTAGACACTCTGTACTGCATTTGCATCATTGATTCCGTAATCGCTGAAAAAGCGGACTGTATCAGTTACAGACCAGCCGTCATAATGAATTCCCATGTCTGCAAGCGCATAAAGTCCAAGAATGACAGAACTGTTTTTCTGGAGAAGGGATGCTTCCGTCTTAGAGAGAGGTGCAAGGTAGTAGGACATCATTTCCGAATAGGTGGCCCAGCCCTCAACGTATCCGCCAAAATCAAGAATACTCCGGATAGGATCCGGCTCAGAAGCAGAAAAATAGACAGTCTGGTACAGATGTCCGGGATAGCCTTCGTGAGCAAGAGTCGTGTAGAGATTCAGCCCTGAGGCGGTCTGTCCGTTGTTAATATAGATGACATTTTCCGTCAGATTGTCAATGGCAGGGATCATATAGAAAGCGGGACTTAGATAATCCTGCATGGATTCCGGAACATATTTGACCTGGAAATCAACATCAGGAATTTCCGGGAATGTATCTGTGATTTTAGACCTGAGATCATCCAGCATGGAATCAGGAGGTGTCTGCTCCAAAACGGATGCCTGGGTAAGTGCTGCATCGGCAGGGAAGAGAACCTTCTGCATGGCACTTAGATCTTCCAGTATCTGTGCCCTGGTCATCAGTCGCAGACGGGAAATGGATTCATTGCAGCCGGTAGTCTGACGCACCAGATATTCATAGTATTTTTTCCCATAAGGGAAATGGCTAAGTCCCTGTTCATTCGTTCCTTTTCCTTTCAGCGATTTGATAGCGGTGATCAGATTTTGATAAGCTGGATAAATCTCTTCTGTTACAAGTTTTATATTTTCTTTCTGAAAAGAATCTTTTTTGTTTTCAGGTAAAAGATCCAGTGACGCGATCCGTTCGCTAAATGTACTGATCAGATAATTCTCTTTACCCATATCGATAAAAGACTGGCAGGTGTCCAGAACAGAGTCAGCCTGGTAATCCGGCATAAAAAGACCGGAAGCAGCTTTTTTCTGCTCAAACCGGATGACAGAATCAAAATAGGAAGGCGTTTCTTTTAAGAGAGCCAGATAGGTTTCTACATCCTGTGTGTCGTAAAAGCTGTATTCCGAGAGCAGAACAGGCAGCTGCGTATGGATACCGGATACGGGGCCGAGAGGCTCCTGATAAAGCAGATAATCTGTCCCTGTAGATGCATTTTTAAGATAGGTATCCAGGATTTTAAAGGTTAGTGCATTTTCCGAAGAAAGAGTGGCGGGATCAAATTCCTGCAGAGAAGAGAGAACATTTCTGACAGAAGCTTTCGCTGCAACGGGATCAGAAGAAAGACTGCCATATGTAGCCGGGATGTCCGCGATTCCATAGTCAGAAGGAGAACGCAAGGTATAGTGAAGACTGATGGTATTTGCGGATACTTCCGTCTGGAAAAGACTGCGTGTGAAGGTACGGAATTGCCGGTCGGAAGATTCTGTATGCAGGGAGTTCCAAAACGCATTGCCAGACAGAAAAGAAATCAGAATGACCAGCAGACAACAGGGAAGAATCAGAAATATTTTTTTCCGGTGTTTAAGAATTAAATGAAACATAAAACTCCAGAAGAAATGATGTTGTTTCTATGTATATGATTTTGATTCTGGAAATATGTATCTCAAACGAAACTTTACAGAAATAAAACAAGTGTCTTGTCAGATGTAAAGTGTGGTGCTATAATGTGCACTATGCTGAAAAAAGATCAGAGATGAGAAAAGAGTCAGTAAGGGAGGATCACGTTATGACAACGGTGGAAGAGATACAGAAGCTTAAAAAAGAGAAGAATGCTGTCATTCTGGCACATTATTATGTGCGGCCGGAGGTGCAGGAAATAGCAGATTATATAGGGGATTCTTTTTACCTGAGCAAGGTAGCAACGAAGCTCCAAGAAAAGACAATCGTATTTTGTGGCGTTTCTTTTATGGGGGAGAGTGCGAAGATCCTGAATCCGGAGAAAACGGTTCTGATGCCGGATATGACAGCAGACTGTCCGATGGCACATATGGCAGATGTGGAGACGATCCGGAAGATGCGGAAAGAGTATGATGATCTTGCTGTTGTCTGTTATATCAATTCAACGGCAGCACTGAAAGAATACTCGGATGTCTGTGTGACATCTGCAAATGCAGTGAAGATCGTAAAAGAACTTCCGAACAAGAATATTTTCTTTATTCCGGATCGGAATCTGGCACATTTTGTAGCCGATCATGTACCGGAAAAAAATTTTGTTTACAACAATGGATTCTGTCCGACTCATGAACGGATGGAACCAGAGGATGTAGCCGAAGTGAAAAGGAGACATCCGGGGGCACAGATCGTCGCACACGGAGAATGCCGTGCAGAACTTCTTGCGATGGCAGATTACGTGGGAAGCACATCAGGAATCATCCAGTATGTAACGGCAAGTGATTGTCAGGAATTTATTGTCTGTACAGAAGAGGGTGTGGGTTACAAGCTGAAGGAACAGAACCCGGAGAAGACATTCTATTATCCGGACAAGCTACCGGTATGTCCGAATATGAAAAAGAATACGCTGGAGAAGGTATTGCATGTTTTGCAGACTGGTGAAAATGAGGTTCACGTAGATGCAAAACTTCGGGAAAATTCCAAAAAACCGTTAGAGAAAATGCTTGAGCTTGCTGCAAAATAAAAGAACCGGAAAATCAAAAATAAGAAACAATAGGTGACCGGCTAAGAGAACCGGAATTGGAGGGATAAAGTTGGAGATTAAGACAGATGTAGTGATCGTTGGAACGGGAGTTGGTGGAGCGTTTTCAGCACTGAATCTTCCGGAGGATAAACAGATCCTTATGATTACCAAGTCAGATCTGGAAAGCAGTGATTCATTTCTTGCACAGGGTGGAATCTGTGTACTTCGTGATGATGAGGATTATGAGGGGTATTTTGAAGATACAATGCGCGCAGGTCATTACGAGAACAGGAAAGAATCGGTGGATATTATGATCCGCAGCTCGCAGGAAATTATTCATGATCTAATTGGATATGGCGTGGATTTTGCCAAAAAAGACGGAAATCTTGCATTTACAAGAGAAGGTGCGCATTCCAGACCAAGGATTCTTTTCCATGAAGATATTACAGGGAAAGAGATTACGAGTAAACTGCTCATGCATGTAAAGAAACGAAAAAATGTACAAATACACGAATATACAACTATGACAGACATAATTGTTAAAAATGGAAAATGCGCAGGTATTTTAGCGAAGACGGCAGACGGTGAAGAGATGAAGATCTATGCACAGGATACGATTTTTGCAAGCGGTGGAATCGGAGGAAGATACCAGCATTCTACAAACTTTCCACATCTGACAGGAGATGCGCTTGATATTTCCAGGAAGCATGGAATCCGTCTGGAGCATCTGGATTATGTCCAGATCCACCCGACAACTTTGTATTCTTCAAAACCAGGGCGAAGATTTCTGATTTCAGAATCTGTCCGTGGAGAAGGCGCAGTTCTTTATAATAAAGACGGAGAACGTTTTGTAAATGAGCTTCTTCCGAGAGATGTGGTGACAAAAGCAATCCGGGAACAAATGGAAAAAGACGGAACGGATCATGTATGGCTTTCCATGGAAAATATTGATAAGAATACGATCCTGGAGCATTTCCCAAATATCTGTGAGCGGTGCCGGGAAGAAGGCTATGACGTGACAAAAGAGTGGATCCCGGTTGTTCCTGCACAACACTATTTCATGGGAGGCATCTGGGTAGACAGCGACAGCAGAACTTCGATGGAGCATCTGTATGCGGTTGGAGAGACCAGCTGCAATGGCGTCCATGGGGCGAACCGTCTGGCAAGTAATTCTCTGCTTGAGAGCCTGGTGTTTGCAAAACGTGCGGCACATAAGATTTCCGGAGTGGAAAATGCAGTAAATCCTGTACTGTTCTGTAAAGAGGCAATATAAAAGAAAAAGATCTGTTTAGAATGAGGAAAAAAGAAATGAATAAGATTACGATGACATTGAATGTAGACCACCTGATAAAAGAAGCACTGCAGGAGGACATTTCCAGTGAGGACGTGACCACCAATGCGGTGATGAAAGAAGCGGTGACCGGAGAGGTGCAGCTGATCTGCAAACAGGATGGAGTAGTTGCCGGGCTGGATGTATTTCACAGAGTATTTGAAATTCTGGATGAAAATGTGAAGACAGATTTCTATTGTAAAGACGGTGACGAAGTGAAAAAAGGAGAATTGATGGGGATTATTACAGGCGATATCCGTGCGCTGCTCTCAGGGGAACGGGTGGCACTGAATTATCTGCAGAGAATGAGTGGAATTGCAACTTATACACATTCGGTTGCAATGCTTCTGGAAGGAACGAAGACGAAGCTTCTGGACACCAGAAAGACAACGCCGAATATGCGTATTTTTGAAAAATATGCGGTCCGTGTCGGTGGAGGATACAATCACAGATATAATCTTTCCGACGGAGTGCTTTTAAAAGACAATCATATCGGAGCGGCAGGAAGTGTGGCAAAGGCGGTGGAAATGGCAAAGGAATACGCACCGTTTGTCCGCAAAATTGAGGTAGAAGTTGAGAATCTGGATATGGTGCGTGAGGCTGTTGATGCGGGAGCAGATATTATTATGCTGGATAATATGTCGCCGGAGGATATGAAGGAGGCAATCAGGATTATTGACGGACGTGCAGAGACAGAATGTTCCGGAAATGTAACAAAAGAAAATATTGACCGTCTGACGTCTCTTGGAGTAGACTATATATCAAGTGGGGCACTTACCCATTCTGCTCCTGTCCTTGACATTTCGCTGAAGAATCTGCATGCTATTTAAGCCGGTCTGGATTCAGTAAGAGTGAAGACAGGATTTGGCAGACAGAAGAGGAAAGTCTGTAATACGTCAGGCACAGAGCAGAATTGCAGAAAAAGGAGAGTTATATCGGGATGACAGGTTCCAGACGAAGAGAAGAGATTGTCAGCAAAATAAAGAGCAGTGAGGTTCCGGTACCCGGGAAAGAACTGGCGAAGGTATATGATGTAAGCCGTCAGGTCATTGTACAGGACATTGCGCTGATCCGTGCAGCCGGATATGATATCATTTCAACCAACCGGGGATATATTCTGAATGCACCGCATACGGTAACGAGAGTGTTCAAAGTCAGTCATACGGATGAACAGATGGAGGATGAGCTTTGTTCAATCGTGGATCTGGGAGGCAAGGTGGTAAATGTAATGATCAATCACCGGATTTATGGACATATGGAAGCACCTCTTGATGTGGCATCGCGGAGAAATGTCAAAGAATTCATGGAAGGGATCCATAATGGAAAGTCCAGTCCGCTTAAGAATATCACTTCCAACTATCACTACCACACAGTTGAAGCGGATTCGGAAGAGACACTGGATCTGATCGAGCAGGTATTGAAGGAAAAAGGCTATCTGGTGTCAAATACGCCTTGACAAGTTTCTGATATCTGTGATACGATTTTTCTGATATAGGAAAAGCGATGACGAAGAGAGTAGGTCTTTTGAATGTTTACAGAGAAGTCCCGCAGAGGCTGAGAGGGATGGCTGGAGAAAGACTGAAGATGGCTTCTGAGCAGCGCAGGTGAACATAAGGAAGCAACGAATCAGTTTCCTGTGCAAGCATGCGATGGGTTCCGCCCGTTACAGCGGCGAGTGCAGATATGGACTGCCAAAAGCAGCAGACTGTACCCGGTGAGATTCTTCCTGTGAGGGAAGGATGAAGAGAAGTGGTAACACGGTAATAATCCCGTCTTCTATATTTTATAGAAGGCGGTTTTTTATTTAACAGGAAGTTTCTGTTAAATAAAAGGCACTACGTGCCGGCGATGTGCACTTTTTTAATTTAAAGAAAAAGGAGATAAAGAATCATGGCAGACAAACCAAAATATTATATTACAACTGCAATTGCCTATACATCAGGTAAGCCACATATCGGTAACACATACGAGATCGTGCTGGCAGACGCAATTGCACGTTATAAGAGAAGTCAGGGATATGATGTTTTTTTCCAGACAGGAACTGACGAACATGGACAGAAAATTGAATTAAAAGCAGAAGAAGCGGGCGTTACACCAAAAGAATTTGTAGATAACGTATCCGGGGAGATTAAGAGAATCTGGGATCTGATGAACACTTCTTATGACAAATTTATCCGTACAACGGATGATTATCATGAGAAAGAAGTACAGAAGATATTCAAGAAACTGTATGACCAGGGAGATATTTACAAAGGACACTACGAAGGAATGTACTGTACTCCATGTGAATCCTTCTTCACAGAATCTCAGCTTGTAGATGGAAAATGTCCGGACTGCGGACGCCCGGTACAGCCTGCAAAAGAAGAAGCATACTTCTTCAAGATGAGCAAATATGCAGACAGACTGATTGAATATATCAATACACATCCGGAATTTATCCAGCCGGTAGCACGTAAGAATGAGATGATGAACAATTTCCTTCTTCCGGGACTTCAGGATCTGTGTGTATCCAGAACTTCCTTCAAATGGGGAATTCCGGTAGACTTTGATCCAAAACATGTCGTTTATGTATGGCTTGATGCTCTTACCAACTATATCACTGGTATCGGATATCACTGTGATGGTGAAAGCGATGAAATGTTCAATAAGAACTGGCCGGCAGACCTTCATCTGATCGGAAAGGATATCATCCGTTTCCATACAATTTACTGGCCGATCTTCCTGATGGCACTTGGACTTCCGCTTCCGAAGCAGGTATTTGGACATCCGTGGCTTCTTCAGGGCGATGGAAAGATGAGTAAATCAAAAGGAAATGTACTCTATGCAGATGAACTCGTAGATTTCTTTGGCGTAGATGCGGTTCGTTACTTTGTTCTGCATGAGATGCCGTTTGAAAACGATGGTGTAATTTCGTGGGAATTAATGGTAGAGAGACTGAACTCAGATCTTGCCAATACACTGGGTAACCTTGTAAACCGTACTATTTCTATGACAAATAAATACTTTGGCGGAACTGTGACAAATAAAGGTGTTACAGAAGAAGTAGATGCAGATCTGAAAGCTGTAACAGAAAATACACCGAAGCTCGTAGAAGCAAAAATGGAAGAACTGCGTGTAGCAGATGCGATCACAGAGATCTTCAATCTGTTTAAACGCTGTAACAAATATATTGATGAGACAATGCCTTGGGCACTTGCTAAGGATGAAAGTAAAAAGGATCGTCTGGAGACAGTACTCTGGAATCTGATCCAGAGTATTTCCGAAGGTGCAAAACTTCTGGAATCCTTCATGCCGGAAACAGCTGAAAAGATCCTGGCACAGCTTGGTGGCGGACATGTGGTAGAAAAACCGGAAATCCTGTTCCAGAGACTCGACCTGGAAGAAGTCATGAAAAAAGTAGAAGAGCTTCATCCAAAGGTTAAAGAAGAAAAGGAAGAGGAAGAAGAAGGAATCGACATCGAAGCAAAACCGGAGATCACTTTTGAAGATTTTGAAAAGATGCAGTTCCAGGTAGGTGAGATCATTTCTTGCGAAGCAGTTAAGAAATCCAAGAAGCTTCTCTGCTCACAGGTTAAGATCGGAAGTCAGGTAAAACAGATCGTTTCCGGAATCAAAGCACACTATACACCGGAAGAAATGGTAGGTAAGAAGGTTATGGTTCTTGTGAACCTGAAACCTGCAAAACTCGCCGGAGTGCTTTCAGAAGGTATGCTGCTCTGCGCAGAAGATGCAGATGGTAATCTTGCGCTGATGACACCGGAGAAGAAGATGCCGGCAGGAGCAGAGATCTGTTAATTAAATGATTGGATAAATAAAAACGAGGAGAAGAATCCAGGATATGGAAACTTCTCCTCAATTTTTAATGTTGAGAATTGTCTGATTTTTTTTCATCTGTGATACTTTCTTCGCTGTTCAGCTTTGATTCTAAACCTGTATTCTTTTCTTTCAGTGTGGCAAGCTGGTGATTCAGCTCCAGATTTTGTGAGTACAGTTTTTTGTTCGACTGTTTGAGTGTATGTATTCTGCACATCGAAAAAATAAGGAGAATAGCAAGTACAATAAGAGTAACATCTTTCCACATTATTTTATTTTTCATAAACCTTTCCCTCCCGTTGTATCCTTTTTGCTGTGTAATCATTATACATCAAACCCGAAAATTTACCACTGGCAAAGTGCTATATTTTGTAGAACAAATAGAGCGAAAATTAGTGAAAAAGAAAAGAACCGGATAATTTCCGATTCTCTTCTTTTGCAAGCAATCTTTAAGTTTACAGAATATCAATATATTCTCCGGCAAGTGCTTTGTTCATACTTCTTACAGCACAGAATTTTCCGCACATACTGCAGGTATCGCTGTGGTCGTCTTCTGGTTTACGACTGTCACGGATTGCCTTTGCTGTTTCAGGATCGAGAGCGCAGGCGTACTGTGCATCCCAGTCAAGAACACGGCGTGCATCTGCCATCTTGTCATCGATATCACGTGCATGCGGGATACCTTTTGCAATATCAGCGGCATGGGCTGCAATCTTAGAAGCAATGATTCCCTGTTTGGTATCTTCTACGTTTGGAAGAGCAAGGTGTTCTGCCGGTGTAACGTAGCAAAGGAAAGCAGCTCCGCTCATAGCGGCAACAGCTCCACCGATGGCAGCTGTGATATGGTCATATCCAGGAGCGATATCAGTAACAAGAGGTCCAAGTACATAGAACGGTGCGCCCATGCAGATACTCTGCTGTACTTTCATGTTGGCAGCAACCTGATCCAGCGGCACATGTCCAGGTCCTTCTACCATAACCTGTACATTATGATCCCATGCACGTTTGGTCAGTTCTCCGAGGCGGACAAGTTCTTCAATCTGGCACACATCAGTAGCATCAGCAAGACATCCCGGACGGCAGGCATCACCAAGAGAAATAGTTACGTCGTATTCTTCGCAGATGTCGAGGATTTCATCGTAATGCTCATAGAATGGGTTTTCTTCTCCGGTCATGCACATCCATGCAAAGACAAGACTTCCGCCACGGCTTACAATGTTCATTTTACGTTTATGTTTTTTGATCTGTTCGATGGTTTTTCTTGTGATTCCACAGTGAAGAGTGACAAAGTCAACGCCATCCTCTGCGTGAAGACGGACAACATCAATAAAATCCTGTGCAGTAAGAGTTGCCAGGTCTCTCTGATAATGAATGACACTGTCATAGACCGGTACAGTTCCGATCATAGCCGGGCACTCGTGTGTCAGCTTCTGACGGAATGGCTGGGTATTACCGTGGCTGGAAAGATCCATAATTGCTTCTGCACCGAGATTAACGGCACTCATAACTTTTTGCATTTCAATATCATAGTCTTTGCAGTCGCGGGAAACGCCTAAGTTGACATTGATCTTGGTACGGAGCATACTTCCGACACCTTCCGGGTCAAGGCAGGTATGGTTCTTGTTGGCACAGATGGCAACCTTGCCTTCTGCGACAAGCTGCATCATCTTTTCAACAGGCATATGTTCCTTTTTTGCTACGGTTTCGATTTCCGGAGTCAGAATTCCTTTTCTGGCAGCGTCCATCTGGGTTGTGTAATTTCTCATGTTGTTTTGCCTCCGTTTCTTATTGGTTTGTGAGTATCACAAAAATCTGGCGTCAGCAAAACACGGACAGCGTACACGAAAAAAACCAGACACAGCCTGATGGGTACACTTCCAGTTCGGAATGATAGAATTGCTAACGCCTTTGTCGGAAAATTTCCGGCAATGAACAGGATTTTATTTGAAAATCTCTGCCTTTTATTACGCGATACAAGGTGGTGTCCCCGGTGTAACGCGGTTTCATTTACAGCAGAGTGCTGTAAGAATGAATGATGATTATGCTTCTTTGATCTGTGACATAACGCCGCCTTTTTCCAGAACTGTGATCAGGATGAAAGCAAGGATGCTTCCTGCGACAGTGGAAATAAGGAATGGAACGACATAAACGAAAAGTCCTGCCGGCGCAATTCCCATCAGATACAAAGCAACCGGATAAGCGGCAAGTGCGCCAAGGAATCCGGTTCCGATCGCTTCGGCAAGGCAGGTAAGACTTAAGATGTGGCATTTTTTGTAGACAAGACCACAGCATAAAGCACCGACCATGCTTCCAGGGAAAGCCATAAGGCTTCCGAGACCGAGCAGATTGCGGAGTAAACTTGCACAGAATGCAATGCCGACGCCCCATGCAGGACCAAGTGTTACGGCGGCAAGAATGTTGACCATATGCTGTACCGGAGCGCATTTGCTTCCGGCAACCGGTACACTGATAAAGCTTCCGACGATTGCAAGCGCGGTGAGAACACCGGCAAGTGCGAGTTTCTTTGTTGTATTATTTTGTTTCATAGTAGAGTTCTCCTTCCTTTTAAATAAAAAAGGAACTCCACACCTGAGTGGAGTTCCTGCTGTCCGTAATCACGGAACACGTTGTCAGCGTGTTCTGATCTGTCATGTAAAAAAATAAGAGATGCGGAGGCATCTCTATCAAATACATGGTATACATTCCCTCCGTTGGCATTATCCAAATCAGGTTACAGGTCGGGACAGATAAAATCCCCTCTCAGCCAGTTATCTCCAGCTCCCTGGTACATATGAACTTGTACAAGTAGAATTATAGCGCGGCAAGCCGGATTTGACAAGAGGAAATGAAAAAGTATCTCAGAAAAGACATTGTGCAGTTACTGTTCACTCCCGTGTCAATCACTTCGCTGATTGACACGGAGGATGCATGTTTTGGCTTGTATGCATCTCGCCCCATCGCCAAAGGCGATTTAAAATGGCGAGATGCGTTGCTGGTCGCACATCGTGTGAACAGTAACATTGTGCAGAATCAGAGTAGATTTTTGCACAATAAAAGACGGACAGAAAGTTCTGCCCGTCCGGAATTTCATTACCGTCTTATGTAGAATACAGCAGAGATTAGCTGAGCTCTACCTTTAAAGCATCTTCCGGTTTGAATTCATTGTAAAGGTCATAGATGTTGTGACCAGTAGACTCGCTGAGGACACGACCTTCCAGAGAGTAGCAGCGGATGAAACGCTTTTTGTCGATTGCTGACCAATGCTCTACATCCCAGCTCATGTATCCGTCTTCATCAGACTTCTTTTCTTTCAGGTATACATCAACCTGGCGTCCGTCTACCATAATGTCTACAAGTTTCTTTGTGTCGGCTTCCAGCTCGACATTGTTTACAGTGTCAAATACTTTCATTTTAAAATCCTCCTATAATATCTGATCAGAATCTTCAGAAATATATTCCCCATACATTTGCAGATGTGATCTATTTGCACTATCTATAGTATACATAGAAGAAACCGGATAAGCAAGTAAAAAAAGTGACTATTCAGCGGCTAAGAATGTGTGGTATACTTAGAACATCTTAGAGCAGTCAGTAAAAAGAAAGCGAGACGAAGGAAATGATATTTGATACACATGCACATTATGATGATGAACAGTTTGACGGGGACCGGGATGAGCTTTTAAAATCTATGCCGGATCTTGGAGTCGGAACAATCGTGGATGTAAGTGCGACTTATGAATCCTGTGAGAAGGTTTTGGCACTTGCCGGAAAGTATCCACATGTTTATGCTGCAATCGGTGTGCATCCGGATGAGGTTGGAGAACTTAACGAAGATAAGATCCAACACATGAAAGAACTCTGCCGTAACAAAAAAGTGGTTGCAGTCGGAGAGATCGGTCTGGATTATTATTGGGATAATGAACCGCATGAGGTACAGCAGAAGTGGTTTATCCGCCAGCTGGAGCTCGCGGGAGAAGTAAAGAAACCAGTAATTATCCACAGCAGGGAAGCTGCCGCAGATACCATGTATATCATGAAAAATTATGCACAGGGGCTTGGCGGAGTTATTCACTGCTATTCCTATTCACGTGAAATGGCTGAAGAATATGTGAAGATGGGATTCTATATTGGAATCGGTGGAGTCGTCACATTTAAGAATGCAAAGAAATTAAAAGATGTCGCAGCTGCGATCCCGATCGAGAAGATCGTGCTGGAGACAGACTGCCCGTATATGGCACCGGAGCCGTACCGTGGCAAACGGAATCAGTCTTCTTATATCCGGTATGTGGCTGAGAAAATTGCAGAGTTAAAAGAGATGAGTCCGGAAGAAGTGATCGCTGTGACAGAGAAAAATGCGAGAGATCTGTACGGCATCTAAGACGCAGGCAATGAATAATCAGGAGAATAACAGATGAAAACACCTACACTTGGAAATCCGCAGAATACCATTGAGATTCTGCAAAAATATAATTTTAATTTTCAGAAAAAATTTGGACAGAACTTTCTGATCGATGAGCATGTGCTGGATAAGATCATTCGTGCAGCCGAGATCACAAAGGATGATTACGTGTTGGAGATCGGCCCTGGAATCGGGACGATGACACAGTACCTTGCCTGTGCGGCAAGAGAAGTAACTGCAGTTGAGATAGACCGTGCGCTGATTCCAATTCTTGAAGACACGTTAAAAGAATATGACAACGTATCGATCATCAATGAAGATATCCTGAAGGTGGATATTGCAGCACTTGCAAAGGAGAAGAACGGAGGACGGCCGATCAAGGTGGTTGCGAATCTTCCATATTATATAACGACACCGATCATCATGGGCTTGTTTGAAAGCCATGTGCCGCTTGAGAGTATTACGGTTATGGTACAGAAAGAAGTGGCTGACCGTATGCAGGTAGGACCGGGAACAAAGGATTATGGTGCACTTTCACTTGCTGTACAGTATTATGCAGAGCCGTATATTGTTGCAAATGTACCCCCGAACTGTTTCATGCCGCGTCCGGCAGTCGGCTCAGCAGTAATCCGCCTGACAAGACATCAGAAGCCTCCGGTAGAGGTTATGGATGAAAAGCTGATGTTCCGCCTGATACGGGCATCCTTTAATCAGAGGAGGAAGACTTTGGCAAATGGCCTTAAGAATTCAGGAGAGCTGAATCTTTCGAAGGAAGTCATTACTGCTGCGATAGAGAAACTCGGAAAAGGAAGCAGTGTCCGGGGAGAAGCACTGGATCTGGAAGAATTTGCCAGACTGACTAATATTATAAAGGAGGAAATGAAGCATGAGGTATGAAATCAAGGGTGATACCCTTCCGGTAGTGATCTGCCATCTGGAAGCTGGCGAGCGTATGATCACAGAGCGGGGATCCATGGCATGGATGTCTCCGAATATGAAGATGGAGACTTCGACAAATGGAGGATTTGGAAAAGCATTTGGAAGAATGTTCTCTGGAGAAGCGATGTTCCAGAATATCTATACCGCACAGGGCGGGAATGGACTGATTGCATTTGCATCCAGCTTTCCGGGTTCGATCAAGGCATTTGAAATCGGACCGGGGCAAGAATATATTTTTCAGAAAAAAGCATTCCTTGCTGGCGAACCTGGAGTAAATATATCTGTTCATTTTCACAAGAAAGTGGCTTCAGGACTATTTGGAGGAGAAGGATTTATCTTGCAGAAGGTATCCGGAAATGGAATTGTATTTGCAGAATTCGATGGACATGTGGTAGAATACGAATTACAACCGGGTCAGCAGATCGTGATTGATTCCGGTTATCTGGCAGCGATGAGTGTAACATGCCAGATGGATATCCAGACTGTGCCGGGACTTAAGAATATTGTCTTTGGCGGAGAAGGATTATTTAATACGGTTATTACAGGACCGGGACATGTATGGCTTCAGACAATGCCGATCAGCAGTGTGGCAGATTCATTGAGACCATATTTTCCAACAAGTAGTAAGTAGTTTACAAATAAGAAGAAGGGACGGGGGACGATGCTAAAAGTGCGTGTTTCCGTCCTTCATTCATACTTTCTGCAGTATTTGCAGAACCTTTAACAGAAAGGAGTAGGTGTATGACAAATTCAGTGAACAGTGCGAAAGATCTGGATAGCATTCTGTTTGATATTTCGCCGAAAATCAAGGAACTTGCCGGATTATGTGAAGCGAATACCGGGATCGACAAAGAACTTTTTGTAAAGCATGATGTAAAAAGAGGTCTCCGTGATGTAAACGGAAAAGGAGTCCTTGCGGGACTTACCAACATTTCCGATGTATGTGCCAAAAAGATTGTAAATGGCGAAGAAGTTCCGTGTGCCGGTAATTTGTATTATCGAGGCTATAACATCAAGGATCTGGTTCGTGGATTCCTGGATGCGGATCATTTTGGATATGAAGAAATTGCATATCTGCTTCTTTTTGGTGAACTTCCGACGGTTGTACAGTTGGATGGGTTTCATGAGACACTGACGGAGAGAAGGACACTTCCGCCGAATTTTGTGCGCGATGTTATTATGAAGGCACCGAGCCATGATATGATGAACAATATTTCAAGGGCGATTCTGAATCTGTATTCTTACGATGAAAAAGCTGATGATACTTCAATCCCGAATGTTCTCAGACAGTGTCTGAACCTGATCAGTGAATTTCCGATGCTGATGGTCTACGGATATCATGCATACAATTATCGTCAGGGTCAGGATATGTACATCTATGCACCGGATCCGCAGAAGTCCACCGCGGAAAATATTCTGATGATGCTTCGTGAAGACCGACAGTATACGGAGCTGGAAGCAAGGATCCTGGATATGGCACTTGTGCTGCATATGGATCACGGTGGTGGAAACAACTCTACATTTACTACCCACGTTGTCACTTCGTCCGGAACAGACACCTATTCTACAATTTCTGCTGCAATGGCATCGTTAAAAGGTCCGAAGCACGGCGGTGCGAACATCAAAGTGACGCAGATGTTTGCTGATATGAAAGAAGAGGTCAAAGACTGGGAAGATGACGATGAGGTAAGAGCATATCTGGAAGGTCTGCTTGCAAGGGAGAGGTTTGATAAAAAAGGTCTGATCTATGGAATGGGTCATGCGATTTATTCAGTATCTGATCCACGTGCTGAGATTTTCAAGAAATTTGTGGCTCAGCTTGCACATGAAAAAGGATACGATAAAGAATACGCACTTTATGAGAAAGTGGAACATATGGCACCGGAAATCATTGCCGAAAAAAGAAAGATGTATAAAGGGGTAAATGCAAATGTCGATTTTTACAGCGGACTGGTTTACCATATGCTTGGAATTCCGGAGCAGCTTTATACGCCGATCTTTGCCGCAGCGCGAATCGTTGGATGGAGTGCACATCGTCTGGAGGAGCTGATCAATGTGGATAAGATTATTCGTCCGGCATATATGCCACTGGCAGAGTATCGAGAATATAAAAATTTAAATGACAGATAGTGTTGACAAACTGCTATGTAGTATGTAAAATAAAGAAACAACTGATATGTTCAAATGACATATCAGACATTTCAAAGAGACATTTCTCAAATTGTACGATATTGTGTAAACTAGACATCAGGAAAAAAAGACTTGCGGAGGGTTGACCTATTATGGTACAGAAGAATATACGTTTTATGACTACAGGACAATTGATGACTTTTTGTAATGTCTGCCAGAAGATGAATGCAGATATTACGGTAAAGGATGTGACAGGACGTTTCGAGATCGATGCCAAATCGATCGTGGGACTGATGACGATAAGAATGGGAGAGAAGATGCATCTTCTGATCGAAGGCGAAGAGGAACATCTGGCCGACAGTTATTTTGAAAAATTTGACTGTACACCGGTTACGATTCCGTTCAGTTAAAGGCGGCACTGGATATGCCGGAGATATACGGAACAAGGAGCAGGAAGATGGAAGTTACCTATGATTATTACCGTATTTTTTATTATGCGGCAAAGTATAAAAGTTTCTCACAGGCGGCGACAATCCTGATGAGTAATCAGCCGAATGTAACGAGGGCAATCCACAATCTGGAAAGTCAGCTTGGATGCAGATTATTTATCCGGTCTAACCGGGGAGCAGAGCTTACACCGGAGGGAGAACGGCTTTATTCACATGTTGCAATTGCATACGATCATCTGCATGCAGCAGAGCTAGAGCTTGAAAATGAAAAGAAGCTGGAACAGGGAACCGTAACGATCGGGGTAAGTGAGATTGCATTGCATTTGCTTCTGCTTCCGGTGCTGGGAGAGTTTAGAAGAAAGTATCCTAAAATCAGACTTCGCATTTCGAGTTATACAGCACCACAGGCGATACAGACGGTTCGAAACGGACTTTCAGATTTTGCGGTAGCATCTACACCGGCAGAGGTGAAAAAGCCTTTAAAGGCAATTCCGCTTCTTTCATTTAAAGAAATTCTGGTTGCGAATGCGGCGTACAAAGATATGTTTAAAGAACCGGTAAGTTTGAAAAAGCTGGTGGAGTATCCATTTATCTGCCTTGGGAAAAACACGTCAACTTATGATTTTTATACCAGATTTTTTCTGGAGCATGGAATTGCAGTGACGGCAGATACCGAAGCAGCAACCATCGATCAGATTCTGCCGATGGTAAGACAGAATCTGGGAATCGGGTTTATTCCGGAACCGCTTGCACAGGAAGTGATCGAGCAAGGCATTGTCATTCAGGTTCCACTATTGGAAGAACCACCGGTAAGAGAAATCTGTTTTGTGGAAGATAAGAGCAGCCCTCACAGCATGGCGGCAAACGTATTGAAAGAGATGCTGTTTCAGGCTGGAGAGAAAGAGTAAACTTTATAAGAAAGAATTATTTTGACCGGAACCAGGTGATCATCAGATCAACCATCCGGTCATAACTTTTTATCCCGTCACTTTGGCCATTTGCTTTCAGATAGTGGTCATTGATCTGACCAGATACTTCGGCGACCTTGCTGTCATATCGCTTCCAGAAGCTGCTGTTAGCCGAAAGATCTGCCTTTACATTGTCAGAAAGCCTGTTGTAGATTTCCTCAAAGGTGTCGTAGTCGACTTCGTAAAGTTCATTGGTTGCGTAGATCCAGCCAAGAAGATAGCCGCTGTAGTTGAAGGCGGTATCGTCGGCATTTACACAGGCGAGAAAACCGATAAAATTTGCTTCTTCCTCCTGCATAAATCCACGCAGATGCGAAAGTTCGTGACAGATGGTAAATGGAAGATTGTAGGAAACCATTGCGGAGTTATAGTTTGCCTCAATGGTAAATGGTGAATAGATCCCGGAAAGATTCTGTACCGAGAGAAAAGCCGGAAATAAAAGACCTTTTGGCTGTGGATAGTATCCGGAAAATTCAGGGTAGGTAGTACCGAGGGAGAACATAGCAGCCCGTGCACGATCCTGCAGATCCTTACCCATATCAGCAAGACCGTCAGAATCCCGGTCTAAAGAATCAGAAAGTGCATTTAACTGATCAGTCAGTTCGTTGCATAAAGAGGTCAGTTCAGCCAGAGTATACTGACCGGATTCCAGGTGATATTTTTCTGCAAATGAAGTATGTCCGTAGTTGATTCCGCAGAAAAAAGTATAAATGGTAAACAGACATCCGCAGAGAAGCAGGAGTGAGGAACCGTAGCCGAGCCAGGCCGGGGTCTTTTTTTTGGCATACATTTTGTAAATGGAGCTGACCAGCATCCGGATCAAGGAAAGAAACAGAAGAATGACAAAAATATACAATCCAATTTCAGAAACAGAAAATGGGAAGATTCCGAAAAAGCGTCCGATGGACGAAACGAAAAGCGGGTAAATGGTGGAAGAATACCAATCCGCGAATGCAGAGCTTTTGTGGCTGATGAAAAGAGCAAGGAAACTTATGGCAAATAAAAGAATTGAAAAAATCAGTTTATGTAAAGTAGGGCGTTTCATAATAAATCCTTTCCGGTAATTGAGGATAAAAAGTATGATGTACCAGAGAGACATTCGTGCAAGGTCGTAAAAGGTTTGAGTTCATTTGATGATGAATGGCCGTGACTAACGTTCTGTGCAGGTAGATATCCGGGCACACGGTACTGCATTTACAAATAAAATATGGGACGGAGGATAACCTTCGTCCCAGAATAATATTCTGTAAAAATCAAAGTGCGGCAATCGGGCATGCCCGATTGCGCTCACTTTATGAGGGGGGAGATAGTTGTTTCCCAACTATCCATTTATTACTATACGATGAAAATGTGTCAAAAGTGTTAAGAAATTATAAAATCTGATTAAAAATATAAAAATGATAGGTTTATAGAATATTAAAAAAATCCACAACGCAAGAACCTCTCCATAATGGAGAGGTTCTTGGTGTTTTTATTGTTATCTAAAAGGAATGAGAGTAAAGTGCAGCAATCAGAATTCTGACTGCTTCTACTTTATGAGGGGGAGATAGTTGCTTTATCAACTATCTGATTATTAGTATACAGATAATTTGTGACAGAAATATGTTCAAACTCTAAAAAAAATCAAAAAAATATGAAGAAGAAATAAACAAAACAGGAAAAAATAAAAAAGGTGGGTAGTTAAATTAATTGTCATTAGCGTCAGGTAGGTGTCTGCTGGTGTGGTGGAAGGTGAAGTAGAAAACAATTCCTTTGGTGATAGAGGTAATTGTAAGTGCCCACCATACACCATTCAGACCGAGGCTGGTTTGAGTGAGGATCATGGCAAGTGGGATTCTGGCACTGGTGAGGACAATGCTGATGATACTGCAAAGCTTTGTCATACCAAGACCGGAAAGTGCGCCGATGGTCATAAGCTCAATGGTCATAAAGGTTTCGCTGAATCCGATGATGATCAGATAGTTGATCGCAATCGTCAGAACATCTTTTTCGTGGAAGAAAAGGGAAGCAATCGGTCCTGGCAGGAATACGAAAGCACCGGTTACAATGAGTCCCCAGACAGCGAGGATTTTAAATGAAATATTATATCCTTTCCGAATACGGTCTGGTTTCTTTGCACCGTAGTTCTGACCAACGAAAGCATTTAACGCAGCAGCAAAGCCGTCAGCAGTGTTCCATGAAACAGATTCAATCTGTCCGCCGACTCGCTGTGTGGCAATGGCACCTGCCCCGAATGCAGAAACCATTCGTGTGAGAATCATGGAAATCATGCAGTAAATACTGCTCTGTACTGCTGTCGGAAATCCAATTTTAAAAATACTGATGTAGTATTTTGCAGGGAAACGCGACAGTACATGCATGTTTTGCAGAATATTTGGTTCCAGATCAGAGTGCATAATCCGAATCAGCATGACGATCAGAACCAGTATCTGCGAGGTCACGGTAGCAACTGCAGCACCAACAACCTCAAGCCTTGGAAATGGTCCAAATCCGAGGATCAGAATCGGATCCAGGATCATATTACCAACCAGTCCAAGAAGATTTGCCATAAGCGGTGTCTTGGAATCTCCCTGCGCAGTAGAAAGTCCGGTCAGAGTCAGATTTAAAAATGAAAACAGAATCAGTCCGCAGGTGATCAGTGTATATAATTTCGCAGCGGTATAAGTTTTTGCATCTCCGAGGTTAAAAAAGCCGAGCAGCGGATGAATAAACACGATACATACTGCAGCAAATAAAATTCCCAGTAAAAATGTAAGTCGCAGAGCGGAAGCGGCATATCCCCTTGCCTGTTCATAGTCTCCGCGTCCACAGGCCTGTGCGACATTGACCTGTCCGCCCATTCGCGGAAGTGCCACGAGCCCTTGTGAGAGCCAGACGTACATTCCCCCAACGCCCACCCCGGCAACGGCTTTGGAACCCAGCATGCCGATCCATGCCATGTCCGTAATATTGTAGGCTGTCCCCAGCAGCGAGGAAGCCATGATCGGAAGTGCCAGCTCTGCCAGCGTCTTTAGAATCGGCCCGGAAGTCAGGTCGATTGTTTTTGTTTTACTCATTTTCTCAAATCCTTACCTGTAAAAATAATAAAATTCACCAGTGCTGTAAATATGTCAGCATGGCGTACTATGATAAGGATAACTTATGAGGAGGGGAAAGTCAATCTGGAGAATTCGCGAAAAAAACATGCCCTTTCAAGGAAGGATGGAGAAGATAACCAGAATTCCAAAATAAAAGCCTTTGACTGCACGCCGCGTGCAGCTATAGGCTAGAAAGGAAAAGCAGGGGAAGCTGATGGAAAAAATAATAATACAAAAACTTCATGAAATAGAAGAAAAAGAGCATGGTAAAATATTACTGGCAGGTCAGTGGATTCTGGAGAGTGAAATAGCAGGATTGAGAGAGAAAGCGGGAAAATTAGGGGAAGAAAAAAAGGTAAGTTGGGAGAAATTGAATGAGATATTTTTGAAGGAAGTTCAATCAGACATACATCCCTTCGCCTTTGCATAGATTGTAAAAAAACAAACTATGCAGGGGTTTTTATGAAAGATTATATTGAGGAGAGAGCGGTTGAGATTGCTTATTATATTATTGAAAATAAGGCGACGGTGAGGCAGACGGCGGTGGCGTTTGGGGTAAGTAAGAGTACGATACATAAAGATGTAACAGAACGTCTTCTCCAGATCAACCCATCTCTTGCAGGTGAGGCGCGAAAAGTTCTGGATCTGAACAAATCGGAACGGCACATCCGGGGCGGACTTGCTACCAGAGAAAAGTACCTGCATCAGCACGCATAAAAAATCCTTTTCTTTGCAAAAAGATGGTGTATTACATTTTTACAGTATATAATAGAGAAAACGGGGATATACAAAAGAGAAGGGACAGGAAAAGAGAAGAATGGGGAAAACGAAACAAAAACAGGATCGAAGTCATTATCTGTTTTCCAATCGGGAACTGGCAAATCTGATCGGACCTTTGGTAATCGAGCAGTTATTGGCAGTTTTTGTTGGGATGGCAGATTCTATTATGGTTGCAAATGTTGGAGAAGCAGCTGTGTCGGGCGTGTCGCTGGTTGACAATATTATGATTCTGATCATCAATATTTTTGCAGCACTGGCGACTGGTGGAGCAGTTGTTGCCGGACAGTATATTGGCAGGAAAGATGAAAAATCAGCATGTAAAGCGGCTACACAGCTGGTATGGTTTGTGAGTCTTAGTGCGGTTGCGATCATGATATTGGTTTACTTCGGAAAAGATATAATTCTGAATCAGGTATTTGGTCACATTACAGCGGAAGTAAAAGGACATGCAGATATTTATCTGCTAATTGTAACAGCTTCGATTCCATTTATCGCGTTATATAATGGTGGGGCAGCAATTTTCCGTGCGATGGGGAATTCGCAGGTATCCATGCGGGTATCGCTTTTGATGAATGCAATCAATGTAACCGGAAATGCAATTCTTGTGTTCGGATTACGGATCGGAACGGCGGGTGTTGCAATACCGACACTGATTTCAAGAATGGTTGCCGCGATAGTGATAACAGTGTTGCTCTGCAATCAGACACGTATCTTGCATATTGAGCGGACACTGAAAATCCGGTTTGATGGAAGAATGATACGGAAAATACTTGCAATTGGGGTTCCCAATGGTCTGGAAAACAGTATGTTTCAGCTGGGCAAAATTTTAGTGCTGAGTCTGGTTTCAACCTTCGGTACTTATGCAATTGCGGCAAATGCAGTTTCCAATGCGATTGCGCTGTTCCAGATTCTTCCTGGAATGGCAATCTCGCTGGCAATTACGACAGTTATTTCCCAGTGCGTCGGCGCAAATGACTATGAACAGGTACGTTACTATCTGAAAAAACTGCTTGCGATCATTTATGTGGCAATGGTGGGAACGGTAGCACTTATTTTCCTTGCACTTCCATTGATTTTGAAAGCATACAATTTGTCAGATCAGACAGCAGCGGCAGCAACAAATATTATTCATTTCCATGGAATCAGTGCAATGATTATCTGGCCACTTTCATTTGCTCTTCCAGCAGCGTATCGTGCGGCAGGAGATGCAAAAGCCTGTATGTATACATCGATTGTGTCGATGTGGATTTTCCGGATCGGATTCAGTTATCTGGTAGGAAAATATATGGGACTGGGAGTATTTGGCGTGTGGGTTGCAATGGTGATCGACTGGGTAGTACGTGCAATCTGTTTTATTATCCGGTACTTTAATGGAAAGTGGAAACATGGGGCAATTGTGTAAATACAGAAGAAAGTTGTCATTTGTGTTAGAAAGATGATGCTTGAATATGAGTTTTAATTGCAGACCAGAGTTCAAACTTTGGTTCGGGCGATAGAAAATGCTTGTAAAACATCCAGAGCTCTACTATAATAAAATATAAAAGCAATAAATAGAAAAAGCGGTCTGAAAGGATCGTATTTTACAGGAGGAAAACCTTGAAGAACGAATTAGTGATTGTACTTGACTTTGGTGGACAGTATAACCAGCTTGTCGCAAGACGTGTCAGGGAATGTAATGTATATTGCGAAATTTATTCTTATAAGATTGATATCGAAAAGATTAAAGCAATGAACCCGAAGGGAATTATCCTGACAGGAGGACCGAATAGCTGTTACGAACCGGATTCACCGACTTATTCTGAAGAACTCTTTAAGCTTGGCATTCCGGTACTTGGTCTTTGTTATGGTGCACAGCTTATGTCTCACGTACTTGGCGGAAAAGTTGAAAAAGCTGACGTCAGAGAATATGGTAAGACAGAAGTCATCATCGACAAGAAAGATTCCAAAGTATTTGAAAATGTATCTGCAACAACAACCTGCTGGATGAGCCATTTTGATTATATTTCGCAGGTGGCACCGGGATTTGAGATTACTGCACACACAGCAGACTGTCCGGTAGCAGCAGCAGAAAATGCAGCAGAAAAGCTTTATGCAATCCAGTTCCATCCTGAAGTGCTTCATACACCGGAAGGAACCAAGATGATCAACAACTTTGTAAAGAATGTCTGTGGATGTGTCGGCGAATGGAAGATGGATGCATTTGTTGAAAATACCATCCAGGAAATCCGTGAAAAAGTTGGGGACGGAAGAGTACTTCTTGCGCTTTCAGGCGGAGTTGATTCCTCTGTGGCAGCAGGACTGCTTTCCAGAGCAATCGGCAAACAGCTTACCTGCGTATTTGTAGATCACGGTCTTCTTCGTAAGAATGAAGGCGATGAAGTTGAGGCAGTATTTGGACCGAATGGTCAGTTTGACCTGAACTTTATCCGTGTCAATGCACAGGAAAGATACTACAGCAAGCTTGCCGGAGTTACAGAACCGGAGGCAAAGCGTAAAATTATCGGAGAAGAATTTATCCGTATTTTTGAAGAAGAAGCAAAGAAGATCGGTGCAGTAGAATTCCTTGCACAGGGAACGATTTACCCGGACGTTGTAGAAAGCGGACTTGGCGGAGAATCAGCAGTGATCAAGTCTCATCACAACGTAGGAGGACTTCCGGAGTATGTTGATTTCAAAGAAATCATTGAACCACTTCGTGATCTCTTCAAAGATGAAGTCCGCAAGGCAGGTCTTGAACTTGGACTTCCGGAGAAGCTTGTATTCCGTCAGCCATTCCCGGGACCGGGACTTGGAATCCGTATCATCGGAGAAGTAACGGCTGAAAAAGTACGGATCGTACAGGATGCAGATGCAATTTATAGAGAAGAGATTGCAAACGCGGGACTTGACCGCAGCATCGGACAATATTTTGCAGCCCTGACCAACATGAGAAGCGTTGGTGTTATGGGTGACGAGAGAACTTACGATTATGCAGTTGCACTTCGTGCAGTGAATACGGTAGATTTTATGACTGCTGAGGCAGCGAAGATTCCGTATGAAGTACTTGATAAAGTAATGAGCAGAATTATCAATGAAGTTCGTGGGGTTAACAGAGTATTCTATGATCTGACGAGTAAACCGCCGGGAACGATAGAGTTCGAATAGTTGACGCTGGGCTACAAAGCCTGTAACCACGGGGCTTTGCGGCTTTGGGTGTTTGAAATTGCATTATCATTGCATTTTTATATTTCTTTGTGATACATTGCAGTATGCTGATTACTGGTATAATTAGCAATACTTTGAGAAGCTGACTGGTAGCTGAGAACCCCGGTCAGCTTCTTTGCAATCTCAATATTGGTGTTTGGATACAGATGACCATAAGTTCCTAGTGTCGTCTGTATTTTTTCATGTCCAAGACGCTCTTTAATCAGCAGTGGATTTTCGCCCATGCTGATAAGCAGGGAAGCATGCGAATGTCTCAGGGCATGAATTTTGATTCTGTGGACACCAGCTAAATTTGCCAATTTCTCTAATGCTCTTGGAAGCGTTGTTTTGCTGGTGGGTGTACTGTTATAACTCAGTACGAATCCACAATTTGGTAAAACCTTTGCCTGGACCGCCTTCCATTCTTGTAATTCCTTGATGGTATCAGCATCAATATAAATGGTACGGTTGCTTGCCTGCGTCTTAGGTTCAACGAATTTGTAGTCATTCATTGTTTTATAGTACAGTGTTTTACTAATAATCAGCATACCTGTTTCAAAATCAATATCATCCCACTGTAAGGCGGCAGCCTCTCCAATACGCATTCCAGTCATAAATAAAAGCCAGAACGAGATGAAGAGATAGTGCTCGTAGTAGTCACCTTTGTACAGCAGGGATATTACCTTCTGAAACTCCTCCAAAGTCCAGAAGTCGATCTTTACTTTTTTAGATTTGATATTGCCGATCATGCGGGCAGGATTCTTCTTTGCAAGTCCGAGGATAATCGCCCGGTCAAAAGCTAAACATAACATTCCCTGAACAATGCGTACATAGTTTGGACTGAATTGTTTTGCCAACTTGAGCTGCCAGGTCTGTACATTTATCGCTTCTATTTCGGACACTTTCTTCTTGTAGAAATAGGCAAAGTGTTTTTGAATGGTCGAGTAACGATTCTTGTAGGTACTTTCTTTCACCTGAGTTTTGTACCACGGAAGATAGATTTCTTCAATAAACTTTTTGAAGGTAATGTCTTCCTTCTTATCAGCTAATTCTTCCGTTGATGCAAGAATCAATTTGGAATACTCGGCACGGGCTTCTTTTTTTGTTGAGAATCCGCTGCGGTATTTTTGAATCTGTTTTCCGGTTACAGGATGATATCCGAGGTTGGCTCGAAAATAATAAGTGCCGTTTTCTGCTTTTTTAATTGGATCTTTTGCCATGATTTCACTCCTTACTAAAATGCAAAAAGCACGATCATTCTTGCTTATCGGGCAAAGTAATCCCTAATAATTCTTCAACGGCTTCTTTTGGAACCCTGTCTAATTTTCTGGATTGATAATAGGTATGCCCCTTTTCTACCATAAGTTCCTTTGCTTTTTTGATAATATCAGCAGCAAAGGAAGGACCGTAGCCTAATTCAATCAAATCCCTTTTTGTTACAGTTATCATGAATCTCCTTTCCACAGACAGGGAATCAACTTGATACCTGTCTATTATTATATCAAATTTTGAGTAAAAGTTCTCTAATAAAAGCGCTATAAGCTAAAATCCCAAAAGTCTATGTTATTCTTTCAGAAGCCAGTTCCTATGCCCGTTCCGGCCACGTAAAACGGTGTTACTTTGTAACTATTAAGCTGCAGGCGTGCGAAGATGCAAACTATCTGCAGTCACCTATATCAATCTCCCGAAAGATTTCTTTTGTTTTCAAGGTACGGCGAATGGATATATTACCCATTCAATTAAGGAATAGGGGGCTTTTCTTTAAGATTGAAAAATTTTAAGAAAAAATGATAAAAATAAAAGCTGCCTTGATTTGGCAGCCACGGAAATCTATTTGCGTTTTAGAGCCAGACGATTCAGCATGGAAATGAGCGCAAGCATATCCTCGTCATCGAGTTGTTTCATCAGATCAGTTGCTTTGTCAATCAGAGGAAGATTGTGCAGCTCTGAATCGAAGAACTGTTGAGGAGTGACTTCCAGATAGTCACAGATATCCAGAAAGCTCTGCATGGTAGGCAGAGAACGTCCGGAAGTGAGGGACTGGATGTAGCTTTTATTTTTGCCAAGATCCAGACTCATCTGATATTCAGATACATTTTTCTTTAAACGCAGTTCGCTGATGCGTTCTCCAATAAAGTTTTTATCCATACATTTACACCTCTCTTCCACATTTTAAACTATTTACTTACAGCAAATTACGGAATAAAATAGAGATATATTTGAAATATAGTGATTATTCCGTAATATAACCGTAATTTACTAAAATGATACAAAAAAAGAAATTATGGATGATAGAAAATGGATTTTGGGGTATGATGATAGCAAAGGAAGTGGATGTCTGTGCGGATTATAGGAAATGAGCAGGAAATTGAATGGGCGAAGGAAGCACTGCGGAATCAATGTAACGATTGTCCCTACTTGGACTGCTGTAATGAAAAGGCGAAAGAGGAGTCAAAGCAGTGTGGAACGGTTCGGTTTGGCTGCCGGGAGTATCTGAAAGAGAAGATTGAATTCGTAGTAGAAAAATAGATGTAGTATTTTGAACAAATATAAACACCATATATAGTATAAGCCTGAATTGACATGAGGAATATCTTGTGCTAGTATACTGATATAGTTTATTTTATGCACACCCTTTTTGGGGAGTTTCGGGATTCATAAGAATCTCCAAACTTACGGGAAACAGCAGGAGCTGATTCCTGGCATAAGTAGTTTATGTTTGTAGTGAGTGTCACGGTATGCCTTTTTTGGCTGCGTGGCACTTTTGTTTTTTCAGGAAGAAACCAGACTTTTAAGAATGAACAGAGAAAAGACTCTCTTTTCATTCTTTTTTTGTGCTTACATTTAGGTTTCGGCATAGTTGCATGCCACAACCAGCTTCGGCTGTTGATGGATAAATATTATTTTAAGAAAGGTGGAATAAGAACATGAATGAAGCAAGAGTGTATGCAGATGGATTTGAGAGATCCTTTGCAGAAGTAAAAGATCTGCTGGAGTTTCTGGCAGAGAGAGGAAGAAATGCCAAATGGATCAGAAAGCCAACGAATACGTTACGGCTGGCACCACTGGAAAAGGAGGCTCAAAATCTGGATGCGGCAGATGCATCCATGGAAGAAATTTTGGAGGATACAGAGAAGAATACGCAGCTTATACTGAAAATGAGAGGAGAATCCTATCCGGTACGTGACTGTGCCATCCGCACCATTTTAAGCCGCGCAGGTGTCAATGGAGACGGGCTTCGCAAGCTGGATAAGGCAACATATGCGAAGGTAGTCAATTACTGCCTGCGGGTTGCAAAAGGGGATGCCCTGATTAAGATTGCGGACGGAAAGGTTTCCGCAGTACATGGCGGGGATAAACATGATTATTGCATCCTTGATATGAAAGCCATGTTTGAGACAACCTGCGAATATCTGAATCTGAATTTCAAAGGCAGTGTTTACATGGAGGGCTCTGGTATCTATGACCATTCCATTGTATCTGCCATGTGGAAGCTCGGAGGAAGTCAGGAACTTCTGGATACTTACCGAAAAGCACTGGATGCACACGGAATGGATGAGAAGATCCTGTCACCGGCACTTCGTTTTACCACATCTGACGTGGCAGCGAGCGGTGCAAATCTGTATCCGATGCTTTTGACAGACGGACCAAACGGCGTTATCAGTCTGGGAAGTCCAATCAAGCTGGCTCACGATAAAGGGGCAACGATTCTGGACTTCCGGAAAAATCTGGAGCAGGTATGCGCCCGCTATGTGGATGCGATGAAGAATCTTACTCAGCTTATGGACATTGAGATCCGTAATCCGGTGAACTGCCTGAAGCTGCTGATGAAGGAACTTGGCATTAAACAGAAGATCCGGAATGAGGTGGTGGAGCTATTTGTATCCCAGAACGGGGAAGGTGCCTGTACGGCACATGATCTTTATTATGCCATGAATGAAGCCTCCTTTTTTGCAGCCTGTGAAGGAATGTCCGGACAGGGCATCCTGAAGCTGGAGGAGGATATTACGAAGGCGCTTATAAAAGACTGGAAAAAATATGACGTTTATGGAGCAGTCAAATGTTAGGAGGAATTGGAATGAATAACAAAGCAGAGTATACACCGGAAAAGGTTGTGGATATCAGTAACCTGTCAAGAGAAGACTGGTTGGAATACCGCAAAAAAGGAATCGGCGGCAGTGATGTAGCGGCAATCATGGGGATCTCTCCATTTGCCACTATCCGGGATCTGTTTTACAACAAAACAGGTGTGCAGCCGGTCATTCAGGAGGAAGAGGAAAGCAACTGGGTTGCCAAGGAAGTCGGACACCGGCTGGAAGATCTGGTGGCAGAAATCTTTTCCAAAAAGACCGGACTGGAAGTATTTCCGGTACGTGTCATGTTCCGGCATCCATTATATCCGTTCATGCTTGCAGATGTGGATTTTTTTGTTCGTATGCCGGATGGGACATTTGCGATTCTGGAATGTAAAACCTGCAATTATAATGCGAAAGATAAGTGGGCTGATGAGGGTATTCCAGCTCATTATGTGCTGCAGGTAAGGCATTATCTGTCTGTGATGAATATGCAGAAAGCCTTTATCGCATGCCTGTATGGAAATAACGAGAATGAGTTTGTGTATCGCACCATTGAGCGTGATCTGATTGAGGAAGAAGACATCATTGATCAGGAAACGTATTTCTGGCAGGAACATGTATTGAAAAATGTAGTACCGCCGCATAACGGGAATTCCGATCTGGTTCTGGCAAATATCCGTAATTATGGTGGTTTTGCAGACAAATCTATTCCGGAAATTGTGCTTTCCGGTCTGGAATCAAAAAATCTTGAGAAGTATCTTACCCTTTCGGAGGAAAAGTCACAGTTGGAAAAACGGAAAAAGGAAATCGAAGCAGAACAGCGGGCAATCAGTGTTCCTTTTGTGGAACAGCTGGGGCAGGGCTGCAAGGCAGTGCTGGAGGACGGTACGAACCGTTACCGTATTACCTATAATCCGACCAGACGTACTTCGGTTGGGAAAGACCAGATGGAGAAGCTGAAAAACCAGCATCCGGATATCTATGAGGAATATACAAAAACAACGGAGAGCCGTACTTTCCGAATTAAGAAGGAGGCGGCGTAATGAGAAAACTAAATGAACGGATGCGGGTAAAAAGCTGGAGGGATATAAACAATGAGGTGCAGATTTAAACATAAGATTTTCCGGAATGAGGAGAATGGGTATACGATTGCCATATTCACCACACAGGATACGTCTGTCCCCCTGTCAGCCAGAGACAAATATCTGGCATCCCGGAATATCATCGGCTTCTCAGCGATTGGATTCGGTCTTCCGCTTACAGACGAGATTGAGCTTGAGATGGAAGGCAGATGGGAGAGCGGGGAGCATGGAACCCAGTATCAGGTGGAAAATTTCATGGAGGTTGTACCACGGACAAAGGAGGGTATCTTAGGATACCTTTCTTCCGGTGCAGTCAAAGGCATCGGTCCCAAGATGGCAGATACTATTTTCCGGAAGTTTGGGCTTCAGACGTTGGAAATCATGGAAAACAGTCCGAAAGAACTTTTAAAGATCCGTGGGATTTCCGAGAAGAAGCTTTCTGCTATTGTGGAGTCCTATGGAAAAAACCAGGTGTTCCGGGAACTGATGACGTTTCTGGCGCCTTTTAAGGTGACACCCAAAAAAGTGAATATGATTCTGAAGAAATTCGGAAATGAATCGGTGGATATTATCCGGCACCGCCCTTACATGCTGAGTGCAGTCAAAGGCTTCGGGTTTCTGACTGTGGATGCGATCGGAAGACAGTGCTGCTGTGCACTCAATGATCCCATGCGGATATCCGGGTGCATCGGACATATCATGAATCAGGCAATGAAAGATGGACATCTGTTTAAGCAGCGTCAGGAGGTTATCAGGGAAGCACTGGAAATGCTGAACCGGGATCTGCAGGTCATGGCAGTATCGGAGCAGGATGTCAGTCAGGTGCTTTACCGGCTGGTGCTGCAAAAAAGCATTGTAGTGGAGGAAGAACGGATCTATTCTATCCGGCAGTATGAAGAAGAAACGCAGACTGCTTCCATGATAGCGAGACGGCTTTTGGAAAAGCCGGTTCCGTTGTCCATTGAACTGGAGCTGGAAAAGGCACAGAAGACACTGGGGATCACGCTGTCAGAAACACAGAAACAGGCAGTGCGGATGGTGTTTGCACATCCCATCAGTATTATTACCGGAGGTCCCGGAACCGGAAAGACAACGGTTCTCAAGGTGATTCTCTATATCCATCAGGCGTTATGCAGGTCAGAGGTACAGCTTATGGCTCCGACCGGACGTGCGGCAAGACGTATGGTGGAGAGTACCGGCTGTGAAAATGCATCCACGATGCATCTGGCCCTGGGGCTTTTGGGAGATGATACGGATTTTGAACCGGATTTTGAGTACCTGTCTGCCGGATTTTTAAATGTAGATGAGGTGTCCATGGTGGACATGCATCTTGCCTATGAATTTTTCCGGCGGGTAAGCAGACATGCCAGAGTCCTTTTAGTCGGGGATAAGAACCAGCTCCCATCGGTAGGAGCCGGGGATGTGTTCCGGCAGATGATTGCCTGCGGGCTGATTCCGGTCACGGTACTGGATCTGGTTTACCGACAGGGCGCTTTGAGCAGCATCCCTTATAATGCAAAACTGATGCAGGAGAATAAGACTAATCTGAGCTTTGGGGAGGATTTTCAGTTCATTGCCTGCAAAGGAGCAGATGAGGCGGCAGAGATTGTCCGGAGGATTTATCTGGACGAGATTGCAAAAAACGGCATGGATCAGGTACAGATCCTGACTCCGTATCGGAAACGCAGTGCTGCCGGAGTGGATGAATTGAACAAATCTCTGGAGGATTTTGTAAATCCGCCAATCGCAGGGAAGAAGGAACTGCATATCGGCAGTCAGGTGTTCCGGGTTGGCGATAAGATTTTACAGAATAAAAATACCGAGATGGCGAGTAACGGCGATCTGGGCAAGATACTGGACTGTATCACGGATGAGGATGGAAATGCCAGGGCAGTGATCGGATTCCCGGACGGGCGGCAGGTGCAATATGAAGCTGACCAGATGGAAATGCTCGAACATGCCAACGCAACAACCATCCATAAGGCACAGGGTTCCGAATGTCCGGTTGTCATCATCCCTTGGGTAAAAGCCTTTTATATGATGCTGAAGCGCAATATTCTCTATACCGGAGTGACCAGAGCGAAAAGCAAGGTTTATCTGGTAGGGGAATGGGCTGCAGTCTGTCAGGCAATCCATACGGATGACAGCGGGACAAGGAACACCATTCTGAGTGAGCGGATCGTACAGTATTACGATCAGTATCAGAGTGAACAGAAACCGGAAATGGAGCAGTTAAAACTTGTTGTTTAAAAATATTTTTCAATTTTTGAAATAAGCGGACTATTACTCTTATATAGGGGAACGTCTGCTTTTCTAAATGAAAGGAGCAGAGAATGAAAGAATTATTGTATAAGAAATCAGAGGCAGTTGCCGCTTTAAACCGTGTGGATGGCTTCCATCCGATGGAACTGGCAAGAAAGATTGGAGAAGAAGGGCAGGAGGAGCAGCTTTATCTGGATGTGAAATACCGGAAGCTCTGGTTTCGTCTGGTCAATCCTGCAGGAAAGATCATCAGCCGGATTATCACTTTCACAGAGAATATGGCAGTTGTGGAAGCACGTATCTATCTGGATAAATGTGATCAGGAAGACAATTATGTAGCCAATTCCTTTTCACAGAAATTCCGGAGCGATGATCCGAAGTTTGGAGACAAATTTCTGGAAATGGCGGAAACAGCAGCCGTAGGAAGGGCATTATCGGATGCTGGATATGGTGTGCAGTTTGCGGATGTGGGAGAGGAAAATGATCCTGCACAGGTAGATGCCGGAATTCCATATCAGAATCCACAGATGCCGGATTCAGATGCCATGGCAAATGCTGCCATGTCGGATTCGGGTGTCATGCCAAAGGCGGCTATGCCAAATTATGGAGAGATGCCAGGCCAGTCGGAATATGCAGGTCAGCAGATGATGAATCAGTTCTATCAGCAGGCACAGGCGGCGGGAAGCACCATTTACCATGGCAGTGGACAAATGCCTGGCTACGGTTCCGCTCCGGCTGCCTCTACGCCGCCAAAGACCGGACAGATGCTGCAGGGAGCATTACAGAATCTGGATACGTCCCTTCCGGTAGAAGAACTGATGAAACACATGAACTATGAAATGGCAGTCGGGACTGTGATTCCGGGAAAGGGAAAATACGGCGGAAAGACCATGGGACAGGTGGCAGTTGAAAGCCCGTCAACGATCCAGTGGTTTGCCGAGCAATATTCCGGACCGAACAATCTGGTTCCGGCGGCAGCAAAGGTAATTTTACAAAAAGCAATGCCGATGGCTGGTTAAGGAAGAACCCCGCAGAGAGCTTTTTTCTGTGGGGGAAAGGAGGAAGAGACCGGGATGTATTATGATATGTCTGGGTTTGATTATGGAATACTGGATGTGGTGCAGGTGCTGCATCTCAGAAAGCGGCGGGGAAACTATTATGACTGCCCGTTTTGTGGAGAGACGCATGGAAAACTCAATATCAATGTGGAAAAGAATGTATTCCGGTGCAACCGCTGTGATGCGTCCGGGGGGATGCTGAAGCTTTATGCGGATTTGCACAATGTTACACTCTCCGAAGCAAATCAGCAGATCCGGGAAGCATTAGGAAAAGGAGAATACCGGACGGATTATATCAAAGCAACGCCGGTACAGGAAGAAAAGGCAACGGCAGAGCTTGCACCCATAGAGGAAATCCATCGGACGTATCAGAGAATGCTGTCCATGCTCACGCTTAACAGGAAGCATCAGGAGGATCTGCAAAGACGGGGATTAAAACCGGAACAGATCGAAGCACAGCGTTACCGGAGTGTCCCGCTGTTTGGAATGAAGAAGCTGGTCAAAAGGCTGGCAGAAGAAGGATATAGGGTGAAAGGCGTGCCGGGATTCTACCGGGATACAGACGGAAACTGGACGATTAACTTCAAAGCAGAAAACTCAGGAATCCTGATTCCCATAGTTTCTTTGGACGGGTTCATCCAGGGTTTTCAGATCCGGGTAGATCATGTGACTGACACGAAAAAATATATCTGGCTGTCCAGTGTCAATTATGACCAGGGAGTTTCCTCTGGAAGTCCGGTACATGTCATCGGTGATCTTCATGCTGAACGAGTCTATTTGACAGAAGGGGCGTTAAAAGGAACTATCGCCCATTATCTATCCAGTGCGACCTTTGTATGTGTTGCCGGAGTGAATCAGTATCGGAATTTAAAACCAGTGCTGGAACGGATGAAAGGTTATGGGATGAAACAGCTTTTGGAGGCGTATGACATGGATAAGAAGATGAAAGTAGCCTGTAATCATCATGACAGTAAGTGTGCGGTCTGTTTTGAGCGTTCCCCTGTTATCTGCCAGCATAAGGCGGAGAAACGGAGGATTATCCAGAACGGTTGCAATAAGGTCTATGAAATCTGCCGGGAGCTTTCCCTGCCGATGAACCGGATGGTCTGGGATATGGACGAGAGCGGGGAGTGGAACGGGAAACACAAGGGGATTGATGACTATTTAGCCGCCATCAAACAGAAGGAAGGAGCCGGGGCACAGACTTCGGCTCTTCCGAAAGGAGAATAATCATGAGAAAAAAAGGAAATACGGTTCTTGCAGGACTCATTATCTGCCTGTTGCTTGTTTTTCTCGCAGCGGCAGGAAAACTCTTTGGTGCTTATCTGAAGTATCAGAAAGGGGACGTAAGTTACGAGAAACTGCAGGAATATGTTCAGGAACCAGAGGAAGAAGAATCACCGGAGCCTGAGAAAGAAAAGGAGGAACCTAAGAATAGGTATCTGGAAATTGATTTTGCAGGTTTAAAAGCGGTTAATCCGGATGTCATAGCGTGGATTCAGATTCCGGCACTGGATATCAGTTATCCAGTGGTACAGGGGAAAGATAATGCATATTATCTTCATCACCTTTTTTCGGGAGAATCCAATATCAACGGGAGCATCTTTGTGGACTGCCATAATCAGCCGGACTTTACGGATCAGAATACGATCGTGTACGGGCATAATATGAAAAACGGGAGCATGTTCGGAACTCTGGATAAGTACCAAGACAAAGAGCTATTTGAACAACATCCGGAGTTTTATCTCTATTTGCCGGACAAGATCCTCAAGTATCGTATCTTTTCCTGCTATGCGGGAAGAACCGGAAGTGAGGGATATAGGTATCATTTCCCGGAAGCGGAAGATTTTCAGACGTTTCTGGATACGGTGTCTTCTTATAGGGATTATGATACCGGCACCGAGCTGTCGGCAACGGATCGGATAGTTACGCTGTCTACCTGTGTCAATTCCAGACGGAATTATCGCTATCTGGTACATGGAAAATTAAGCAGTGAGATCATCACAGAGGAATAAAAGAATCGTGCTGGTGTGAGAAGAAATTTCTTATGCCAGCTTTTATTATGGGAGGAAATGTAATGGGAACAGCATTGGTTATGGAACATGCAAACGCACTGGCACAGATGATAGTCAGTGAAAAGGACAAGTTATTTGATGAAAGAGTGGAGGCTCTTGTAAAACTTTATAGAAGGGCGGAATTTTATCTGAAGCAGGGATTTCTGGAGAGCATCGTCTGCGAGTTCCATCGGAAGAAAGTGGAAATGATTATGCAGGCGGAAACAAAAGGAGAGATTACGGAAATACTGAAGTTATCAAAACCGCATTTTGACGGGAAAAAATTTGTCTATACCTCTCCGTATGCTGTGGAAGAGGAAGAGCTTCTCCTTTGGTCTCTGACATCACTGCAAGGTCCACTCCGGGATGAAGGGTATCGAAGATATCGGGAATTATTTGAGAAGTGCCTGCCGGAGATGGCAGAAAAGATTCCGGCGTAGAACAATGGCATAACAAAGGAACGAAAAAACTATCTTTTATTTTACTGTAATTTCACTCTTTATTGAATCTGCAATACTTTACAAAGTTTTTTACGGAAAAATGCTTCGGATTAATATACTTAACACCAGTATCTATCAGCTTAAATTTTGAATAACCAAACACCAGTGTTTCATTATTCACAAAAATCGTCATCTATCCAGAAAGCAGGTAAAATATGTTCACAATAATCAGAGTATTTTCTGCATTCAATACATTCTTCATCTAAAGAATCTACGCCGACATAATGAATATGATAATCTACAGTATCGTTTACAAATCTTTCAAGGAAGATGTTCAAAACAAAGGCTACTCTATCATCACAATAAACATAACCAATTAAATTCTTATGAATGATACAGTAAACGAGATAAACACAGCGTGTATCAACGATGCAGTTGAAATTGTATCCAGATTAAAGCCTATTTATACTTTAAAGCATGCACGGAGACAGCAAGAAGACCTATTCCTGTACGGAAGAGGTCTTCCTGTCCTTATACTAAAGTTAATTGGTATGCTGAAGTCCCGCAAAAGCAACATTTAATTTACCTCCAGATTACCGCTTTTAAGAGATAGATAATCGGAACTTCCGCTAAGCAGATAGAAAAAATATTCCCCTTTTTCATCTGGTGAGAAACTATATTTTCCACTCAGTTCATCGAACACTTCTCCTTCATACATTATCCCGTCTTTTACATAACCGATAATCAAATCTTGGGATACTGTAATGTCTGATTTATATTTATCAAACGAAATGACTATATTATCTTTATCAGTTAGTTCCCATCCCTTTCCATTGTCTTGTGTAAGTACACAAAGTGAATTGTTGATTAGAATTATTTCTGGAATGATATACATTTCATCTGATTTATCAGTAGGAATCTCTACTATTGATGATGGTATGAAATTAGGCATCAGACTGCTTTTAACAATTCTGCTTTCAGGAAATTCTGATGAAGATTTGGCTAATTCCTCAATATCAACAACTTTCCCCTTTTCATTGGTATATACACCGTCTTTTAATATGATGTAGCTTCTATCATTGGTTTCTGTCCCGATTAAATGTCGATTGCTGTCATCAATTAAAGCCGATGTTAACAGATGACTGATTGCAGCATATACAGGCATACACAAAAACACTGAAACCACAGTTACAATAATTGCAGTTCTATAAGTGAACTTTAAAGGCTTATGTTTTGAAGCTGTTTTACAAAATACATTTTGACGTATCTTTTGTTTGGAATATTTTTTCAGTATTTTATTGCAATCATGAAAATACACTTCCTCAATAAAAGATTCATCAATTTCACTCATTAACTCATTCAAAGAAAATTTTACAGTCTTCATATCTAAATCCCTTCTTTTCCATTTTTAGTTTTAATTTTTTACGTCCGCGTAACAGTTTGGATTTTACTGTAGATTCTTTTAATCCGGTTTCTTCTGCTATTACAGCGATTGTCTTAGTGTAATAGTAGTACGAGATAAAACATTTTCTTTCGTCAACTGATAGTTCATATATGCTTTCTTTTAAGCATTTGATTACTTCTTCTTTTAACGGCCCGTATTCAATATGTTCGTTCGTTCCAACCTGAAACGCATCTTCGTAATTTTCAAAATGCATCTTAGAGGTTTTTCGTAATGCGTTTTTTGCCATGTTTCTTGCGATTGTTCCTAAATAGGGTTTGAATGTGCTGTAGTTATCTGTATCTCATTCCTTTAGATAACTATAAAACAACGAAGCCCGTTAGCCCTTGTGGTTAGCGGGTTTTCGCTGTTCTGTACTTGTTGCAAAATCCGCTTCGGTCAAATCTCGGTCAAATAATTTTCTAAAGAAATGTTGCACCTTTTCTATTCTCTTTCTTATTCTTGTTCTGATTATATGATTTCCTTATACAAATTCTGTAATTTATCCATTTCCGATTTTGCTTTATCATCTGTGACGTGCGTATACAAATCCAGTGTGATTGCTATGGAATAATGTCCGAGGAATCCTTGTACTACCTTTGCGTCAATCCCGGCTTCAAAACAACGCGTTGCAAAAGTATGACGAAGTGCATGTGGATAAAAATGCGGAATCGGTATAAACACTGTCTTGTTTTTCTCTGCCTGCTTTTTTCGTTCCTTATTGATAGATTTTTCTATCCAGTCTAACGTCACTTGAAAGGTGTGTTCTGTAATCGGTTTTCCGTTCTTTCCAACAAACACAAGATTTTCAAATCCCTCTAATGGTTGCCATTCACTAGCTGACAACTGCATTTCTTTCAACTGAATCCACTGACGTTTTAAAGCCTTATACACACTGTCCTGCATGGGAATCGTCCGTATACTGTTCTTTGTCTTTGGTGTCTGGTACTTGAATACATACTTCTTTGTTTCCTTATCTTTGATATACACCAACGTTTTATTTACAGAAATTTCCCGTTTCCGAAAATCTACATCATCCCATGTAAGCCCAAGCAGTTCTCCGCCACGCATTCCCGTTCCGAGTGCTACCTGTATGAGATTCTCGTGTATTCTCTCCTTTGCGTGTTCCAATACTTCCCGTTGTTCTTTCACAGTCAGTACCCGTATCTGTTTTGTCTTTGTTTTGGGAACTTCCACTCCTGCACATGGGTTGAATGTAAGAATCCTGTTATGCACTGCATATTTGAACATAGCATTGAGAATATTATACACATCCCGTATAGTCTTTGTGCTGTAATCATCATCTGCCATATTCTGAAGCAGACGTTCCAAAATAATCGGATTAAAATCTGCCACACGTTGTTTTCCTATCTGCTTCTTTATGTAACGTCTGTAAAAATCATCATAACGTACTTGTGTACTCTCCTTGATAGTCCGCTTCTTATGGGTATTCAGCCAGATATCAAACCATGTATCCAGAGTGATATTATCGCCCTTTCCTTTCAACCCATGCTTGACTTCATAGCGTAAATCTTCCATTTCTTGAACTAACTTTTTTAAGTCCGCATTATCTTTTGTATACGTTTCTCCTTTGTAATAAAACCGCCCTCTGTAAATTCCGCTTTTTCTCTGCATAATTCCCGGCGGTAATGGATTTCCTTTTAAGTCCTTGCCCAATCTGCACGCTCCTTTCCGTGCAAGGACTATCAGAACTGGTCTGACAGTATTATATGCTTATTTGTGTTTATACTGCAATTACTTCATATTTATTTTTCAGATTATGCCCTTCGTTTTTCTTCAAAAACTGGTCTAAAACCTCAGAGCGTATAAGAATCTTATTTCCAATCCTTATGACCGGAATCTTCTGCCATGTAATCAGCTTTCGCAGATTATTTCTTCCAATTCCCGTATACTCTGACGCTTCATTCACTGTAAGGGCTTTCTTTGTCTGTATCGTTTTCTGTGTATGTTCTGTCAAAGATTCTCCTTTCTTCTTCCCTCAAAAGGAAAGATTTTTTATAGTCCTCATATATGCGTTGTTGTTCTTCGTTCATCTGCCCCCGTTCTATTAGCTGGCGGATATAATCTCTGTTATCCAGTTTTCCGATTTTATCCATTAGCTTTAAAGAGGGCGAAACTGCTACGTTCAGCCACTGCCATGTTCGTTCCAGTGTCTTTTTCTCTGGATTCATGGTCAACTTTATCTTCCCTACATCCTGCATGAGTTCTTCCCACGGGGGATAAGTAGGATAAAGCCGTTTTCTTGTAACCGTGCTGTTTTCCGGCTTCTGTAAAAACCGCACTTTCTCGTTTAATACAGACAACGCAATCCGTGCCACATCCCTGTCTTTCAGAAGTTCTTCTACTAATCTGACCGCTTTTTTGTGCCGGAATCGAAGTTCATATCTGTTCCAGTCCGGGTTGAGTTCTTTTCCGAACTTTTCTGCCTGTTCATATCCCTTTTCATAGAATGTAATCCGAAAATCACTGTGTTTACTGCCGAGATATAGTGTTTTTCCCTGCGCTTCTATTTCATCCTCTTTCAGTCTATCAGAACGATTCTCTGCTGTATCACGCAACTGACTAGATATCAGCCCCTCGTTTTTCAGACGAATCAATTCCGGGATAGACAGATAAGGCTTTGTATCGTCGATTGCCAAGTCTATCCTCGGAAAATTCACCGGGTATCTGCAAACTCTTTCCAGAAAATCAAACCATGTTTCCTTATTCATCATAAGGAAATTTTCATAATTCCTGCACCCCGAACCACTCATAAGAATCTGAAATCCCTCATACTGTGCATTTCCTGTCGGTTTCAGAATCTTGATATTGTCAAATCTTGCTATCAGTTCGTGTCCAGCAATTCCTTTTTCCTTACCATGCAGTTCCATAAAACTCAGTGGAATCCGCAAGATATCTTCTATGATTATGAACACGTCTACACCTTTGACAGTAATCTGACACCAGTCAATCAGTGCTGTCAAATCTTCTTTCTGACGAGTTACCCCCCTGTTAGTATAGGGGGGTTCTGAAATTTTCATTACCTCTGTTATCATCATCCCTGCCTTTCGTAGTATGCCGTGGCTTTCGCCACGTTCCCGGAACTTCTCTACTCCCTTTGCTCCTTTCACGCTGTACGGAGCAGTCCGCAGAGAATTTCCGGGAACAGTCTCTACACGTTTCCTTTTCCGGTAACAACACGGATACCCTTGCAGGAGATTCTGTCCACCAATACCGGGAAGTTTCCTCTCTGCACATAAGGGGCATATACCGCTTCTTCTAGTTCTACCACTGTGTAAGGCTCTACCTTTGGAAGTTCTGTTGCTTCCAGACGGATATCTACGCTGTTTCCAAGTTTCATGCTTCCGAGGTGAAGTTTCAATGCTTCCACTTCCTCGGTTTTCTTCCGGGTTTCCTTATCATACTTGTAGCAGTAGTCTGCTCCCATGTAACGGAGTTCCCCGAACGCTTCTCTGACCTGTTCTTTTGTCAATGTAATCTGCATGCTACATTTCTCCTTTTTTGAAATCATGGTGAATGAGTGTCTGGTAAGTGTGACAAGTCCTTTTCATATCCACGTCTATATTTATTTCATTACTTTTCTCCTTACCTCTTAACCTCATCATAGACCTGTTTTTTCTTCTTGTCAACAATTATTTTACTTTTTCCCTTACTTTTTATTTTTGTATTTCAAACGCTTAACTATATCTTTTTATAACTTATTATAATTTTACCCTTACATTTATCCTTATCTTGTGTTATGATGAAAACAGAAACGAGGTGTGCATATGTTTGTGAATAAAGAAGCAGTAGGAAAACGAATTTTACAGATACGCAAGAAATACGGTTACAGTATGCAGAAGTTTGGGGAAATCATAGATAATGCCCCGAAAGGCTCTGTAAACAGTTGGGAAAAGGGTGTGAATCTTCCCAATGAGAAACGCTTGAAGCAGATTGCCACGTTGGGCAATATGACGCTGAATGAACTTCTGTATGGTTCATTTAAAGAATATGTAGATATGCTTATCACAGAAAAACTGGGGATTGAACTGCCGGAAGAATTTACCAGAACTTTCTATTCTCTTTTAGAGCAGAACGGATTTACCTACGGGGATGATATCGAGATTGTCCGGCTTGTAAACGGCTTTCTGACTTATCATAACCTTACAACAAAAGAAACCGCCATTTTCTATCAGCCAACTGCATACTCCGGCGATTATTTTGACGGTATCATACAAAAAGCGGATTCTTCCGTTCTGGTCTGCCGGGCATATGCAGATAAGGCAAACAACACCTTACATATCATTCCGGCTTTTGAGAATGGACAGACTGAGGAAGTAGCAGACTTCTTTCATGCACTGAAAAGCATAACCGCTCCACACAACAACAATTATTTCACTTCCGGCTTTCTGACACTCGGACTGGCATTGAGAGATTCCAAAGTAATTATCTATGGAATTGATGAAAAACAGGGAACAGCACAGGTAATCCCTTACGAATATGATTGCGAATCAGACGCTTATATCCAGAATGAACATCTGTCATATACCAGACAGGATAGCTTTTTCCGAGAAGCCACGAAAGAAGCGGTCTATTGGAAAATGCAATCCGACAGAAGTAACCCATAAGATAAACAAGAGGACTTGCAAGGTTTGTGACCTTTCAAGTCCTCTTATGTATCATGATGGTATTGGCTGTGTCCGTTCCGTAAAGGACTGCCCTACGGCGTCTCGGCTTCGCCTTGTTCCTTTACCTCACTAATAATAATGTTCTGATAGCAGAACTCTTACTTATACTTTTATCTTACTATTCTTTCAATTTTTACCGTTTCACCATCAATATTATACTTAAAAAAATAAAATTTAATAACATTTCCTTCTGATACTTGTTCTAGATCACCTTTACACTTAGTACAATCTAAACTAACTTTTGTCGTATCAAAAAATAGACTACTTTCTTCCTTCTCATTTAGTTCTATTAAAAGTGTATCAAAAGTTTTCTCTACAACAACCCCACTCAAATGAAACCAATGAGAATTATCATCTCCACTAGAACGCAACTCCATATTTTGACGATTCTCCTTAAAAACATTTCCTTTTACGCCAAGCACAATTAATACTATTGCAAGCAAAAGTATGATTAACAAAATCAATCGTTTCTTATCCATTAAATGTAGTCCCCGATATGTCTGTCCAACTATCAAAATCAAAATTCAAATAACGTACTGTATCCCCCCATCCATCAAATACCATCAATGTATGTACTGTATTTCCAGAATTATATGCTCGCAAAGTTGCATATCCCTCTGCTGCCATTGAATGCCCCGCACGTTCTCCAGTATCACTGCTAATTATACCACAATGGACAACTGCTATATCTCCTCTATCAATGCAATTAGTGAAAAAATTATAATTGGGACTATAGTCAGTATTTTGTGTTACAGAAACATTCTTTCCAGCACAAAAGTCCACAAATCCAGGTCCAATATTGCCAATAGTTGTTGAACCATATGTTATTCCTCCACTCTCCGATGAAACTGTCGTTCCTGTTGAATCCCAAATATCCATATAATCACCTGCAATATCTGTATAATCAACAGCATTATAATATGCACCACATGCTAATAATGCACTAACTGCACATGCATAATGTCCTGTTACACTTTCTATATACGGCTCATTAAAGGAAATAAATTCTTGAAGATGATTTGTTGAAACAAGCGTGTAGTTTTCATAAACTTCATCAATATCTAGCAAAACCTCATCCCAAGTAGCTGGGTCTTTTCCCCTACTCTCATTCAAGGACAGTACTGTTTTTTCTAATGTTTCACCATAATTCGTTCTAATCTTTCCCAAATTATCAACAATACCATATTCAAACGGAGCTATTTTATATATTTCAGAGGTATTTGCTTTTTCACTAAATACATTTGCTTCACTTTGATAAATCACCTCATATGGATTTGCTGAATTATTACCAAATGAGTATTCTGATATCAAAGATTCACACGTAGTATCAAAAACTACATATCCATATGGTTTGTTTTCTAAATTGTAATTTACAATATATCCAATAGCTTGACCTGTTGTATCATAAAATTTTCTCGGATTATTAGCAACAATATTGCTATTTTCTCCTATTCCCTTTGCAAAACGTTCTGCCATCTGTATCGCCAAATCATCCGTAACATTTACAACAGAAGTATTCTCCGATGCATGGACAGGAACTATTGACATAATAGTCAATATAAAGATTGTCAAAAGTGAAGCAAATCGTTTAAAAATTTTTCTCATAAATATCCTTCCTCCTTAGATTATATATTTACTTTAATATTATATCTTATTCCCTATTTTGTCTATATTTTTTTATGTTTATTTCAAATATTTCATTCTATTTTATTTTTATCAAACTATTTTCAAACAAATCCAAACAAAGAATCTCGGGGCAAATTTCGGTCAAATCAGGATAAATAAATATAACACTTTATATGTAAGTCAATTTTAAAAAAGCCTGTAATTCCGGGCTTTACAACACTTTGTAACACAATATAAACCAGTTCGATAATCCCTAAATCTGCACTGTAATTCCATAGAGCTACAAAAACATTAGACACGACCTCCTCCTTGTCTTCATATGGCAAAGCACTTCCAATAATATTCTCGACTATGTATACAACATATCTGTAGTATTTGTTCATACATATTTTTAAAGCGCGCTCATCTTTATTTTTTAGTTCGAGCATCAGTTGTTTCTCATCTATGTTAAATAACATGCTTCTACCTCATAAATTCAGTGAATACTATAGCAGTGGTTTAATAATGGGAATGTGTATTTTCAAAAAAGGGAACCGAGAAACCAAGTTAAAAAGCTTCAATTAAAATCAGGATAAGTACTCACCAGCACTTGAAATATTTTCCACTATTAAAATGTAATAGAAAATGATTTGATTGTAAAGGCATCAGAGAACAGATTAGTTACCATGCCGTAATAGTAATCTGTTGCCTGTGTCGTAAATCCTGAACGCAAACCACTTGCTGTAATCTCACGCACAAATTCTGATGAAGGTCCAGCTACGTATGCGCGTACTCTTGAACGATGAAAAGCAGAACGGCTCAAAGTGTAATTTATAGTTATGTATCTGCCGCTATTACAATAAAGTCCCATACTGTTATTTGATGGTGTTAATATGGCGACTTCGCCATTTTTCAATGTGATTCCGCGCCAAGTATATCGGGCATATGCATTTGGAATAACACCTTCTTCAACAACTTTCTGCAGGCTTTCGTCAGCAAACACAGTGTACTTCCATTCAATCATATTAGGGTCATCTGTAAGCGGCTCTGCTGCAAAAACATTAACACTTAGCGACAGCATCATAACGAGTGTTAGGATAAAACTGATTATTTTTTTATAAGCCTTCATATATGTACACGACTCCTTTCCAAGGTTCCCTTTGTAATAAGATACACAGTAAATATTGTAACGGTTGCATTTATTTAAAAAATTAAAAAAGATAATTTTTAATTTTTGTTTTTTGAATTTTTTGATTGGTAAAATAAGAAAATGGATTATAAAGAGTTGCACTCTAGGTACCTCCTACGTACAGAATAAGTATCAAATACAAAGGAGTGAAATCATTATGATTAAAAAATTAAGAGTAGCCGTGGATCACGGGAACCGGAACATGAAAACCTGTCATTTTATCTTTACCACAGGACTGACGGAACAGGATAAAAAGCCTGCCAGGGGAGAGAAGTATCTGAAATATCAGGGAAAGTATTATACCCTTAGTGAGAAGCGGATTCCGTACCAGAGGGACAAGACGCAGGACAGCCGGAACCGATTCTGGATTCTGACCTTATTTGCCATTGCAATGGAGCTGGAGCAGAAAAGCCAGATCCAGCCGGAGGATGTCATTCAGGTGGAACTCCCGATTGGGCTTCCGCCGAAGCATTTTGCAGAGCTTTGTGAGAGATATGAACGCTATTTCAAAGGGGACGGGAAGGTGCAGGAACTGTGCTTCAACGATAAAGTCTATCACCTCTGTATACAGAATGTAATGGCGTTTCCGCAGGATTATGCAGCCATGATGACGAGGATGATGGAAATCCGTGAGATTCCGAAAGTCGTAGGGATTGATATTGGCGGATTTACTTCTGATTATCTTCTGATGAGAAGTGGCAGACCGGATATGGATTATTGTGATTCTCTGGAAAAAGGTGTGATTACCATGTATAACGATATCATTTCCAGTATTAACAGTGAATATGACATGCTTCTGGAGGAGGCAGATATCGACAGTATCATCAAGGGAAAAACGCAGTATTATGAGGAAGCTGTTGTACAGGCAGTAGAAACCATGGTTCAGAATTTTGTTACCGATCTTCTGAACAGCATCCGAGAGCGGGGCATTGATACAAAATCTACTTATACGGTGTTTATCGGCGGCGGAGCAGTGCTTCTGGAACGATTTCTGGAGCAGGCAGACCGGTTGGGAAAACATACCTTTATCCGGGATATGAAAGCAAATGCCGATGGATATGATCTTTTGTATCGCATGACACAGGCTGGAGTGTGATTTTATGGGAAAGAAAAATCCGTTTGTATTCACTATTGGTTTTGATAAGTCGGATCCAGATCACGTGTATGTGACAGAACTTCTGAATACGACAGAGAAAAAAGCAAAACTGATCGTTGCGGCAATTCTGGCATATACGGGAAGAACGGATGAGACAGGTAATGGCAGTATAAGCATGGAACCGGATATGCTCCGGCCAATGATGCAGCAAATCATCCGGGAAGAAGTAAGAAAGGTATTGGAAGGGCAGGACGTTTCTAAGATAAATAGAGAAATGCCCACAGAAGTTGATTTGATGGAAGAAGAACCGCTGCGGATGGATCAGACTATGAGACAGAATGTAGTGGATGCTATCAGTGCATTTCGCAGGGCATAAAAAAGCAGGAGAGATACACATGCTTATGGCAGTGTACTCTCCTGTTCTTTGTATCAGAATGGGAATAGACAGAAAACTCACAGACTATTCACAGATTACTCACAGATTGTCTTTGTATAATGTGTAGATGATGAAGGATACGGGAGAGCCTTAACTTAGGTTCTTGAATCCATCCAGAAGTCCACGCAGTGTAGAAAGGGCAAGCTGTTTCTGCTCCTCCGGGCAGGAATTTAGTTCTGCCATGATTTGCTGCATGGTAGAATCCGGGTTCGTTTTCTGGTTAGAAAATATAGCATCTATGGAAATATGTAAGTAAGTTGCCAAGGCATAAAGTGTTTCCAACTGTGGATTGCCAATATAGTTTTCAATATCAGAGACAGTCCGTAAAGAAATCTTTGCCTGTTCCGCAAGGCTGTTTTGCGAAAGATTGCGGCGGAGACGTTCTTCCCTGACTGCATCTCCCAATAATTTTTTCACCATCTATATCACCTCACTTAATGCATATATTTTATCGTAGATTAACACTATACGAAATGCGTTAAAGTGCGTTATGATAAGCAGGATAACACATGCACAAATAGAGAAACATGGAAGTAAGTACGACAGACATGAATGGACAGCATAAGATAAAAGCCAAAGAGGAACTGAATCTGTTAAAAAAATCTTATCCATACAATGTGTCGGAGAGAAGTTAGAATATGCAGTATATGAGATACTATCATCGCATATCCTACACAATTACATAGAAAGAGAAGTATCGGCTGGACTACGAATAGAGTGGTCCAGCCTTTCTTTTTTTCGAAAAAATGAAGGCAGTGTCACGTTTTGTTGCCGCTCACCGCCATCCTCGGAATTTTTTGGAACGTGATAAAAAATTTCGGAGGATAAAACAAATGAACAAAAAAACATATACAGGATCAAAGATACAAAATCACTTTACAGCATATCTGATACAGTTTGTCCGTGGAAAACGACATGATTATCTGGAGAAGAAAATCCAGATGGCTGATGCAGAAGAACTGTTGGAGGATATTGGACAGATGGAGGCAAGAATTGTAATCGAAGAATTGCTGGAGAACCAAACGAGGGAGCAGCTTTTATTGCAGGAGGCACAGGGGAAATATCCAGAATGGAATAAGATGTCAGATGAAAGACTGATGAAAGCGCTTCATACGCTGCGGGATGAAGAACGGAAGCTGATTTACCAGCATGTGTTTGAAGAACGTACTTTTGAGGAAATGAGCAGGCTAAACGGGTTATCAGAGGAGCGATGCAAGGGTATTTATTATTATGCAATCCGGAAGATCCGCAAGGTGATGGGAGGTGAAAACTAATGAATTTTGAACGATTACTTTTAAAGGCAAAAGAAGGAAATGCAGATGCGGTACTGAAGATTTTAGAGATATATAAGCCGCTTTTAATTAAGAATGCGATTGTGAATGGCAGATTTGATGAAGATCTGTATCAGGAACTGGTAAGTACATTGCTTCAGTGTATCCAGAGATTCCAGATAATTGAGTAAGTTATCTTAAACAAAGGCTGCAATCACTCTCAGGGGAGTAACATCCTCTGGGAGTGATTGTTTTTTGAAGGGTGATATTGCCTCAGTTCGAAGCGGCAGACGGTGTTGATCTATTATGTTGCCTGATGCTTTAATGCTCTTTTGTTGTTGCCAGTTCTTTATGAAGATGTAGAGCCATAAACACAGTAACAATAGCAGAAATTACATCGGCAATCGGTTGTGCATATAGTATTCCATTTATGCCCCAGAATGATGGGAGCAACAGAATGATCGGAACAAAGCAAATACCTTGTCGGCAAGCCCCAAGAACGAATCCGGCGGTGCCTTTTCCAAGTGCAAGAAACAGAGAAGAATACACTGTGTAAAATCCAAATACGAAGAAGGAAAATCCATTTGCCATTAGCGATTTTTGACCTACAGAAATCATCTCTGTATTGCCTTCTGTAAATTGCGAAATAATCTGTGTGGAAAATAGGGCTATTGTCAATCCCACAACTACACAAAATATTGTTGACCATAAGATAGAAGTTTTAATTGCTTCCCTGAGCCGATCAAACTTTTTGGCACCATAGCTAAAGCCGGCAATTGGTTGGAAACCTTTTAAGAAGCCGAACACAACCAGAGTTCCCATTGAAGTGATTCTTGTAACAGCGCCCATTCCGGCGATAACAGCATCTCCATAGATATTAGCTTCCCGGTTTATGAATGCGATAGAAAGGCTTGTAAGAAGCTGGAAAGTCAATGTGGGTATACCGATTTTCAGAATTTCAGTTATGATCTGCTTAGAAGGACAAAATTCCTTAATGGAAAATGTAAAAGCGCTTTTTTTCTGTAATGCATAAATTAAATATACAAGAGTAGAAGCCATTTGAGAAATTGCTGTAGCGATTGCCGCACCAGCAACCCCCATGTCGAGAGTATAGATGAAAATAGGATCTAAACCAATATTCAATACAGCTCCTAATAATAATGCACACATAGTTGTTTTTGCGGCGCCTTCACTTGCAACGATATTGTTCATCGTTACATTAAATACATTGAAAATACATGAAATAACATAGATTCTTCCATAAGAAAGGGCGTATGGCATAATCGTGTCTGTTGCACCTAACATGGTTAAAATAGGTTTCAAAAAAATTGCAGTTCCGATAATAATAACTGCGCCAATACAAACACTGCTGTATAATGCAGTACTGGCGACTTTACTTGCAGCTTCCCTATCTCCTCGCCCTAAAAGTCTTGATAAGTAGGAGGCGGCACCATTGCCAAACATCAGACCTAAACCAACAACTACTTGTCCTAAAGGAAACGCAATGGAAATTGCACCCATTTGACTCTCGCCAAGTCCTCCTATGAAATAAGCATCCACCAAATTGTAGAGAGCGTTAATAAGCATACCAATCATTATCGGTATACCAAGAGCCATTAGTGCTTGGGGAACAGGTGCATTTCCTAATAAATCCATTTTGTTGTTATTCTTGTTCATTTCAAATACTCCTTTCAATTAAGAATATAAATTATAGTAGTATAAATTATAGTATACTACGTGAGAGAATACTACTATAATTTATAGTAGTTGTCAAGCGTGTATCCTGCAATTTCCTTGACAAGAGGTATAAAATCAAATACTATAAATTACAGTATATATAACCGTAAGTATTTTATAGCTTTCGTGGATATAGAAAGTGGGTGAACTATGGCTACAATAGATTTAATTGTGTTAGGAATATTGAAAAAGGAACCGATGGGAGCCTATGATATTCAAAAATTAGTGGAATATCGTAATATATCAAAATGGGTAAAAATCAGTACACCATCCATTTACAAAAAAGCAATTCAGTTGGAGGAAAAAGGCTTCATTAAAGGAGAAATTGTGAAAGAAGGTAAGATGCCTGAAAAAGCAGTTTATTCATTAACAGATGAAGGCGAAAAAGAATTTGTAAAGCTTATGATGGAAACAGCCTCTAAACCCATTCACTTTTTTTTAGATTTTAATGCAGTAATTGTAAATTTGGATAAGTTACCGCCTGAAAGTCAACAATCATGTATTGCCAGTATTGAGGAAAATATTGAAATATTAAAAACTTATCTGGAGGAAAATCTTCGAGAGAAAGAGAATGATCCGGAAATCCCTAAGACTGGTATGGCAGTATTGCAACAGCAGATAGTTTTGGCGGATGCTATTGAAAAATGGATTATTTCTCTAAAAAAAGACTTTTGATGAAGAAGTCACTAGCTGATTTCTTATTAGGTCTGCAGGATTGGGAAGAAACAGGGATGGATGCCGACCTATGTTCCGGCTTTGTAGCCAGAACATAGAAATTTTCTTAGTGGGGAATCTCCCTCAAACCCGGTGCTCCTTATATCCTGCAGATTAAACTTCAAATTTATACCCATATCCAACTACTGTTTTTATGTAATTCTTGTCGCTGGAATACTTTTTTATCTTCTTGCGTATTTGAAAAATAGTGTTTTCCACGGCGTGGAAATAACCATTTGCTTTTTCATGCCAAACTGCTTCATAAATCTGTTGTTTAGTAAAAGCCATCCCTGGATTAGAATATAGCATATAAAGTACATCAAATTCTTTTACAGAAAAGTTAATGTCTTTTCGTACTATTAAGCCGTAGGTCGTAAAGGTCTGCGACTTTAACTTTACCCGGAAAGGAGCTGCCACATATATAGGCAGTGCTGTAATTTTAACAGTAACGGTCACCAATCTATGGGGATGGCTTGTATATCCGGCTGAAATGCTAAAAAATCAGTGGTTCTTATTTATCACTTCACTCTGCCCCGGTAATTATGTGTTTGCCGTTTCTGGCTCTTGCAGCTATTGCGATTCTACTGGTCTATTACCAGACTATTTGCAGGTAAAGCATTGCTCTGGTTTTGAATTTGAGTTTTGGCAGTCTAATAATAGCATTTTAGATTAGCTGTGATAAGGTGAAACAGATTAGGAGGAAAGTAAATTGCATTACAAAGACAAAAACCTACAGATAGATATTCGCTGTCATACTGTTTTTATGAATGATCAAAAGATTGAATTGAGTCTGAAAGAATTTACGGTACTAAAATATCTAACAGAACATCCTGGCTGGGTATTCTCTCACGAGGAGATTTATCGTAATGTCTGGAAGGAAGAACCGATTGACTGTGCTAATGCGGTTATGTGCTGCATTAGCCAGCTTCGTAAAAAGTTAAAAGTAGATTCACGGAACTGGAATTACATCCGCACCGTCCGAGGTGTGGGCTATAAGTTTCAACCACTCTCAGGGGAGTAACATCCTCTGGGAGTTTTTTGTCATATTTGTTGCACTTTTCGGCTCTGGTACGTACAGAAATAGAAAAGAAACATATCCCAAAATGTATACATTTTAGAAGTACGTTCCGGAAAGAGGGATTATATTTCAAAAAGGTTACACACACAGTTTTGAAATATACCAATAAAAGTGTGGATATTTTGGGACATGGAAAGGAGAAATGTGGATGCAGATATATGGATATCACCGTACCAGTACAAAGGAGCAGCATCTTGACCGTGGCATACAGGAAATTGAGCGGTACTGTAACGAGTATGAGATGGCACTTACGAATATTTTTACGGATCAGGAGACAGGGAAGAATTTTAATCGTCCGAGATATACCGTTTTAGTGGAGGATGTCCTGCGGCCGGGAGATATTTTGATTGTTACAGAATTGGACAGACTGGGAAGAAACAAGTATGACACCATGCAACAGATCCAGCGGATTAAGAACATGGGAGTGCGGCTTATGGTTCTGGAACTGCCGACTACGCTTATGGATTTATCTGTGATGGATAATGCGATGGCAAGGATGATGCTGGAAACAATCAATAACATGATGCTGGAGCTTTATGCTTCTATGGCGCAGGCAGAGCTGGAGAAAAAGGAGAAGCGACAGCGGGAAGGGATAGAAGCGAAGAAATTGCGGGGCGAATGGGATGATTATGGAAGACCAAGTGTGATGAAGCAGGAAACTTTTGATGAGAACTTTCAAAGCGTAGTTTCTGGAGAAACGACACCTACACAGCTTCGTAAAAATTTGGGAATGACGCACTCAACTTTTTATCGCTATCGAAAAACTTTTTATGAAAAATACCCGGAACTTTCAAATTCTGCAAATTAAAGTCCTATTACTTATATAGACCAAAGAATTTCAGGAGGAAAGAAATATGAGTGAAAAGAGAATAGGTACTTTAATTTATGATCCATCAATGGGAAGATTTGATATCCGGTTTGGGATTGAATCTTATTATGGAGGTCTTCATTGCGGAGAATGTTTTGATGTGAAGGTAAAGGATGCATGGATTCCGGTTCGGATTGAAATGGATGAAGACTGGTATCTGGTAGGGCTTCCTAAGACGAGTCTCAGTGGACTGACGGTTCGAATGTAGGAGGAGCATATGATGGAAGCTAAAAAGAAATATGAAAAGCCGGCATTCCGATTGGTGACAGATTTGGGGAGTATTTTGGAATGTCTGTATGAGGTATATGGAACGGATGGAACGATGTTGATTGCTGGGAACAAGTTATCGGATACGGTAATCTATCCGTTTATCCGCATGATTAAAAAGAAATGCAAAGCAGTGGATGCGGAAAAGCTGAATCTGATGCTCTGGAAGATTTATATGGTAAGTTCGAGAAAAGAAGAATTTGTGACGGCTGCTAAGAAAGAGCTGCAGCCTTATTTGACCAAGAAAGATGAAAAACAGATTGACACCACATATGACACCACATATACTATAGATAGGAGGCATTAAAGATGTCGAAATGGGATAAACTATTGACAAGAATTTGCTCATTATCGAAAGACCTTCGTTTTGATGAACTAAGAAAAGTATTAGAAAGTTATGGATATGAGATAAATGCTCCGAGAAGTGGGAGCAGCCATTATACATTCCGTAAAGCGGGATGCCAGCCGATAACAATACCGAAACACGAACCAATCAAGAAAATTTATGTTGAAATGGTAAAGCAGATTGTAGAAAGTGAGGCGAAAAACGATGAAGACACTGAATGATTATTTGGCAATGTCCTATCGCATGGAAATTGTGGAAGATAAGGATGAAGGTGGATTTGTGGTTTCTTATCCGGAACTGCCGGGATGCATCACCTGTGGAGAGACGATAGAAAGGGCAGTTGAAAATGCAGCGGATGCAAAAAAAGCATGGTTAGAAGCTGCACTGGAAGAAGGGATTGAGATTCACGAACCGGGAAGCCTGGAAGAGTATTCGGGACAGTTTAAAATAAGGATGCCACGCAGCTTACACCGGGATCTGGCGGAACACTCAAAAAAAGAAGGCATCAGTATGAATCAATACTGTATATATCTTCTTTCAAAGAATGATGCGCTGTTAGTAAAATAAATATACAAGAATATAGATGAAAAGAGCCGTCCGGATGGGCGGCTCGAAGTATTCTTTCTTTGATTAAAAATGATATTGTTCTAGCAGATAGATAGGAAGTGTTTGTACGTTTCCAACGGTTCCGCCTTTGGTATCACCTTTCAGATATAGTAGTTTATTGGCCTTCCCCTGTTCCAATGCCTTCAAGGCAGTAGATGCAGTTCCCTTACCGGCTTTAACTTCAATCAGATAGCGGATGTGAGTTTTCAATGTCTGAGCTACAAAATCAATTTCACCACCTTTATAAGTAGCAAAAGCCGGTGTCTCAAAGATAATTTCTTCCGGGAATTCCTGGCGTTTGGACAAGTTAATGTAAACATAGTTTTCGTTCAATGAGCCATCCATAGTTGATACAGTAGCACCAGTTCTGGAGAGATAATAATATGCAACTCCAAGATCCATGAAGAAGCAGCGGCTTCCCGGTTTGAAATTCAAGATGTCCAGTTCTGTGATTTTGCCACAGAAACCGATGATTCCAGAATGGTAAAGCCAGTTGATAGCACGATAGCAGGTTGCTTTAGAAAGATTACTGGAGTAATTCTTTGTAACGAGCTTTTGCAGTTCTTCACTTATACTGTCCTCATCTAATCCTTTCTTTTCACGAAGCAGAATACGGCAGATGCTTAAAAAGATGTTGGTAAAAACACTAATATCTGTGATGTCATCAAAGTACCGCATAGATTCGTTTAAGAAAATGCGGATGATTCTAACAAGCTCTTTTTGAGCTGCTTCCACGTCTTTTGTGTTAAGGTATGTTTCCACAACCTTTGGATAGCCGCCAATCTGTCTATAGATGTCGTAAACATTCTTTAATTCGTCATATAGTTCCGGTACGGTGTCATCTGCATGATCCAGTGGAAGTGATAGATACTTCTGAAAAAGCTGGTCATCCAATGCTTCCAAAAACTCTTTAAAGGAAAGGGTATAAATACGGATACTGGTAATATCTCCACTGGAGAATTTGAATTCCGGTTCCAGTACACGTCCCAGATAACTTCCAGTTACAATGAAATGCGCTTGAAAATAGCGGGTAAATTCTCGGATACGGTTGAATATCTCTGAGGATTCCTGAATTTCATCAATAATGATGACTGTATCGTTGGTATCTTCAAAATCCGGATCGAAGAGTTTAAAAGCATCGTGAAGCGGCTGCTCCGGTCGTTTTGTACCGGGAGTCCAGTCTGTGGCTTTTTTGTAACATTCCATAAATTGTTTGCCGGACAAATCAAACAGGTTAATGTAGATCTTGTGCCTGAAGTTCTCATCCGCAAATTTATTGATAATATATGTTTTTCCGACCTGTCTGGCACCATTCACTTCCAAGGTGCTGTGGACGGTATCGTTTTTCCAATCCAGAAGCTGATCGTAAACTTTTCTTTTCAGATACATGGGAAATGCTCCTTTCTTTCAACTGTTCCTATTATATCAAAATATGAATGGATAATATAGAGGGTAATTTCTGATAAATGATGAATTGTCTAGTCTGAGCAGTTCTTCACGGGTATTCCGGTTTCTGTCATTACTTTTTCGTACTGAAGAAGCTGTTCCCAGGTCAGCCATTCCGGTTTCTGATCTGTGGGAAAACCATTCCATAATTCTTTCATACGGGCAATATGGTTTTGAACGCTATGATTGCATAGGATAGACGGACTGCGATTTCCGTAGCCCAGATAGTATTCACAGTCAGACTGTAATTTACTTAACATCCGGTACTCGAATTCATAGGAACTTCTTTGATACGGAGCCGGATGAAATGTGTACTCCTGCTGTATGGGATGGGAAGGTTCTCCATCAATATGGTTAAAAGATAAAGAATAAAGATTCGGTTCAGGCTCTTTGCCAAGGTCAATATCCTTCCACAACTTTCCGAATTGGTCCTTATATACCGGACAGGAAAAATCATCCATGCCAGTATACTCAAGCACTAATTTTGTTTTTGCATTTTCATTCATTCTATTAGACCATCCTTTCCTTTATTGCAGACATTGAGGTATATTATTGGGCGCTGTTTCTGCATTCCACTGCAGCTTCGCACGTACATCCATCAGGATGATTCCTAACTGGTTTTCTCCGCAGTTATTGACTTTGCCCCAGAAATAGTCACCCCAGTTGTTTCCTTCAATAAGTGTGGACTCTCCGGTTGCAAGAAGTTTATCCCGGAGTTCCGGGTTCTGCATGAATTTGCACATGCAGATTTCATACATGAGCCGGACTTTCACTTTTTCCCAGTCCGGGCGTAATGTAAGATCTCTGCCGAGTTTCTTTGCATCAGAAGGATTATGCATCCGAAAAATACAGAATTTGCGTTGCTCTCTCGCAGAGAGTGTTTTCTGCGCTTGAAAAGCAGCTTCATTATTTGCATAGGTTTGTCCCATGTAAGAGACCGGTGCCGGATAGAAATTGCTTAGAAAAGCATAATCTCCCCGAAATTCATTGATCTGTGTAGGTATACGCTTGCTTGTATTTGTTTGATTCATTATAAATTCCTCCTTTGTAAAAGAGGTGCGGCCTTTCAGCCACACCTCAAAATAATTCTCATCTATTGCAGAGATGGTTATGCAATCATCTCCAAAAATTCAGCTTCTGTAAGAATTGGAATACCAAGGCTCTGGGCTTTTGCCAGTTTGCTGCCGGCTTTTTCCCCGCAGATCAGGTAATCGGTTTTCTTTGTTACAGAGCTGCCAGGTTTGGCACCAAGCTCCAGAATCTTATCGTTGATACCGTCTCTGGTAAAATGCTCCAGTTTCCCTGTTGCTACGATGGTACATCCTGTAAATTTGTTTTCTTTTGTCATAATGGTCTCTTCCTTTCTTTGTTCAAATGTGAATTCGTTCTGTAAGTTTTTCCATAAATCAAGATTTGCTTCATCTGCAAACCAGGAATGGATGTTGTGATTTAAGATTTCGCCAAAATCCTCTAACTGAGTGAAGTCGTAATCTCCGACAGCCGCCTGTTCAAATGCAGTTAAATTTCCGGAAAATACGGTGTCCAGAATCCGGCTTTTGGTTCTGCCGATCATAGGAATATCCATGGAAACCAGATAGCGGACAAAGCTGGTCCTCCGGCTGGCGTTGATGGATTCCCACAAGCGGTCGAAAGATTTCTCACCATATCCGTCCAGTGCCACAATATCTTCCCGGTGTTCCTCCAGATGATAGATGTCCTGAAAAGAGTGCAGATAGCCCAGATTCAGGAATTTTTCTAAAGTGGCTTCTGACAGTCCTTCGATGTTCATTGCCTTCTTGCTGGCAAAATGGACAAACCTTCTTGTGATCTGGCTGTCGCACTGCGGATTATCACAATGCAGAGTTTCTACGGTGCGACCGTCGCTGGTCTTACGGCTGTAGGTTCTGGTTTTGGAACCACAGCAAGGGCAGACCGGAGGCGTGATGTCGGTATACCTTCCACGATCCAGATTATCCTCTATATGTGGGATGATCATGTTTCGTTTGGAAACAAGAATCCGGCATCCGGGTACAAGCTCCAGATTTTTGATAAAGGTCAGATTATGAAGGGAAGCTCTGGAAACATCACAGCCGTCAATCTCCACGGTATCGAAGATGCCGACCGGAGCAATCTCTCCGAATCTGGTCGGTGTCCATTCAATTTCACGCAAGAAAGTTTCGTAGGTATCATCCTCAAACTTATAGGCGAGGCCGTCCTTATAGTGGTGTCCGGTTTTTCCGCAGCTTTTGGAGTAGCTGAGACTGTCAAAAATCATGACAATGCCATCGATAGGAAGATGTAAATTTGCTGCTGTGGATACCAATTCCTGAATGAATTTCTCCGCATATTCTTTTGAAAGTCCGGTTCCTGAAATTGAGAAAAACGGGCAGTAACCAAAGCCCAGGTGTGTTAAACCTTCTAATTTGCAGGCTCTGCTGTCCGGGAAGGGAACATCCTCCATTCCTTCTAATACATTGAACGGAAGAAAGCGAACACAACGTCCGATACAGTTCTTCGGATCAAGACTTCGTACTGATCCGGAAGCAAAATTACGTCCGTTTTTATAAGGTTTTCCATTTCCATCACGCAGAGTATCTTTCAGACGTTCAAAATCATTGGTTGGTATAAAAGACTCACCGGTAATGACCAGACGTTCTTTGTGTGGAATGGTAAGCGGTACATTTAAAAATGCCGGGATATTGTGTGTAATATCTTCCCCCACTTCACCATCTCCACGGGTAGAAGCCTGAATCAGTCTGCCATCTTCGTAAATGAGTTTGGTAGTCAAACCGTCCAGTTTCAGCATAAAGAGAACTTCCTGTCCTTTCATGAAATCTAAAAGCTCTGAAATCAGTTTTGTTTTCTCAAGCGAGAGCAGTGGAATCGGATGGGTGACTTTGGCAAGTTCACTGACCGGATAATATCCAACCGTCTGTGTCGGAGAATTTGACAGGATGAAACCAGTCTGTTCCTCCAGTTCCTTCAGTTCGTCAAAGAGTCGGTCATACTCGGCATCAGATACCAGAGGGGCATCCTGATTGTAGTAGGCATGACGGTATTCATTGAGTTGTTTTACAAGATTCTTAATTCTTTTGACTGACATAGAGTCTCCTTTCTTTTGTGGCGTGCCAGTTCCGGAATCATTTGTTTCCGTAATCCTCCTTTCCCTGCGTTCAGGCATAAAAAAAGAGAATGACGCTTATGTTCATTCTCAAAATAGATGCAGTTTCCTGCAAAATAAAAAAAGCCAGAAGTCCCTGCTGCTTGTTGGGCATAGGAAAACTCCTGACTACGTTTCAAACCTAAACTGCGTGTGATAAATCCTTTCCGGATTGACACAAATAATTGATATAAGAACAGTATAACACTAGATGTAGTATATGTCAAATGAAATAGATTCCTCAATGAAGCTTTTGCCTTATGTTGATGACAAATTTGTCGGCTACAGGAATAAAAGCGTTCAGGATTTCAGATTTGCCCTAAGCGAAGGAATTCGTAGCCAGGTATTTTTTGCCACTTTCGTGGAGAAAGTCGAAAACCAGATAAAATCAATCTCTGTCATAAATGCCTCTAAACTGTTTTTACATCGTAGTGGTTATGCAAGTTCTAAATTTAAAAATAATTTTCACGAATAACTAACTTTTCTATATGCTGAATTGTCATAAAATATAGATTATTAAATTTGAAAGCAGATTGAAGGTGATAAACATGAGAAGTTATAAACGGTATACCAGGCGAAAGAGACTTTTGAAGCAAATCGCTGTGGTTGCTTTATCTCCTAATCGGGTATTCACGAAAGAACAGATCTATCAGCATATCTATGAGGAAGCGGAGTCAGAAGTGAATAACCGAATTTACGGTCTGATTAAGAACTTGAGAAAGAAAATAGAAGAAAATCCGGAAACACCGCACTACATAGAAACGATACGTGGTGTTGGTTATCGCTTTCGGGCATAAAAGGAGCCGTCCGGCAATGGGCGGCTCGAAGTGTTTCTCTTGTTGTTTATTTATTGTTTTTTTCGTTGTATACTGATAAAACGAGGTGATAAAAGTGGCATATAGAATTTTGATCGTGGATGATGACATCGAATTATTAAAGATGTTAAAGAACTATTTTGAAATCAAACGATATGATGTAATGATGGCAGAAGATGGCACAGATGCTTTGGAAAAAATCCATAAGAAACCGGATATTATCTTGCTGGACATCAATATGCCTAAAATAGACGGATTAGAAGTATGCAGACGTATCCGGGGCAAAGTAACTTGTCCCATTATCTTCCTGACGGCAAAAGTGGAGGAGCAGGACAGGGTAAACGGGCTTTTATCCGGTGGGGATGACTATATACTGAAGCCGTTTAGTCTGAAAGAACTGGATGCTCGTATTATTGCACATTTGAAGCGTGAGGAGCGTCATAAAGGGAAGTCTGAATACAGATTCCACGGAGACCTCAGTATTGATTATGGAGCAAAGAGGGTTCAGATCGGTGAAAATGATTTGGAGCTTACGAAGCTGGAATATGCAATCATTGAGTTTTTGTCCATGAATCCAGGACAGGTTTTTGACAGGGAGCGGATATACGAAAAGGTGTGTGGTTATGATGCGGAAGGTGACAGCCGTGTTGTTACGGAACTGATCCGGAGAGTGAGAAAGAAACTGGCGGAATATACGCAGACAGAATACATTGAGACAGTATGGGGGATGGGGTATCGATGGAAAAGATAAGAAATTTATCCTTGAAAAAGACAATGGTTTTATATACGATACTCAGCTTGATTGTCACTTTTTTTCTTTCTGTGTCAATTATTGAGATTGCCGGGCAGATACAGGAGGAGGTCTGGTGGAAGTACGTGGATCAGGACGAGTATTATCAGGCAATGAATGACCGCAATGAAAATTTTGAGGTAGTGGTACCGAGACCGAATCAGAGTAAAATGAGCAGAATGGACTGGCATATTTCAGAAACCTGTGATTTCCTTCAGACGTACGGAGTATTGCTTTTTTCTTTTGCCGGATGTGGAATTGCGGTCAGCCTGTTTTACAAAAATAAATTAAAGAGACCGATTCAGGAACTGAAGATGGCATCACAGATGATTGCGGAGGAAGATCTGGATTTTCATATGGCTTATGAGAACGAGGACGAGATGGGGATGCTGTGCAGGGAATTTGAAAGGATGCGTGGGCAGTTGGAAGAAAATAACCGTAGACTTTGGCAGATGATCGAAGATGAGCGGGTACTGCGTGCAGCGATTGCCCATGATATCCGCTCGCCGCTTGCAATCATGCGGGGATATCAGGAAATGCTTTTGGAATTTGTTCCGGAAGATATGCTTGATCAAGAGAAAATGATGGAGATGTTAAGGGGCGGTATGCTTCAGATTGAACGGATGAACCATTTTATTGATAGTATGAGGAAGATGACGAAATTGGAAGAACGGGAATTAAACTGTTCCGTGGTAGATATCCGGCAGTTGATAAACCAGATAGAAGCTCTGGCAGAAGTCGTGGTGGAAAAATCAGAAAAGAATTTTACAGTGACGACAGTGAGAGAATCTGAAATACTGACTGCGGATGAGGAAATCATCATGGAAGTAGCGGATAATCTGTTGGCTAACGCATTCCGCTATGCCAATCAGGAAGTTAGGCTGAAGCTGACAGTGACACCCCAATATCTGAAAATGAGTATCAGGGATGACGGAATTGGATTTCAGGAAAATATCGACAGGGTGACACAGGCGTTTTATCATGAGAATCCACAGGATGACTTAAAGCATTTTGGAATGGGTATGTATATCAGCCGTATCTACTGCGAACGGCATGGTGGGAAACTGCTGATAAAAAATGTAGCAGATGGCGGTGCGGAAGTTGAGGCAGTGTTTAAAAATTATGTATTAGAAGAACAACAGCAGAAATAAATGGCTGTTGTTTTTTTGTTGTGATTTGTAGGCTATGCTGTTTGTAGAAAAAAGAAAGGCGGGATGACTTATGAAAGCAATCATAAAAAGGAATCTGAAAAATTATCTTAAAAATCCGATATTCTGGATCGGTTTGATTGTTGTTTTAATCAGTATGTACCAGACACTTGCACCCTATCTGTCCATTCATTACGTGAAGTCGGATGAAACCTTCAGGAAGGTAAAAATGGCCTCCGATGGGGATGTTATGGAGGGATGTATTCCGGCAACACCGGATAAGGAGAGAGAACTGTGGGAGAAAGAGATTGTAAAGATACTTCAGGACACAGAGAATGGGTTTGGCATGTCGGAAGTAGAGGCGGAGGCAGTGATATCTGAGATGAAACAGATGAAGATTACGGAGGCGTGTCAGTATCTGAAAACGGAATACCACTTTAATGGTGCCAATTATGTGTATGAGGACGTTTCATGGTATCAGGGAAGCCCGGAGGAAGTCAACCGGTATATCAGAGAAAATCTTGAGAAACATCCATTCTCCTATTATTTCGGAAGAAAATTTACAGATTTTGCAAGCCTGCATATGGCATTCTTTGCAACGGTTCTGCTGGCGTTTTTATTTTTCCAGGATATGAGGAAAAATACTTATGAATTGCTGCACACCAAACCGATGACGGCTTTTCAATATATTGCCGGGAAAATAAGCAGTGGATTTCTCATTATGACGGCGGCACTGGTCATTATGAATATCGTATTTATCATTTTGTGTTACGCCACGGCAGTAAAATCAGGATTTGCTATGAACATACTGGATTTTGTTCAGAATTCGATCCTGTATGTCCTGCCGAACATCCTGATGATCTGCTGTGTGTATGCGGTTACAGCGCTGCTGTTTAAGAATCCGCTTCCAGCGGTTCCGGCGCTGGTTCTTTATATCATTTATTCTAATATGCTGACATGGGATAGCAAAGGACAGTGTCATGCAAGACCATTCTCTATTATGGTTCGATTTCCGGGGAATTTTTTTGAAACGGAATTGCCACATCAGGTATATCTCAATCAACTGCTTCTTGTGGCAGCATCCATACTGCTCATGTTTATAGCGGTGTGGATGTGGAAAAGGAGGAGAGTATATTGAAGAAAGAAGTAAAAATATGTATGCCATATTATAAAATTGCATATTCAATCGCTTTTGTTGTGATATTGAGTGCAATCCAGCCTGTTGTATATGCGAATGAAATCGGGCAGGCAGTAGAAAGAGCTGTTTCGCTTCTGGCAGTCGTTTTCTGTGCAGATACTTATCTGGTGGAAGTGCAGAGCAAACGCTCGGAAGTATTCTGCCTTTATAATCTAAAAAAGCAGGCAGGGGTAGTTTATAAAAGACTATTTGTGCAGGTAGCTTATCTGATTGGAATCAGTTTGTTGGCATATGGACTCTTTTATTGGCAGAAACCGGTGAATCTGACAGAAGAATTAGATGGCGGTGCCTTGTTTGGAATTTATTGTATTGCGATTCCCGGAACTGTTTTGTTTTGGAGTGTGCTTTCCGTAACTGTCAGCAATCTGGTTCGAAACAGATGGATTGGTATGGGTGTCGTGCTGCTTTTCTGGTTTTTCTCTATTTCCGGAAAGGCAACTCAGTTTTTGAAAAACTGGGGACCATTTTCCTACGGAACTTGTGATTTCGGTAAGCTGACAGAGTGGAGATGGCTTGGCGGGAAGGTGCTGTGCGTGGTATTTGCGGGGATGATGCTTGCATTTGTTCCTAAGATATTAAAGAAGAGAGGGTAAGATTATGAGTATAAGAATAGACGATTTAACAGTAACATTTAAAAATGGAGTGACAGCGGTAGATCATGTGGATCTGGAAATCCCACATGGGATATTTGGTCTGTTAGGTGAAAATGGTGCAGGAAAAACAACGTTGATGCGGGTGCTTACAACGGTGCTTGCACCCACAAGTGGAAAAGTTCTGTTAGATGGTACGCTATATTGCGAAGCAAATTACGAAAAGATACAGAAAAAGATTGGGTATCTGCCACAGGAAATTGATCTGTATCCGTCTTTGACTGTTCGAGAATGTCTGGAGTATATGGGAGATCTGGCTGGAATTGAGAAAAGAGAAAGCAAGAAAAGGATTGATTACTATCTGGAGAAGACCAGTCTTGCAGACCATCAGAAAAAGAAAATGCGGCAGCTTTCAGGTGGAATGAAGCGAAGAGTTGGATTAGTGCAGGCATTACTCCATGAGCCGGATTTTTTAATTGTGGATGAACCAACAACAGGGCTCGATCCGGAGGAACGCATCCGTATCCGTAATTTACTGGTAGATTTTGCAGAAGAACGCACCGTATTATTTTCAACGCATGTGGTGGAGGATCTGATGGCAACCTGTAATCAGCTTGCGGTTATGAAAAAAGGTAGATTCCTTTATACAGGAACAATGAGGGAATTATTGAATAAGGCAAGAGGGCATGTATGGGAATGCTGTACAGAGGACGAAAGCCTTGCAAGAGAATTAGAAAGAAAATATCATATTTCCAGTAAGCAGTATACGGAGGAAGGAATTAGATTAAGACTGTTAGGGGAGAATATGCCGTCAGAAAGTGGATGTATAGCTTGTGACGTAACTTTGGAAGATGCATATATCTATGTAACCAATCGATAAACATTGTTAATGAGGAGTGAAAGCTAAATGCTAAGAAAAGCAGGTGATGTTATGGGAAAGTGATGATTCTTACCATTTCTGATTCCGAAGAGGGAATCCTGAATAAAATTAAATCAGTTCTAGCCTGCGAAAGTACGTTAGAAGTTATGGAGATTACAAATTCTGAAAAGTTGACATTCCAAGGTTTGGAAATAGACCAGCTTCAGCGGAGCGTAATCAAAGATGGTAAGGTTGTGGAACTTACCAGACATGAATATGACCTGCTTTTTTATCTGGCCTTATCCCCCAATCGGGTATTTACAAAAGAACAGATTTACCAGCATATTTATGAGGATGTGGAGTCAGAAGTGGATAACCGTGTCTATGGGTTAGTCAAGAATCTGAGAAAGAAAATAGAAGAAAATCCGGAAGAACCGCACTACATAGAAACGATACGTGGTGTAGGCTACCGTTTTCGGGCATAAAAAGAGCCGTCCGATTGGGCGGCTCGAAGTATTTAAACAGCAGTTTTCTTCACTGCCTGTTTATAGTTACCGGTAGCATCGTAATCTCCAGAGAGGAGCAGATTCTGGCGAAATTGCTCCAGTTTGATCTTGAAGCGTTTCCCATCCTCAACAGTCGTAAGCATGGTAAGAGCTTCTAGCATTCCCTGAATATATCCGGTTAGCAGGTAATATCTGCAGGGTTCTTCCGATGGTGAGATATTGGACAGGGTTTCTTCCAGATGTTCCTGACGTTCCCTGAGCCATGCATCCCAGACATCCAGTTCCAAATCAGTCATGGTGTTCCTCCTTTAAATCTGATGATAATCGTCTTTGGTGTGGAGGGGAGAAGTTTCATGCACAAGCATTTTTCTGCTCCAGATCCAAATATGGATTTGTAAATTCAAAAATAATAAGTTCATCCGCATCGAACATGAGCTCCAACTCTTTTAGTGTAGCTGCTGGATATCCGCAATCTCTGAATCGTTCTAATACGTCTGTTTCCGTTTCAAATGGTTCACCGTCTTCCAGCTTTTCTCCGATTATTAAGCCACATGGAGTCAATAGGCTTTCTTCATATAAGCGGACACAATATCGGTCAGGGAAAAATAGGTGTGCTTCATCCGTGTTATAATAAATTCGTTCTCCAGGTTCTATGCTTTGCATCACAAAGGGAACATGATATGCAGCGGCTATCGCCTGATATGCTTCATAAAGTGGAGTCCATGCTGTCTCTAAAGAAAGTAGAATATACGTATCATTCCATTCCATGTAGCTGACATTTCCACGAAGAGATATTCCGGTGGAATCTATTTTCTTGTGGGAAAATAAATTGCCAATCCAGCATAAATCAGGATTCTGGTTCAGAATGATGTAGGTTTCCAGGTCCTCCCACAAGTCATATAGTCCTTCCGGATTTCCTTCTGTATAAAAGATCACATCATCACAGCAGATATTTGCCATTACACATCCACCTCCGTTCCAAAAGTTTCACCCATATTCTGGTTGGAAACCGTAAGGTTTACAGGGGATAAGGTGCCAGAGGCAAGCCATTGTTCGATTGCATCAATTACCTGCTCCAGCGTGTCGTTATAAGCCACATTGCAGTCTTCCAGTCGGAGAAACTGCAGGTATGCTTCATGAAGAAGGCTTGGATCATCACGCAGCGTTTCATATGGAAGGTTGCAGAGTCCGATTCTTTCCTCCAGACGTTCCATGGAGCGGCGGATGAAGTCGCAGGAAATAAATTGTTCCCGGTAGATGTTATAAGCAGCTTCAAGCTGGTCATAGGTCAAAATAAATGAGACTTTCTCGCAAGGATTAGATGGTTGTTCTTTCATGGTAAATTCCTCCATTCATACTATGATTGGCTGGTGGTACGGATTCTCTTTGTTCGGGAGTAAGATGTACCAGTAGTTTCCAGCGCAGGTCGATTTCTCGGTGAATCCAGGTATCATTTTCATAAACTTCATGTGTCAAAAAATTGTAAATTGTCGGTTCTTTTTCTATATCATCCAGATCTGCGACCAGACAAGTTGCCTGATTCACATAGGGCCAGAGTGCCTGTTCGACCATATGGCGTAGTTCCAGTATCAGAGGATATATCTGTCCTACATCATAGGTTTTGGACATGCAGGAGCTGATTTTCTTCAGCATCCCGGAAGTTTGTATCATCTGGTTGATGACGGTACATTGTTCCTCCACATCTGCATCCGGATTCAGGACCAGCCGGTGGAGCAGCACAGATTTTGCATAGGCAGAAGCGGTCAGGTTGATGTTTCTGACCAGTTCTTCATACGGCTGCTTATACTGTGTCTTCAGCACTTCCAGAGGCACATGTTCCCGGTTCTTCTTTAAGGTGGAGAGGAGCCCCGAAAGGCAGCTCTCCAGTTCTTCCATTCTTGTCAAGCACACATCGCCTCCAGCTCCATCGGAACACGGGTGTAGCTGAGACGGTAAATACTGTTGCAGGTCTCAAATACCACACCGTTTTCGGATACTTCCAGAATACTCTGCACCGGACTGGTAGCAAAGGTCTGGTTATAACTATAGATCCACGCCCGTTCTCCCAGATGGAGGGGCAGGGACAGGATTCCGGTGAGGACATATTCTTTCTTTTGGGTGGTGTGTAAGGTTATATTTGTATTCTTCATTGATTTCACGCTCCTTTCCTTACTTAATTTTGTTTGCAATTACGGCAGCGACCAGTTTAGCGCATCCCAATTCCATCTCGGATAAATGCTGTCCGGTTCTGGAACAGAGAAGAAGTGCCAGCGGCTCTCTGTCTTCCCTTAAAATCGGGAAAAAAGCACAAACCGGTTGACGGGTGTTGGATACCGGGTAGACAGGGCAGTTCTCAGCAGAGATCAGTTCCTGGCCGTCCGCAACCAATTCGGCGAGTTCTTCTGTAACGGGAGTGCCTTCCGGAAGATAGATGCCCGCAGATACGAGTATGTGAGCCTCACTGCAAATTGCGATACCACAGTGGATGACACTGTAGAGGACGGAAAGATAGGAAGCCATTTCCTCTTTTCCGTTTAAGTGGGTAGGGCATTTGCGTAAAAGTAGCTCCATTCCCACATTTTCCAGTTCCAGTGCATCTCCGTCTGAGAGCTTCATTTGTTTCCGGATTTCTGCAGGGATGACGATACGCCCCTGAGAGTCCATGGTCCGGATGAGTGCAATATTCATAACTAAAGTCTCCTTTCTTAAAAAGAGGAGAAGCAGTAAAGTACCGCTTCTCTTCTGAAAATTTAGGCAGCGTAAGGCGGAGCCTGTGCTGTCTGTTGCATTTGACTGTTCTGCTGGTCTGCCAGCATCCGTTTTCCGTTATTGATCAGTGATGCAGCAATCACCGTTTCCCAGTTGGAAATATAGGAATCCGTCCGCTTCAGAAGCGTGAACAGATCCATGTCGGTAAGCTGGATGGCTGTCGTCTTTTCGGACTGGAAGCTGCGTGGCTGCATGTAGGAACCACCGTTCTTATTCTGTGCTTTGATGCCTTTCCCATTTACAATCTGGATTTTCCATGGGCTTTTCATAGGCTGCCCTTTGGAATCATAGGGATGTCTGGAGATATAAAACATCTGGGCTGTGGAATAACCGTTCTGATCGGGATTGCCGTAGATCTTGCTCTGGCTCCATTCAAATTCCTGAAAACCGGAAGTGATCCGGGTTAAGAGGAACTGGATCTGTTCCGGTGCCAGGTTGAAACGGGTGATGATATTCCGGTCTCCGGTACCGTTGGAATAATCCTGAATGGTGATGCAGATTAAAGAATGTACTTTATGCCCGTTTTCCTGATATTCCCCTTTGGCATGTAGCTGTGCATAGTTGCCGAGTGGTGCGTAGCGGAGCCGGTCATAAAAGGCAATGAGTGCCCGGTCATTCTGGATCTTGCAGATCTGGTCGGTAATCCGGTTTTGATAAGTTTCATTCATGAGTATTCACCTTCCTTTATTTGAGATGCTGTTTGACAAGCTGTGCCATATTCTTTGGAAGCTCTTCCAGTTTCGTGATATCCAGGAATCCGTCCTTGTAAATCCTGCGGATATTTTCCTTATCGTCACCAATGGCAGCCGCAAACAGGATGACATCCCGTTTTTCGTATTCTTTCTTGATGCCCCGCAGATCTGCCTCTGCTTCCGTTCCGCTGTAGCCGTAATCGGCTGGCTGACCGTCAGAAATCAGGATCAGCAGCTTCTGAAGCTCCGGGCGTGTGCACAAATGCTCTGCTACGAAGCGGAGAGCTGCGCCGTCCCGGTTCCCGTTGCGGTCGCACATATCCATCAGCCGGTAACAGTCCTCATTGTCCACAGAATCAAATTCTGCATAGGAGTAAAGAGCAACGCCGCCTGCATCCGTGGAATGCCCGTAAATGGTGATAGGGATACCGAGGCTTTTACAGAAATCATAAAGGACAATGGCAGTCTTTCTTGCATGTGTCATCCGGTCACCCCAACCCATCGAACCACTCTCGTCAATCAGGAGGGCAACAGCCAGACGTTTTTCCTCTCCTGGAAGTCTGGTTCTGGTAAAGATGGTTCCGTCTGTCTTATAGAGAGCATGGGAGTCCAGACGTTTTCCAAACAGGAGATTCTTCTGCTTTCCGCCTTGCTGTTCTTCTTTCAAAAGCGGCAGGATGGTGCTTTGCAGCTTTTTGGAAGCCCGCAGGAGCGGGGGAGCAACTGTCTGGTATTCATTCTTCAGGTAATCGGAAACACTGGTCAGGCGATGGATGGTAACATGGATGCCTGCATGGGCATTGCCGTAATGAATATCATTGGCTGTTTTCTGCAGTTCCTCGGTCAGTTCCGTCTGACAGTCTTCCTGCACCTTTTCTGCAGCCACATCGTTCAAGATCCGGAACAGATCCTCTGCAGCATGCTCATAGCCGCTGCCCTGATACTGACTGACATAAGTGACGCCGGGGTTGTTTTCATCCAGAATGGTATTGGTCTTTGTAAGAGCGATGCGCCCGCCTTCTTCCGAAAGCACCTGTTTGGCTTCCTCTATAGCATCCTCTTTGGTACGTGGACCGGAAGGAGCATTGCCCTCATCATTCCCGCTTCCTTTTGGGGAAGCTGGTTTGATATTCTTTGGAATGGCACCGCTTTTTCCGGTCGGAAGAGGAGCGCCGCTGCTGACTTCATCCCCTAGAAGATCTTCCAGAGCATCGGCAGCGGAATCCTCGCCATGCATTTCCAATTCCTCCCGTGTTTTTTCGATGAGCGGCTGGATATAGTTCCAGGTCAGGGCTAAGAGCGCATTGGAAACCAGCATCCGGTCAGTGCCTTTTTCCGATTCCATTGCCGTATCCAGAAGATCGGTACAATCGGAAATGGTATCCAGATAATCCCCCTGATAGCCGGTGGGATTGTTGATGTTTCCGGTCCGGCAATAGGAAAGGATCAGGTTGGCAATGATGGAAAATGGCTGGTATTCTTTGTCAATTTGTTCCTGTATGGAAGGAATCTGTTCGGACATACGCAGGTTATTGAGTTCAATCCCCTGTCGGAAGGTGCCGTGGAATTCCTCACACATACGGTCTTCAATATGGATGTCTTCCAGAATGTTTTGAAAAGTTGCGGCGCATCGTGCCAGTGTCAGGCATCCGGCTTTGTCCTTTTCTTCTAACACTTCTTTGATCTCCTCCAGTGCTGTCTGATAAGCTGGAAGGGATAGCTCCGGCTCCTTCGGATAGAAGGAACCGTTTTCCAGACTCCTCAGATGAACAGCGTGGGCTGTGAAATCAGAATAGAGTAAGTGCCCCACTTCATGCCCGGTGAGCCCTGTCAGGCTCTGGGAACGTAAGAAACGGGTGGGGAAAGACTGGGTGATCGGGTTCGCTGCGTTGAGATGTACCTTATAATTGTCGGTATATGCAACGCCTGCCTGTTCGGAAATGTCCCAGTCCAGCAGTACCTGCAGTCCATACCGGTAACGTCCGGTAACGGCTCTGGCAAGGGAGGTCTGGTACTTCTGATAGGCAGCGGAGAGGAATAACTCCTCATCCGCAATGGAATCCTCTTTTGCCCGGATTAGTTTCTTTAAATTTCTTTGGCTGTGATTCACGTGATATTCTTCCTTTCTTTTCTTAGATTTTTTGTCAGCAGTTCCTCCATCGTGCAGCCGTAATACACAGCAAGGCGAAGGACGGCATAAGCCATCGGGGAGGAGTTTGCATTTTCATAATTCATAATGGTTTTCGGGGGAAGATTTAAGATTTTGGCAACTGCCTTTTGTGATAACTTCGGTGTTTTGGCTTGCCGGAGATAAGACAGATTATCTGCCAGATGCTTTCGGATCTGGGCTTCTGTGAGTGCTGCTTTTCTCATAGGCGTGTCCTACGCAGCAAGCACAGTATCCAGACAGCTTTCTTCCACTTCCGTACGGTTCTCAGCATCGGCAGAGGCAGAGGCAAGCACCGTGTAACGGGCCGCTTCCCGGATATCCCCGCAGACCATGTAGGACTGCACCCAGGAAATCAGCTCCCTCATGCCACAGCAGCCATCTGTAATGAGATTTTCCCGGCAGTAGACAGCCATGGATTTGACAATGCGTGTCATCAGACGTACCGTTTTTGCATCCTTGCATCCGGTAACAGCCATGGCACGTTCTACCTGTGTATCCTCATCCGGTTCATCCAGATCAATCACAAGGTTCATTCGGGAAATGACAGACTGGTTCATCTGTTTACAGCCTGCATAGTCATTGTTTGTGGTGATTACGATGGTCGTATCCGGATGACGGTGGATGGTTTCTCCGTTTGGAAGATATACGCTGTTACAGCGGTCTAAAAGGGAGTTAAGTCCAACCAGTACACCGGGATTAGCAATGACCGTAGGCTCCTGTATCTCAAGAATATACCCATAGCGGATGGCTTCGACTAGAGGCGTATCCACATACTGGAAGTTCTGTCCGGAGGTGTGTTCCTTATAATAGCTGTGCATTTCATCAAAAATCGTATCGATCAGCTTCTGGTAGGTGTCCTCGGCAGAAATTTCTTCATCATAGTTTCCGGTCAGCTTCTGATAGGCACCGGAGGGATCTAACTGGATTTCCTGAAAAGACGGGTACTGCCGCTGAAGCCGGGTGCGTTTTCCGTCCACATCCGGAAGAATCTGACCTAAAAGGTCGAATACCTCTGTATTTGCGGAACAGGTAATGCAGCGGTAAGGAAGGTGAAGTGCGGAAGCAATGGCTTTGGCTCCTTCGGTCTTTCCGGTACCTGCCGGTCCCCGTAAAAGAAAATTCCGCATCGGCTGTGTGGTATCCGTTGTCAGTTTTGCGTGTTCGCAGATCCGTTTGATTTCCGGAGGGATGATGTACCACTCTGCCAATGTCGGAACAGATACCTCCTCTTCCGGAGACAGCCTTCGGGATGCGGTCAGGATAAATTTCCCAACAAAATCATCTCTGGAAATGGCTGCCTGTGCTTTCTTAAATCCACTTCCTGGACGTAACACCTGAAAGTCTCCATGGAGCACTTCGGTTGGTGCATAGACCCCCTTCTGGATATTTAACGGTTTGATCAGCGACAATACGCCGTTTGCCGGAAGGTCAATCTTAACACCACCGGTCGGGAGACCTGATGCATAGCGGGTTCTCCGGTAAATGTTGTCGCAGAGAACGGCTGCTGTTTCCGCAGCGGCGTCCAGATCGGGATAACCGTTGTCCCGGTGCGCTTTTAATTCCTGATACTTTTCATTACACTCTTCATCTGCCAGAAAAACCGGCATCAGTGCGAACAGCAGAGCCGCACCGGACTGTTTGGAGTCTTTAAATTCGTATTTTTCCGGTGTGCTTTCCACATCCGGCGGAGGAGTATAGCAGCCTCCGTAAAACTTTCCGTTTAGCTGGTTGTAGACAACCACCTGAAGATCACCGGTTTTGCTCGGATATTCCGCCACAACAAAATTGTTGGATTGGGTACCGACCGCCCCAAGCTTTTCCGGCGGGGTACTGCCAACCGGGTTTTCCAGCTCCAGATAAGCAAGGACTGCCCGCAGGGTAGCTGCATGAAGCGTGGATTTTTTCCGTGGCTGAGTACAGTATTTGGATGCAATGTCATCAAAGATTGCATGGTCCGTATAATCCTCAAATGGTTCCGGGAGTTTGCGTTTGAACCCCCAGGTTGCTACGATGTTATTTGCCATGATTCGTTCCTCCTTCTTATGAGATCCAGGACAGTTCCAGTGCCTGCTCGGTCTCTTCTGTGGTCAATTCATCTTCAGTAAAAATCTCCGTCAATTCGCCCCAGTAATCTTTGGGCGGGAAATGTTCCAGCTTTCCCCGGACTTCCGGTTCAGTGCCGTTCAGAATATAGACATCTCCCTGCTCGTTGATAAACAGCTTTTCATAGCCCCTTGCCTGTAAGTCACCGACCAATTCCATCAGTAGCGGTTTCCCAATCAGGGAATACCATGATTTGGGATTAACGGCTGGTCTGGAATCCGGATTTCCTTCTGACGGTTCCTTTTTATGTAAGGATTCAATGGTCATCATCTGAAGCGTCAGACTGCCACGGGCATCCATGAGAATTTCCGCAAAATTATAACTTCCGGTATTCCGTGTGCGAATCCGTAATGGTTCCCCATCCAGTATCTGGGAGAGCGGTGGTTCTTTCACAAAATCCCATGTGGCATCCGGGAAGGCTTCCTTGAGCTTTCCGGTAATCTGGAATTTGATCTGTCTCCAGAGAATGGTTTCCAGATCAGGTGTTCCTTCCAGATGACGAGTTCTTTCTGGGCGTTTTCGTAGCTTATGCTCCCTGTTTTTCAGGCGTTCCGTGAAAAGCGGGAGAAGATAACTGAACAGCGTGACTCCGATACCGATCAGGGCAATGCCTGCAATCAGAAGCCGGTTGGCATCCTGTGGTACGAAAAGTGCTGCAAGAAACAGTACAAGCACGACAAACTGTAAGAATTTTTTTCGATTTGATTTTTTCATGAGCTGATTCCTTTCTGATTCATGATTCTTAGACAAGCCCGGAAGCTGGATGGGAAATCGCCGCTTCCGGACATGAAAAAGAGGAACTGCATCATCACAAAGATGATAAATGCAATTCCTCAACATAGGGTTCCTTGAGAGTTAATAGGGCAACTGGGATGCCATCTGTTCCGGCACATTTTGAAAGCCGTCAGTTGGCTGACTGCCCGGCATACCTCCGTAATTTGGCATTCCGGTATAACTGCCCTGCGGCGGGTAGCTGCTCTGTGGCTGACCGGTTCCGTTTGGCGGAGCCTGATACTGTCCGCCATTTGCAGGAGGCGTGTAGGCACCGTTAGCAGGAGCCATTCCCTGCTGTGGATAGCCGCCAGGCATTGCCTGATTCTGGTAGCTGCCATTGGGATTTCCCTGCATTGGGTAGCTGCCATTGCCGGCTGCACCGGGCGTTGCCGCACCACCATTCGGCTGGCTGTTCTGGTTTGCACCCGGATGTCCGGTATTGCTGTCAGAACGGTTGGATGGTACAAAGTGCCAGTCCTTGACATTGATCCTCGGACCGGCATTTGCCTGCCCCGCATTCTTTCCTTTCTGATAAATGAACGGATGAAGCTCCAGATCACCATAGATCATCAGCCCGGTTCCTTTCTTTACGCCTGCTTTTGCTAAGCGTTCTGCAAGGAACTTGTTAAAATAGCACTGATAGTAAATGGTTTCTTCCTTTCCATCCTGGCCTCGCTGTGAAACTGCAATGTCCAGAGAAACATATTCCGTACCGGAATTTTTTCCTTGCTGCATCTCAGGATCTCTTGTGGCCCTCCCTAAAATTGTTAAAATTGCTGACATAAAAATTCTCCTTTCTGCCTCTTTGGGCGTTAAAATAGATTAAAATAAAAAAAGTGCCATTATAGCACCGTATAAAACGGCAGTATAATGACACGATTTTCCAAACTTAAACTGCATATGCTTCTGGATGAATGGTCCAGACTCCCATGACGGGACAGCACAAAAACTTAAATACAAGATTATATTAACACAAGATATAGCATATGTCAAAAGAATTAGAACTATATATAGCATATGTAGACGAGGTGGAAGGATAATATCAAAAGAATTTTGGACATAGTTATAAAAGTGCAATATAATATTGTTTAAATCGGAAAATGGAAGGATGAGAAAAATGGAGCAGAAAAACAGAATTCTGATTGTAGAAGACGATACGGATATCAATAATCTTTTATATACGGCATTACAGAAAGCAGGGTATGAGACGGTACAGGCTTTTTCCGGGACGGAAGCGAGGATGCTGTTCCAGATGGATAAGGCGGGCTTTTCTTTGATTCTATTGGATCTGATGCTTCCGGGAATTTCAGGAGAAGAGGTGCTTGCCCAGATTCGGAAACAGGGCAATACGCCGGTTATTGTCCTGACAGCCAAAGACGGATTGGATGAAAAAATCGGGCTTCTTACCAGTGGGGCAGATGATTACATTACAAAACCGTTTGAGATACAGGAGGTGCTTGCCCGGATTCAGGTTCAGCTCCGCCATATGCAGCAGGAGCCGGAACATAAAAGCGTGTCATATAAAAACCTGGAACTGGACCGTGAGCGCTTTGAAGTCCGGATTGCCGGAGTGCTGCTTCCCAAAATTACAAAGCAGGAATTTGCAATTCTGGAGCTTTTACTGGAGCATCCGAAACAGGTCTTCAGCAAAGAAGAGATTTTTGAATATGCGTGGGATGAACACTATATGGGAGAGACAAAGACACTGGATGTACATATCAGCAATATCCGGAAAAAGATAAAAGCAGTAACGCAGGAGGAATATATTGATACCGTATGGGGAATCGGCTACCGTCTGCATTCTTAATCTTTACTCTTTTTTTACTATTTATTTGCGTTTGATTAGGATTTATCCGATATGATAACAGCAGATAAGAAAAGGAGATGAAAGCATTGAGTGAATTGTTATTAAGTACAAATGGATTGACGAAGCAGTATGGTCATCATAAGGCAGTGGATAAAGTAAACCTTCACATAAAAAAGGGTGCTATCTATGGATTTATCGGACGGAACGGTGCGGGAAAGACGACTTGCCTGAAGATGATCAGTGGACTTGCAAGACCGACAGCCGGAGAGATTGAGATGTTCGGGTGTAAAGGAAAAGAACTGGAGAGGATTCGTTCTCGTGTGGGGTGTCTGATTGAAGCACCGGGGCTGTATGGCAACATGAATGCATATACAAACCTGAAAATAAAATGTGAATTGTTTGGTATTCGGAAAAAGGGATACATCGAAGATATCTTAGAGACGGTCGGACTGGAAGGTGTCGGAAAGAAAAAAACGAAACATTTTTCCCTTGGAATGAAGCAGCGTCTCGGAATCGGGCTGGCACTGGTCGGGGAGCCGGATCTCCTGGTCCTTGATGAACCGATCAATGGGCTTGATCCCCAGGGAATTGCAGAGGTGCGTGATACCATACAGAGACTGCGAGATGAACGGAATATGACGATTTTGATATCCAGTCATATTTTAGAGGAATTATCTAAGATTGCAACGGATTATGGAATTATCCATAATGGAAGTCTTCTGCAGGAGCTGACAAGCGAAGAACTGATGAAACGCTGCAGTGAACGGATTGAAATAGAGTTAATCCATCCGGAGCAGGCAGTCCCGATTCTGGACAGAATGGGATTTACCAACTATCAGGTTACAGATAAGAGCCATATCCATATATTTGAACGATTGAATGAAAGCGCCAATGTCAATATGGAACTGGCAAAAGCAGGAATTTTGGTCAATGGAATTTCCATTACCAGTGAAGAACTGGAAACCTATTTCTTGAATCTGACAGGAGGGAATCAAAATGCTTAATATGATAAAAATGGATCTGTACCGGATGGTCCGGACAAAAAGTATGTATGTGGTATGGATTGTGATGGCGGCAGCTATATTCTTCTCCACATCCATGTCGAAACTGGATATTGATACGATGAACAAGGAAGCGGAACAACAGCAGACAGAAAGCATTGCAGAAACAGTGAAACCAGAAACCATCAATATGGGAATGTCCGTATTCCTGCCGACACAGCCGGGAGAAAAAGTAACGGTCTTTGATCAGGTATATGCAAACCTGCAGGCGAAGTTTGTGGCGTTGTTTCTGGTGATTTTTACAGTGCTGTTTTCCAGTGCAGATATAGGAAGCGGTTATATTAAAAATATCGGCGGGCAGGTAAGGAGCCGGAGAAACCTGATCTTTTCCAAAGCTTCCGTGTTGTTTGTGTATACGACTGTTACCATGCTGCTTTATTTCATCATTCAGATTATTGCACAGCAGATGTACTTCGGATATCTGGAGTGGGGGAATGGAAGCGAGTTGCTGAGATACTTTGGTATTCAGATTTTGCTTCATTATGCACTGGTACTAATCAGTATGGCGATTGCGGTGGTTTTGAACAGCAACGTGTTCAGCATGACGATTGTTATCTGCCTGTGCATGAATACCATGATTGTCTTATACGGAGTGATCAATCATTTGATCCAGAAGGCAGGTGTGGAGAATTTCCAGATTTTGAAATATACAGTGACAGGAAAGATTGCACTTTTATCCATGTCACCGACCAATAAGGAATGCCTGACAGCAGTTGTGATTGCGGCGGCGTTCGGAATCGTGGTTACATTACTGACAGCATGGGTATTCAGAAAGAGAGATATCTAAATGATAAAACTAGGGTTCGTGCTATTGATAGCAGTGATACTGGTACAAGGAATGTTATTTTGGAAATACCAGCGGCAGGTGAAAGACATCTGCCGCCAGTTGTCGTTTCTGATGAAGCACGACAGCAACATGCTGATTACCAGAGAAATGGATTTTGGAGGCATTGGTGAGTTGGCAGATGTTTTAAACGAATGGCTGGAACTGAAGCGAAGGGAAAAGAAGGAATACTTGAAGAAAGAGGAGATGATTTCGGATACATATACAAATCTCTCACATGATATCCGTACTCCTTTGACATCCCTTGACGGATATTTTCAGTTAATGGAAACCTGTGAAGACCAGGAAGAGCAGAGACGGTATATGAAGATCATACAGGAGAGAATCGGCAGCCTGAAAGAAATGCTGGAAGAATTATTTACTTTTACAAAACTTAAAAACGATTCTTTTCATCTGGAAATGTCATCCTGCTGTATCAACAAGATTTTGAAAGATACCATATTTTCCTACTACGATGAATGGACGGGCAGAGGAATTGAACCGGAGATACAGATTACAGATAAACTGCTGTTTATGAACGGAAATGAACAGGGAATCCAGAGAATTTTTCAGAATATCATAAAAAACGGACTGGATCACGGGGAGAAGAAAATCAGTATTTCACTGGAAGAAGTTGAAAACAACATCCGGATACAGATAAAAAATCAAGTATGTCATGTGGAAAAAATAAATGTAGATCAGGTGTTTGAACGGTTTTATAAAGCGGATGAAGCACGCAGTAAGACTTCCAGCGGTCTCGGCTTATCAATTGCGAAAGAGCTGGTACTTCGTATGGATGGGAAAATCAGCGCCCGGATAGAAGGGAATGAGTTCTGTGTGGAGATTGTGTTTCCAAAATAAAAGGAAAAATTTATATTAAAGCAAGTGAAAATGGGGAATGACTTTATATAGGTTTCATGGTAGAATTACAGTAGAAAGAGAAGAGTCACTCAGTCATTTGTTGTATGAAAGGATGAGTATAATGTATAAAGTAGAACTTAAATTTGATACAAGCAAGCTCGCTCCGGAAACGGTAAATCAGATGTGTGAACAGGCAGATCAGATTTTTGAGCAGGAGGATTTAAGCTGTGCAGTCAAAGCCCTTGGAAGCAGGATTTATCTTGACCGGGGACGCAAGCAGGACTATGGAAGATTCTGGGCAGCAATCTTTCAGTTGAAAAACTCCGTAGGAATTGCAGAGAATTTGTTAGAGTGTTTCTGGTATAACGGAACAGAAAAGGAGAACCTGATTACAGACTTTATAAGGAACTAACAGATGGACAGCTTACAGAGGAAAGGCATCAATTTTGACCTGAATACACAAGCACTAAAGGAATATTATCCGAAAGGTGACTGGCATAATGCATATGCGGATGTAAGGGACTTTTTTGAAGCAAACGGATTTGAGCATATTCAGGGATCGGGATATCATTCGGTGGAAGCAATGTCAGAAGCAAAAGCCATGGCAGTTATTTATCAGATGACAAAAGAATTTCCATGGCTCAATTATTGTGTGAATGTGTGTACCATATCAGATGTACCGGAACTGTTTGATATCTCGCATGTATTTGCCAGAGAAGCGGAACGGTTGGAAAAGAAAAATGCATGATTTGACAAATTATTTCCAATATGTTATATTCATCTCAAGCAAAAAAGGGAGTAGCTGAACGCCTTGAAAGAGGTGGTTTTGTAACCGACAACCGGTATCGAGAGATACCCGTAGCAAATGAGATAGCAAGACTTTTATTGTGGCAGAGGTCATGATAGGAGTCTTTTTTTATTATGAAATATAGAAAATCTGCCGCAATAGTCTGCTAAAAAGAAAGAGAGGATAAACGATGAGTAACGAAATGATGAAACGGGAAATGCAGGAAGCAGTACAGGCAGGGGAGCGGGCGCTTCAGAGCCTTTACGCAGCAAGGGATAAGTTGGGAAGTGCGAGAAACTGGGGCATTTTTGATATGCTTGGAGGAGGCTTTATCAGTGACTTTGTGAAGCATTCTAAAATGAATGACGCAGCTGCGTTGATGGAACAGGCGAAAAGCGATATTCAGCGTTTTCAGAGAGAATTAAGAGATGTGCAGGTTTCCTTGGATCTGCGCATGGAAATCGGCAGCTTCCTTTCCTTTGCGGATTTCTTTCTGGACGGGCTGGTGGCAGATTATATGGTGCAGAGCAAGATTGCAGATGCAAGAGAACAGGTGGATGATGCCATCAACCGGATAGAAAAGATACTTGCTGATGTGAAAAATCGGATGAATGGGGAGGTGTAGCATATGGGATGCCTGGGAAATGTGTTGTGGTTTGTGTTTGGCGGCGCAGTCAGTGGGCTGAGCTGGTGTCTGGCAGGTTGTCTCTGGTGTATTACCGTTGTGGGGATTCCGGTGGGGATGCAGTGTTTTAAATTTGCGGCGCTTAGTTTTTTCCCCTTTGGAAAAGAGGTGCAGTATGGTGGCGGAGCTGGTTCGTTCCTTTTGAATATCATCTGGCTGATTGTATCCGGTCTGCCTCTTGCACTGGAGCATCTGGCGTTGGGTACAGCTTTATGTGTGACGATTATCGGAATCCCGTTTGGTTTGCAGCAGTTTAAACTGGCGAAACTGGCATTGATGCCGTTTGGTGCGGAGGTGTATTAAGATGCGATTATTTGATAAAAGGACACCGCTTCAGAAGGAGTGGGAAAAGCTGGAAGTACAGGAGCAGAGATTCCTTCAGAAGCGTTCAGAGAAAAGGGAGAGCATTCTGAATCAGAAACTGGAGGAAAAGATACCGCCGAAACTTCAGAAAACATTGGATACCGCTTTTGCGAAGGCATTTGCTCTGATTTTCGAGAAAGGAACCGGGGTTATTGAAAAGACGTATCAGCGGACAAAACTGGAGCAGGATTATCAGGTGCGGCAGTATATGGCGGATGTAAAGCAGAATTCCAAATCCCTCCGCTCTTTTTCTAAAAAGGCAAGAGATACGGGAACAAAGAATTTACTGCTATCCGGTGTGTCTGGAATCGGGATGGGCGTATTGGGAATCGGTCTGCCGGATATTCCGGTATTTACAGGGATGATTTTAAAGAATATTTATGAGACTGCTCTGCAGTATGGATACAGCTATGAAAGCAGGGAAGAAAAATTTTTTATCTTATTATTGATCCGGGGAGCAGTATCCTATGGGGATACACTTTGTGAGATTGACGGGAAAGTAAATGAATTTATCAGAAACGGAATACTGCCGGAAGAGTATCAGGATAAGGAGCAGATCGAACAAACGGCGGGAGCTTTGTCAAAAGAGCTTCTGTATATGAAGTTCTTACAGGGAATTCCGGTGGTTGGTGCTGTAGGCGGAGCTTATGATGCAGTCTACATGAAACGGATCACAGAGTATGCAGAGCTGAAATACCGGCACAGGTATCTGGCGGGGCGGAAAAAGGCAGAGAATGGACAATTATGTAAAAGGTGTAAAAGTTATAGAGATATATGATGCCGCAAATAAGGAATTGCTGGTAAAGTATGATGATAAGCATAATATAGACAAGGTTATTTCTGATTTAAATATAAAATCATGGAAAGAGACAGAAAAAAGCATAGGTATGAACCCTAAATATACCATAAAATTTTATTGCGATACTACGAACCAAGATGAAGAAAAAGATATAAAAGAAATTACCCTTTATGAAAATGGGGAATATGCTACGATTTTTATTACTTCTCCTGGCGGAGTAAAACAAAACTATAAAACGAGCATTGATATTTCTGAATTGGTTATCTAATAATATTTGTGTAATGAGAATGAAAATCTAATTCTTTCAAGTTTAACTAAGACATTCCCGGAGCAAATGCTCATGGCATTGAAGCGGATACAAACACTATTGTTTGATAGAAATAAGAGAGGTTATTTATAATAAAATGAGCCGCCAGAACTGTAGGGGTGATGCAGTACGGGCGGCTCATTTTCTATCTAAACGGATGTATCCGGAAGTTCCGGCAGTTGATCGGTGAGTTCTTCATATCCGAGAATATCTCCGGCACATGGCATCGATTGCCCTGTTCCCTGCTGTGGTTTCCGGAAGTACAGCCGATACCGATGTCCCTCTAGGAGTTTGATATTCTTTTCCAGTGAGAAGGCGTATTCCTTTCCGTTATCACTGGCAAACCAATATTGCTGGTTTTTCCCGAAGAGTGTCTGTTCCCGTTTCGTGCAGCTTACGTCCAGTGACAGATAAGCATGTGTATGGATCAGGTGGTAGAAACTGAGTGCACGCAAGATGCTGCAGATTCCGATGAGGAGGCTCATGAGGATAAAGAGCCGGTCATGGGTGGCGATCCCGAAGATGCACCCAAAAAGTACACAGAAAAAGCCGATTGCACTGATGGCAACCAGCTTTGTGAAAAATGGTTTTGGCATAAGGTTCCTTCCTTTAACATGTATGAAATGTGATTTGTTTATTCAGGTACAAATTAGCAATAGCCTGCAGCACTGGATACTGGGTATGGTGAATCTGGACATCATCCACAAGTGTTTGGTAAGTTGTCTCCGGTTCTGTGTATAACTCATCCATAATATCCGATTCGTTGTGGATTACTTTTTCCTGCTCCATACTTGTGACAAGCTCAGCGGTCGTGAGGGATACCTTATCAGCCAGCTTCAGAATGGTATCTTCCATCGGTGAAGAGGGTTTCTTCTTTAAATATCTGCCAAACTCTTTTGCACCAATAGTTCCTTCCAGATAAAGCTGAACGCAGCCAAAGAGCCGGATGGGAAAGGTATCCTTCAAGGGAATAATGGTCAGACTGCCGAGAAGGCGATATAAGGCATCCACCCCTGTCAGTCCAATTCCGCTTACAACCAGACCGCGTAAGGAAAGTCGGTTCAGATAGTGTTGGAAGGATAAGCCTTTCGGACCTTCTTTCTGTATCTGGCGCAGGGTATAGGCATCCTGGAGTTCATGGAGCGTCAGAATCTGGAAGGCAAGACAGCTCCAGAGCAGCAGCTCGTCATCCGATAGTCCATATTCTTGTCCATCGTTGATTACAAGAGGAATGGATTTTCCGCCTGTCGTTTTTTGAAATTTTAAGGTTCCGACAGCAGTATAAAGTGTCAGCATAAAAGTTCCCTCCTTCAAGGTTAAGTCAGAAGTGCATAGAGTGCATCATCCTGCTGTAATAGTTTCCGTGCTTTGCTCTGCCATGCCCGTACACGATTGGCTGGTACTTGGTAGTGTTTTGCCAAGTCAAAGCTGGTATATCCCTGCTGTTGCAGATAGAGGGCTACAATTCCCTTCTGAATAGTTGAGGACTGTCCGGTGCCAAGCTGGGTTAAATGCTCAAGAAGCAAGGTCTGGTTTGTGTCCTTTTCCGGGTGAGTTGTTTGTGTATCCTCGTAGGAAAACAAATCACGATAATGGAGATGTTCATCTTCAGATGATGCTTCGTCCAGAGAACAGAGCATGGAGCGGTCACGGGCAATTTTCCGCCAGTAGTCAAAGATGGCATGACGGATGATAGTTTTGGCATAAGGCTGGAATGATCTTCCTTCCTCAAATCCGACAGCCGACCGGCACAAAGCCAGATATCCAATCTGACATAATTCCTGTTGTTCTTCCTCAGTTACATAGGCAGCGGTGCGGGTCATGGAACGAATCATGATCGGAACCAGATCCATGGATTTTTCCACCAGTTGTTTTTGCTTTTTATTTAGTGGTAAGGTCATCATCAATCACCGCCTTTCAGCTGGCTGCCCGGAGGCGGAAGGGAATATGGTTGTTCTTTAAAACATCTGCGGATTCCCGAATGAGCTGGTCGCACATATAGTTGCTGAACTGTCCGATGTGAGCCTGCTTATCTGTCAGACAGAACTTATCTGCCACCCAGCGATATGCTTCCGGTTTGGAAAGGATGCCCTGTTGCCAGATCTGATCGAAAATTCGATGTGCCTGAATCCGCTTTTGACGAAGCTCCCGGTTGGCGAGCGTTCCTTTTGGTATCTTGGTTCCCGGATGTACCCCGACATAGGAATTGCAGGATGGATAGTGGGAGCAGACATAAACCTGTCCGCCATGAGAATGCGTTCCATATACAAAGGATGCATCTCTTAATATTGCTGTTCCGCCGCAGTAAGGGCAGCGGATGATTTTTGGTTTCTTCATCTGTTTTCACCTCGCTTGTACATACACGATACGTAACGTGTACGTGAATAACCAGTACGTACTGTATACTTATATTGTAAGTAAGCAGGTGATGAATTCCCATAGGACGCAAGCGGATACTGATCCCAGATTCGGACTAAATGGCACGAATCCCCATTTTTCAGATGCCGGGATAGAAAATTGCTCGGATGAGCGGGAATAAGCCGCTGTCTGTGAAACGTGGATAATTAACCGGTGTAAAGATGAACTTCTCACAGAAAATCCGTAGCAGGAATAAGCTGATCAGTACCAGACAGAGCAGGTAAGTGTTCCTGCGCCTTCTGGTCCATGGCTTTTTCGGACGGAATTTCACATACAGGACAAAAATCATGGGAATAAATATCAGGTTCGTAAAGACCTGATCGATACATTGGATGATTGAAATTACGTTTAACATAGGCAGTGCCTCCTTTCTTTACATATCCTGTACGTATAAGAGCCTGAAAGTGCAACTTTTTGTTACCAGTCATATTGCTGGTTCTCCTGAAGCCGGAGCAGTGCCGGAATGGGACATGGCTTTAAAGGCAGCTTCTGAGCGGCCAGATAGGGCAGATAAAGCTCTGTAAAAGCAGCAATGCTCATGCTTCCGGTACATTCGGTTGGCTCCGGTATCCGGGGAAACAAAAGCGCTGCATCTGAAAGAGGGAGGATGCAGGGGCTTCCCGTTTCATCCGGATGGAATAAAAAGCCAGAGTTCTCACAGCTTTCCTGTGCGTTACAAGTGCGGCACCAGACGTAGATACAGGAGTGCCAGTTCCCTTCACAGAGGTTCAGAAAATGACGGATGTGCTTGGCATCTGTCTTGCAGTGGGGGTGTTTCATATTCATCACCTACTAAAGAAGCAGGCAGTTCCATGTGGGAGCTGCCTGCAGGAGTCTTCGTTATGAGTTACTGATGTTTCTTTTTGCGTTTGAAGTAAACGATGCCCAGGACACTTGCACCTGCAAGTGCAGCTATGGCGATTCCGGCATACAGGAGAAGCGGCGTCTCATCGCCGGTCTTTACAGGCGGAGCTACCGGAGGCGTCTCCGGTTCTTTCGGAAGCTCCGTCATGTGTACGGTCTGACCTTCATCCTTCAGATCCTCATGGGAAGCAATCTCATGCTCGGTTTTTCCGTCTGTATAGTAGAGCTTTTCAAAGACAACCACATCCTGTCCGGCAAGAGCAGAAGCGTCGAAGGTAAAGGTAACTTCCACAGAGCCGCCAGCTTTTTCTGCTTTAAATTCTGCCTGAGCGGTAACTGGTTTTCCGTCTTTTAACAAAGCCTCTCCGGTTTCCTTATTCATCAGGGTTCCGATGACTTTGTACTCAGATCCAGGCATCAGACCATGATAAGTGACCGTATCTACGATAGTCGCTTCCTTGGAAGCAGAGACATCCTGATCCCCGTCACTGCCGTCTTTGGCTGTGGTTTTGATTTCCGGGAAGTAGATGGTCTGGTTGGCATCTTTGATGTCCGCATGTACCGCTACTTCGTGATCTTCAAAAGTCATTGTTTCAAATGCCACGAGCGTTTTTCCGGAAAGTGCAGAGGCATCAAAGGTAAAGGAAAGCTCTACGCTGCCGTTAGCTTCTTCCGGAGTGAAACTTGTTTCTGCAGTCACAGCTTTGCCATCCACATCGAAAGGTTTTTCGGTTTCCGCATCCATGAGTGTTCCTGTCAGCTTGTACTCTTTGCCTGGGATCAGGTTTTTGTATTCCACAAGGTCTGTAAGTGTCAGTTCTTTTTCCGGTTTTGCATAGTGTGTGCCGGAAGCAGCATCTGTTGCAGTGGTTTTGATTTCCGGGAAGTAAATAGTCTGTCCTTCATCCGCAATGTCTGTGTGTACGGCAACTTCCTTGTCTTTGTAAGCCAGGGATTCAAAGACAACTACTGTTTTCCCTTTTAAGGAGCTGGCATCAAAGGTAAAGGTAACATCTACCGTACCAGCGGATTCTTTTGGCTTGAAGGATGCTTTTGCTGTCACCGGTTTTCCGTCTGCTTCGACTGGTTTCTTTGTTTCTTTATCTATCAGAGTTCCAGTCACTTCATATTTCTGGTTAGGAACCAGCCCCTTAAAGGAAACCGTATCCACCAGCGTGATTTCTTCCTTTGCACAGGAAATATTGGAGTTCGTGTCCGCATCTTTCGCAGTAGTCTTGATTTCCGGGAAATAGATGGTCTGGTCTTCATCGTTGATGTCGGTATGGACTGCAAGCTGCATCTCATCCTGATATAATTCCTCGAAGACAACGGTTGTTTTTCCCTTTAAGGAAGTTGCATCAAAGGTAAAGGTTACTTTGACGGAGCCGGAGGATTTCTTTGCAGTAAATTCAGTTTCAGAAATCACCGGTTTTTCATCCACAAGGATTGGTTCCCCGGTTTTTTTATCCATTAAGGTTCCAGTCAGTTTGTATTTCTGGCCCTTTTTCAGTCCTTCGTATTCCACAACGTCTTCAATCGTCACTTCTTTTGCCGGCTGGCTCATGTGTGTACCGGTCTCGGCATCCAGAGCAGTCGTGCCGATCTCAATGGCATCATCGGTCAGAGTTCCAACCTGTATCAGAACAGAATCCTTATAAACCTTGACTTCAAAGGTTAAAAGATCCATGCCTTTGTTGGAATCACAACGCTGTTCCGCCAGAGTGTAAGTATCGTAAATGAGAGCGCCTTTGGAATCATCCGGTTTGGAGGTGCCGAACCAGATGCCGTCTTCCGAAGACTCACCCCGGTTGGTATTTGCGGTATGTTTGTTCCATTTGGAGGAAGTGCTGGCATAACCGTTGGCATCTGTCACAATCACATGGCTTTCGCCTGTTGTTTTGGAAGTGATCTTAAATGGCACATTTGCCAGACGGTTCTGGCTGCCGTCAGCAATCTTGACAAATTCCAGATCCCCGCGGATGACCTGATTGGAGATGGAATTGTCTTTTGCAGTCAGTTCCACGATTTTTCCCTGTTCTGTGATGTCAAATTCTACAGAGATCTTTCCGCTGTTCAGATAACCGGAAGGTGCAGTTGTTTCATCCACACGGTAATGTCCGAATGGGAGAGCATCTTTTGCAGTTGCAGCAGAACCGGATTTATCGGCAGTAAGTGTAAGGACAACCTGATCTTTCGTGTAGGATGTTCCGTCTACTAATACCGGATTTTCATTTAACGTAGTGATCGCAAAGACAGTACCTTCCAAAGTGGCAGAACCCTGCGGTTTTGCTTCTCCGGTCTCGCTGTCACGTTTCTGGATCTTCACTCCGCCACGGATGACAGATTCTTCTATGGTAGAAGACTGGTATACCGAAACCATTTCCTGCTTACCGTCACCTGTAATTTTCTGTACGAAGACAGTTGGATTGAGCTGGTATCCGGCAGGGGCTTTGCTTTCCTGTACCGTTATGGTACCGAGCGGAAGACAGACGGTCTTGCCATCACTGGTATAGTAAAAGGCATCGCCGCTTACAAAGGAATCTTTGGTAAAATGCATCTTTCCGGAAACATCTGTTTTTAATACCCAGGTACGTGCCGGTTTCTTTCCAGCTTCCGCAGGATCACTGTCAGACTGCTCGGTATAGAACTTGACTGTAAATTCTGCGTTTGCAAGGGAAGCTGCTCCCTGTGGGGAGGCTTTCTTTGTTTCGGCATCCAGCTTTTCAAGCACCAGATTCATGGGATTATTCTGCGGAATATCTGTTACGTTTGCAGCAGAAGTCTGTTCTGCTTTTACAGTGACTTTGTGAGCTTTGGTGTCTACAATGTAGCCTTTGGAAGCAGAGAGCTCTTTTATGGTATAATCGCCTTCCTCCAGTTCGCCGGATCTGGCATACCCGTTTTCATCAGTGGTCAGTTTCTGGATGAGCTTCTCACCCTGATAGATCCCATACACAGCACCCTTTAAGCTGTAATTCGGATTCCCGTCCGATACGCTTCCGTTGGCAGAAGATTTTTTCAGTTCGATCCAGCCGTTTGGAACCTGATACCAGCTTCCGGCAATGGTCTGGCTGCCCTGTCCCGGAACGATGAATGCCCGGAAGCCTTCCGGCGGGTTCGGAAGTCCCTGAATGGCACTGGCTACTTCCAGTGCTTTATCAATATAGGACTGCGGGGCGCCATGGAAAGCTCCGGTGTCAGCGGAATTACCGGCATAGATGTAAGCGACAACCAGATGTCCGATGACATAGCTGTTATCATCACTCCAGCCACTGAAATATTTATCCTTGACGACTTTATCGTAGCCGTAACCGCCGTTTAAGTAGTAGAGCGCTTTTCTGAGCGGGGAGTTCTGGCTTAAAAGGTCATAGGAATAGGAACCAGAGGAAGGTGTTTTCTTCAGTGGTTCCACGCAGTAGGCAGTATTGCTCCCGTCAAAGCTCATGCGGGAGGTAAAATAGCTGCCGTAAGGGATATTGGCACCTGCCTTATAGCTGATGGTGCCGTCGGCTGCATGAACCGGAAAACTGCCGGAAAACAATGCGCCGACTGCGACAAGGACTGCCAGCAGCATAGCCAGCGTCCGTCTGGTATAGGATTTGTATGTCTGTAACATAAGTCTCCTCCTTCTTGAAGTTCAAATGAAAAGGGCAGCGTCAGTGCTGCCAAAAGTTACACAGCCTGTTTCTTCTGTTTCGCAAGGATTTCCAGAAGCTCCTGCCGATCTGTGGTAATCAGCTCCTTTTCCAGATTGGAAGCCTTAAATTCCACAGTGATGTTATTGTTGTTGGTTGAGATCAGACCGTTGCCCCGCTGGAAATGGGTGATGTTCATTACTTCTGTTTCCGATAGATGCAGGATAGTCTTCACCCGCTGTGCCTCTTCATCCTCCATGTTCAGGATAATCTTGGTCTTGCAGTTATTGATGATACCCTTGCCGTACTTCCCGTCATCCAGAGCAAAGAAGTCGTTTAAATCCTGTGTGGCAAAGATGCCGGCTCCGGAGTAAGCACGGATGATCTTGGCAATCTCCAGTACGAATTCCGCTGCAAGCCGGTTGCTGGATGCACCGATGAGCTGCCAGACCTCATCGACAAAGATGGCTTTCTCTTCGGTACGGTTTTCCTTCGCTTTATCCCAGACATAATCCAGGGCAACGAACATGCCGACCGTTAAAAGATCGCTGGAACCGGTCAGTTCGGAGATATCCAGTACCGTATATTTATTGGTCAGGTCCACATTGGTCTGCTGGTTAAAGGAAGAAGCAGAACCGTGAACCAGGCGGTTCAGGATATGAGCCAGACGTTTGGTATCCTCGCTTTCCAGCAGGACATTGTAGACATCCTCCAGAATGGGCATCTTTTTGTACTGCTCCGGATGCTGCGGATCTGTCAGGGATTCATTTTTATGTGTAATCCCTTTTCTGGCATAGGTTTTGATTAGGGCTTCATCCAGAAGCTGCTTCTCCTCATGGGACATATCCGGGATCAGCAGACTGAAGAAGATGTGAAGCCTTTGGATCTTGCCTGCCAGTGCGGAGGCATCCAGTGTCGGTCCGTCCAGCAGTTCATTTACAGAATTGTCTACCTTCCGGATTTCCATGATGTTGATACAGTTCTTACTGGCAGGAGAAATCTGGATAAATTCTCCGCCGACATTCCTTGCAGCCCGGTAAAATTCGTGTCCCTTTAGCGGAGCGATGATGAACACCTGGATGCCTTTTCTTCGCATCCTTAGTGCCATGGTCTGCATGGTGAAGGTCTTTCCTGCTCCCGAACAGCCTAAGATACAGATGTTGCTGTTCTTGTACTGCCTGGAATCAAAGATATCCGCAATGACCAGGGAATTGTTATGCTTGTTTACCCCAAAGAGGATTCCGTTATCATCGCAGATACTGTAGCTGACGAAGGGATAGCAGCTTGCCGCCCCGGAAGTCAGTACGTTCCGCTTGGACAGCTTAAAAAGCTTCTTGTCCAGATTTGCCAGCGGCAGAGAGGATAAAAATCCCTGCTCCTGTAAAAAGTAGCAGGAGTGTAAGTTCATATCCTGCGAGATCAGGAGCTTTTTCATTTCCTGAATCCGCCACTGCAGTTCTTCCAACGTGGAAGCAGTAATGGTGATGAGAAGATTCATGTAATAGAAATCTTCGTTGTTGGCAAGTCCCTGCTTCAGAAAATATCCGGAGCGGATGGCAGAATCCAGATCGTCATAATCAGTGTTGGTATCGGACGCATCCTTTAATTTGGAACGGTTGATACGGATCTGCTGACCGAGACGCTGCTGAATCTTGTCCTTTGGCTGTTTCTGGAGAAAGAAATCAATATCAATCCCTTCCCCGGCATTGACAAGGAGTGACAGCCATCCGGGAGTTACCCGGTTTTTGTAGCCGTCAGACGGCACAAGCAGGTAGGAATGGTAAAGCCCATTGATCTGCACATAATGGGAGTGCTTGAAATCCACACTTTCCGGTGCGAGAAACTCGTTGATCCGGATGTGATCCAGTTCCTCCATGCGATTTTCCTTTGTATAGGCGGACAGTACAGTGCTGATCCGGTTCGAAAGCGGAACCTCCGTACAAAGGGTACGGTTTAAAAGGGTGTAGAGAACATCCGTAGTAAATTCATCCTCATTGTCATGGGAGACCACTTCATTCCCGCACTGGTATAGAAAGGTTTTGGCGGTCTGGGAGGCTGTCTCAAGAGCAGCAAGGATTTCCCGTTCCTCTTCCTTTCGGTTTGCGTTGAATGGTTCATATTCAAAGATCAGAAAGAACCGTCTGGATACTGCTTCTCTGGAACTTAAGTTCTGGACAAACTGGATGTAGTCACGCTGCAGTTCCTGACAGTGGGGATCGGTTTCCCGCTCCAGCTCCAGCTGGGACTGCTCCAGATGCTTATTGATGTCTGCTTTTTTGGAGATCATCTTGATCTGGAGTTTGACAGGGCTGATCTTTAAGTAACTGATAAAGCTGTAGATAATGCCCTGCTGTTCCCTGGCACTTCGAAGCAGAAAGTTGATTGGTTCAATCTCCAGGATCTTCACGTACCGTCCGTCTGTGGTATAGACGATTCCGTTTGCGATTTTTTCCACCGGAAGATAATCCTCCAAGGTCTGGTCTTTCTTTCGCTTTTTCCGGGAAACGGGTTTTGACGTGGCAGATGAGGTGTCCTCCTTGGAAACCACCTTTTTTTTCTGCTCTTTTTTTGCAGCCCGCTTTTCGGAAACTGCCCGTTTTTCTTCCTCCTTTCGTCTCCGGGCTTCCGTTTTTTTCTGTATTTTTATCTGTTTCGCCGCCTCTTTTTTCTGTCGGCTGGCTTCTTTCTGCTCCCACTTCAGATAACGGATATCTTCCTTTGCCTGTTTTTTGATGCCCCGCTTGGTGGAGGTATCAAACTGCCGGTGTTCTTTTTTTTTACTTTTTGGCGGAGCTGGTGCGTCCGGTTCAGACTGTGGGGGAGCCGATGCCATTACTTTGGAAGGCTCTGCCATTTTTTCTGCTTTCCGGTGTTTCTTTGTCTTTGGCTCTTTGAAACGTGGTTTCCTGCGTGGCTTTCCTTCCGGAAGACTGTCGGACCTCCAGATTACCCTGCGGTTCACTACAAAACGCAGGGCATTCATCAAAAAGGCAGTGATGCTCTCCCCGCCGATTCCAATCAGGGCTACCATTGCCGCTGGAAGTGCGGTCATGCAGAGAATGATGATGCGGGCAGTCAGGGACAGCGGCAGGTGGAAAACAGGGATACCGATTGCCAGGGAAAGAACAATGCTTTCTATGGCATTGCGGATGTCAAAAGTTCCGTTTAGGATCTTGCCTTTCTCAATGAAGTTGGAAGGGATAAAGGAAACCGGTGTTTCTTCTGGCTGTGTCATGGCTGCACCTCCTTTTTCGTATCTTTCGCATCTTCGGAAGGCACAGAGGCACTGCCGGATTCTGTGTCCGGAGCTTCCGGGCTGTCAGAAGTATCCGGATACCCGCCTTCCTGCAGGTGTTCAATGTCCTGCGAAGTCAGGGACGGCAGGGAATCATCGGTTTGCTTTTCGTAAACAGTCGTATCTGCAGAGACCTGTACCCCGTCTTCTCCAAATAAAAACACACCCGTCGGGGTGTGATAGGTAACCGGAAGCGTATCCTGATCGGAAAGTGAAAACATCAGGCAGACGGTTGTTTCGGTAGGGTAGCTGGTTTTTTCCGGCAGGAAGGTGATGCTTGTCTGTTCTTTTTTGACATACTCTTTTAGGTAGACAGGAAACTGCCCTTTGAGAGAAGCAATCTGGCTGTCGGAGAAAAATGCTTTTAAAGCATCAAAATCCAGATATTCCGGCATGGGGGTATCAGAATTTGTTTCTGTTGTTTCCTTTGCCGGTTCCCTGCCTTTGTTTCCGGAAGCTTCTTTTTTCTGGCTTTTCCAGAAACTGGGGAGAACCAGTCCGGCAAGCAGCAGAAACAGCATCAGAAAAATGGAAAGAATCACTTTTGTTCTGTTCATAATGGCTCCTTTATTTTTTGTCGAAGATCCAGTAGGCATTTGCCGTAGCATGGATTTCCGACATCATATCAAATTCACGGTTAATATAGTTCTTTGCGTCACTGTCATTGGGATCATTGACCAGTACCTTGCCGTTTGCCGTAACACCTCGGAGTACGATGAAGTGTCCGCCGCTGGTGAAAAGTCCTGCCCGCTGAGAGGAGATGACCGGACAGCCTTCGGAGAGTGCCTGAAGTACCGTATTGGCATTGCTGGTCTGTGTGACGCTGCCACAGCCGAAATGACTGGCTGCAGCCTGAAAGTAGCTCCAGTAGGTTCCAACTCCCGGCTTGTAATAGGAATTCCCGCACCATGCCACCGCATCCGGAGGGGTAATGGTATTCCCGGTCAGGTAGCTGGCGATCATGGCAAAGCTGGTAGGCCCGCAGCCGGAAGATGCGATGGAGCCGCCGCCATAAGGAATGTTCCCGTAATCGGTCTGGAGATAGTGCGGAATCTGCATTCCGTTTGCCGGATAGCTTCCGCCGGTATTGGTAATCTGATAATACCGGAGAACATGCTCCACATATTCCTTGTCCCCATACCGGTCATAATGCCAGTTCGGACGGGCACACATCATATCCGAATAAGCAATGGCGTTTTCTTTGGTATAACCGCCGTCACGTTCCATTGCCCAGTCGATATAGCCGGAGCCGTAATTGTAACCCTGAAGCGCCAGCTTGATGCGGTCCAGGTCGGTAGGTCCGGTACATCCTGCTTTATCCAGTGCATACTTTAATTCCTGAATCCCACATTCGATGGAATAAGCAGGATCGGTGATGCCGTTGGGGACATGGGGGTATTTCTTATTAAAGCCGCCTTCTGCCGCCTGCATGGGATCGCTTCCACGCCCGCCGCTTTCCTGCATCATGACTGCCATGAGGAGTTCCACATAAGCTTCCATGCCGTATTTCTGTGCGACCTGCTGGATGGTAGCCCGGTAAGCCAGCACCTCATCGCTGACACCTACCGCCATGGCAAGACCGGAAGCGGAGCCGCCAAAGAACATGGTCAGGTTTTCCACATAACTGTCTGCCGTTTTTTTCTGCTTATCGGTCAGATGAAAGACGTGATCTGCAAAGTAGGCATCTCCGGCATAGCTGACCGTGTAGGTATGGCGGGTAAAAGTAACCTTTCTGGGTGGTGCATTTTCCTCTTCCGCCGGAACTTCCACCGTGGCCGTTTCTGAAGTAACGTCATAAGAAAAAAGCCCGTCCTCGTTTTCCCGGATCAGGCTTTTGAGTTTGCTGATATTTATATTTTTATAGTCATCCTGGCTGGCACAAAACTGTGCGATGAGCTGGTTCGCATTTACGATGATACTGGAAGCGTAAGGATCGCTGATAGAGGCAGTATCTCCTTCCGGGAGTCTGGCAATTTCCGCATTGATCTTAGCAAGCAGTGCATCATGGCTTTCCTGAAGCACCTCCACGATTGCCTGATTGGAAGCCCGGATATTTTCACTGATTACCGTGTTGCTGGTCAGTGCTCCGGTATTTTCAGAGAGGTCTCCGAAGACGAGTCCCGGAAGCATGACAAGGAACAGAATGGGAAGCATCAGTACACCGCCGACGGCTGCTCCAGTTTTCGCAAGGGTGCGCCTGTGCCGGAATACTGTACCGATGACAGCAAGAGGACTGCCCATCAAGGCTGTTTTTGGCATGTTACATACGCTCCTTTCGCTGTGGGGCTGGCGGCAGTTTCTGGACAATGGATTCATTGTAGGCTACTTTGCCGCTGCCGGAAGTATATGGTGTTTTTTCGACCGTATCCTGTGCATACTGCTTGTACCAGGTGGAACCATCCACGGACTGTACCGTAGAGTAGGAGCCCTGAGTAGGAGCTGCATACTGGTCGGCATGGTACAGGGCAAAATCCCGGTTTCCGGAGCTTCCGGTTTCGGTACCGGTGATCCTTCCGCCACCGATTTCTACATTATCATAGGAAGAACCGCCGCCCGGATTGATGCCCATATAGGAAGTAAAGGCTTTCTGTGCGTCTGCTCCCTTGATGGAACCTACCTGACCGTAATTTCCCTGTGCAATGTTGCTGATGACCTGATTGGCAAAGTCTCCGCCTTTGTTCAGGGATGACTGGTAGAGCATGTTTCCGATACTGCTGTGTTCGGTATAACCGGTTGCGGAATTGACCGCTTCTCTTTGTACCTGTCTTCCCACTGCCCCGGCAAGCCCGCCGGATAGGAAGCTTCCTGCGACAGCCGCACTTCCGGGAGAAGAGGCTTTGTGGTAGCCGCCACCACCATGGGAACGCATGGAACCGGTCAGGCTCCGTCCTGCAATCAGAAGTTCAGCCATCATGTTTCCTCCGGTATTGCCGACATTGATGCCAAGCGATGCCAGAAAAGAATCAATTTTCTGGGATACCTTTAAAAAGGCAATGGCACACAGGAACCAGACGAAGACATTTCCGGTTACCGCTTCCTTTCCCTGACTGGCAACTGCCGCTTCCACGTCTGCTTCCGTAAGCTCCGCTGCAAAGACCGGCATGGAGCAAAACAGTACCAGACAGGCAGTTAGTACCAGGAATGGTATGAGTTTCTTTCTAAGTTTCATTTTGGTCCTCCTTTCTTATAGGGATAACGGATTGGCAAGGAAGGTGCCGACCATAGAAGTAAACAGCCGCAGGCACCACGCATTCATCAGAAGCAAAAAGAACTGGCCGCCAAGCATCCGGCACCAGCTTTTGAAGATATTTCCGGTTGACTGGCTGGCACCCATGGAAAAAGCTGCCGGGGCTGTGTAGACCAGTACCCCCAGAAGAATATAGCGTTCTGCCGCTTCAAAGAGCAGTTTGATGTAGTTCCACGCCAGAATCAGTACCAGAATCAGTGCAATGATGGCTACCGCCCCATTTGCACAGACTCCCAGGATGACTGTGACTACGGAGTTAAAATCCGCAAATTTTAAAGGCGGCAGGTCTTCCGTCAGAATCCAGTTGTACGGTGTTCCTGAAATCTTCAGGAGCAGATCCACAATATCTTTCGCATAGAAGGTGAGAAAGATAAAGAGGAAGGAACGGATGGACAGCTTAATGGGATCTTCCGCTTCGATACCGGCTCCCATAAAGTAATTTTTAAAGAGCTGCCATACCCAGTTTAAGAGGATCAGCCCGATGCCCAGTGCCAGAAAGACCTGATACATGGTCTCGGCAGCAGGAAAGTAGCGAAGAAACGTATCCATGGAACAGCCCAGAGCACCGAGGACTGAAGTGGTGATCAGATCCAGAATGTTCATGACCTGTTCGGCAATCCATTCCACGATTCCGTCAAGTATTCCCATAGTGGCATCTCCTTTCGTCTATCCGTTCCATTTTCCGCCTGCAAAGAACGGGGTGATGTAAGCCATGATAAAGCCAAGCCCGTTTAAGATCGCCCAGGTAATGACGATACGCTTGAGCCATGCACGTGATTCGTCCACGGTTTTTCCGCTTTTGGAAAAATTCATCATCAGAAGGGCAACCGATGCCGTTACGACTGCAGCAATGGTGGAAATGAGGATAATCTGGTTATAGACATCCTTCATGATCTCATTGGCTTTGGTCCAGATGGTAGCGGCAAAAACCGGCTGTGTGTATCCGCAGAGGACTGTGACAGCCAGAAATGCAGCATACAGGCATCTGCCATAATTGACATGCCGTTTTGTGTCCGGCGGAGCGTTTTTCAGTTTGTGTTTCACGTAAAAGTACCTCCTTTTTATAAGAGCGGCAGGAGAATTACCTCCCCTGCCTTTGCTTATGGTTTTCCTGCCTCAAGAAAGGACGCAGCCCGGTCAATGCAGGCTGCGTCCTAAATCAAAGTATGAAATTGTAAAGATCCTCCTATCTTACAGAAAAAACGCAGCTTATTTGCCGCAGGAGAGGCTTCCCATACGGCAGTGCTGCGTTTCGTTCTGCATATAATTTTGACAATATCAATTTTAACATGGGTAAATTACCGCTACAATCGCAGGACTGTGCCAGTTACAGACGATGGAGTGCCAAAAATGTGACCAACGCTAAAAGCGTTATAAATGCAATCCTTATGGATACTGTAAGCGTGATTTGCAACCAATTATACTGGATTTACATGACTAATGCTTTAAGCGTTAGTGAATACTGGAAGGAGGAGGTGTGCGTGTGAAAGGAATGGGAAAGGCAATCCGCAGGTACAGGGAAGAGGCAGGAATTACGCAGGAGAGACTGGCTGAACTGGTGGATATCAGTACCAACCATCTGGGTGCGATTGAGCGGGAAGTGAAAACACCTACGATGGAAACATTTGTAAAGCTGTTGAATGTATTAGGTGCGGAACCGAATGAAGTGCTGAAGGAAGTGATTCCTCTTACCAGAATGGAACATACTTCTGTAGTGGAAGGAAAGCTGGAAAGGCTCACACCGAAGAAGCAGGAAAGCGTGCTTCGGATGTTGGATGTGATAATTGAAGAGATGATGAAATAGAAGCTGTCTGCGAAATTGCCGCAGGCAGTTTTTTTGAAAGCTGTATATGCAATAAAACACATAAAAATATGCGATTTATGATGAAAGTGATTGCAAGATTTGATATAGTAATCCTAAAAGCATTATAAAACTAATTCTTAAAGGATGACTATAATATGAAAAAGGGATATGTGGGATTATTGGCATGTGCGTCAGGAATTCTGATCGGACTTGGAATCAGCCGGCTGGATCTGACAGGTTATCTTGAAAAAACACAGGAGCAGGAATATCACCCGGTAGAAAGAAAGGTGCCTGAATCAGTAGAAAGCAAGCTGAAAGATCCAAAACAGTGCTGGCTGTGTGGAAGCGATGAACGGAGTATGATGGATTATTTCCGGAAGTTTGACGATCTGGGAGTGATCTGTACCAATCACTGGTATGTGATGGATATGCATATCCGGAATCATGATGAGGACGGGAATCTTACCGGCCCGCAGGGAAACGGGCATATGGGTTATACCGGGACAGGAGAAGGCGGCTGCTTTTTCCATACGGAGCAGATGTCGGATTACGGGATTTCCGAAGTATCGGTGGATTACGGGGAAGATAGTATCTTCGATGTGAAAAAAGTACAGAACCATCTGTGTCAGGAATGCCTGGATAAGCTGGTGGAAAGCATGGAGGTATTCTGTGAGGAAACGCAAAAACCCAAGCCCCGTGATCTGGTACTGGTGGATTTTCAGACATTGGAGCTGTACGCCATTCAGGAGCATAATGCGGGATACTTTATCCGGGATTATTATGTGGAAATTGAGTCGGAGGAAGATGGGGTGGAAGTAAAGGCATTTTACTGCCCGAAGCTTAATAACGGGAAAAAGGATGGAGAATAAATTGAGGTTTGCATTGGTGAGGAGTATAATGTAAGTACGTGTTATGTATTGGAAAAACTTGAATTTAGCAGAAAGAAGGATTGTTATGAAATTTATCAATACTAGAAAATTCACATGGATAATTTGTATAATAGGATTTTTGCTTGCTCTTGTAAGTATATTTTTCTTACCGAGTATTATTCCAGTACATTTTGCAAATGGGATTGCGGATGATTATGGAAGAAAAATACAAATATTTTTATTTCCTATATTACAAGTGCTTATCACTTTTTTGACTGGACGAGAAAAAGTAAAATATTGCCTGACACATTCAAAAACTTTCTTAACGGACATTCAGTTTAATTGGATGATAGATGGTGTACTTTTATTGGTAATGTTTGCAGAAATATGGGTTATCTATGCTTCATTTGCATAGAAATACTTGCATAACAATTTACATTTGATTGAGCAGATAAAAATGATTTGAGGTGGTAGCAATGAAAAAGCGATTGGGAATCATAGCCGGAATTTTAGGAATTGTATTGGCAGTCATTGGCATTGTACTGAAGCAGAAAGAAAACACAGCCGTTTCTGTTATTGGTGGTGCGGATGGCCCGACTTCTATTTTCATAGCAGGGAAGTTAAATGTTGATAATTTTATTTTTATGATTGTAGTTGGAATTATTTTATTGATTTTGGCAGGAGTTATTTTTTACAAACGTAAGCATTAAGTTACAGTTTTTTAGACTGTGTATGGCGGAAGAACCGGGAAAGTGTAGATATATCATGGGGATTTTGGAAAAAAATAAAAAAAGTAAGGGTACAGCGTTTGTCTATGATGAGAATAATGATTACTATAAGATGGAAATAAACGGGATTGAATTTGTCTGTGACAGTATACATTCCGATTATGAGAAGCATGCAGTTGAACTGGCACAGGCGTATGAGAAAAGGCTGCCGGATATCGTGGATTATCTTATGCCGGATATAAAGGAGATGTTTGGAATTACAAATCCAGATGTAATAGCAAACTCACTAGGAAAGCCGAGTATAGATTTGGATAGAGGAACACTGACTTATCTGGAGCACACAATGGACAGCCTACATATTATTGAAATGGAATTTGACGGTATCTTCACGGCATTCTATAACTCCTGTATTGATGGATAGGACTTTAGTAACATAGAGCTGCAGTTGTCTACAGCTTTTATCCAGACTTCGGATGTTACAGAGAAGCAATCAGAAATGGATTGATCGATTTCTGAAGCAGTATCCGGTGAAATCCTTGAACATATGAAGGAAAAGTATGTATGTTAATTTTATTTTTATTGTAGACAAAAGATAGGACTGATATGATAAAAGAACAGGTTATTACAAATAGAGGTGGAGTATTTGATGCAGAAAATATTATTACTGGAGGATGACTTGAATCTAAATCGGGGAATTGCCCTGTTACTTTCACGGGAAGGGTATGAGGTTCGTCAGGTTTATACAATAAAGGAAGCAAAAGAAGCATTTCAAAAAGGAGATTATGCTCTTGTTATCAGCGATATTACATTGCCGGATGGTACAGGACTGGATTTTGGAAGGATGGTACGTGCAGGTGGAGATACATATCTTATCTATCTTACGGCTTTGGATCAGGAAATAGATATTGTAAATGGTTATGATACAGGGGCAGATGATTATATTACCAAACCATTTTCACTGATGGCTTTGGTGTCGAAGGTGAACGCATTGATGAGACGGCTTTCTAAGGTACAGGCACAGATTATGTCTTCCGGAGAGATTACGGTGCATATGAAAACGATGCAGGTGTATAAAGGGGATGAACCAGTTACTTTAAGTAAGAAAGAATTCTCTCTGTTGCTGTATCTCTGGGAGAATGCAGGACAGATTGTTTCAAAAGAAAGTATCCTGGAGCATGTATGGGATATAGACGGTCAATTTGTCGATGATAATACGGTTACTGTCAATATAAGCAGACTGAAGAATAAACTTGGAACAGAAGAGATAGCGAATGTGAGAGGACTGGGATATATATGGACCGGAAAGGTAAACAAAAATTAAAACGGTATTTTATCGTATATGTAATCTTTGCAGTATTTTTTACAGTAGGAATGTATCTGATAACAAAGTATGAGGAAAATGCGAAAGCAACGCAGATAGCACTGCTCCTTGCAGAACATCCTGAACTGGAAGGGGAAATAGTTGCAATCTGGGAAAAGTCAGGAACAGTAGATTTTATAAGAGACCGGGACGATCAGAAGATAGAAAGAGTCGTACAGATGCTGGAAGAAACTTATGGTTATCACTCAGGGAGTGGATCTTCAGATGTGGTTATAAGGATTATCTGGGGAATTGGATTACTAGTGGGAGTCATAGTATGTAGCCTGTTCTTGTACCTGGACCGAAGAAAAAACTGGAGCAGATACGGTGATGAGGAACAATTACAGCAATTATATGAATGTCTGCAGGAATTCAGAAAAGGAAAATTCCAAACATATCCTGAAGAAACATCAGAATCGGAACAATGGTTAAAGGTGTGGGAATCTGTAAAGGAGCTGGGGCAATATTTCGAAGATTTGAAGGAACGTCTGGAGCAGGAAGAAAATGGTACGAAGAGTCTGATTACAGATATTTCCCATCAGTTGAAGACTCCGCTTGCATCACTCCGGATGAGTCATGAGCTGGTGGCAGAAAATCGGGTTACAGGAGAAGAACAGAGGGAGTTTCTGGAGCAGGAATCACAGGAACTTACCAAACTGGAACAGCTCTTGAATGAACTGGTAAATCTTTCAAGGCTGGAAACACATATGATCCAGATACATTCGCTTCATGAAAGCCTGAAGAAAACGCTAACAGAGGCTGTCAGTCAGATTTATATGAAGGCAAGAGGAAAAGATATTTCCATTCAGGTGGAGATGGATGATGATATAGTTGTGAACCATGATTCAAAATGGACGGTAGAAGCATTAACGAATATCCTTGAGAATGCAGTCAAATATTCACCGGAACATACAACGATTACAGTGAGGACGCAGGAGCTAGCAAGCAATGTGCTTATTGAAGTAGAAGATGAAGGAATGGGCATTCCTGCGGAGGAACTGCATAAGATCTATCAGAGATTTTACCGGGGAAGGAAAGCAAAGGAACAGGTAAAAGACGGAGCGGGTGTCGGTCTGTATCTTGCCAGAAAGATCATAGAAGAACAGGGGGGGACAATAGCAGCCAAAAGAAAGGCTGAGAAAGGTATGATATTTAAAGTGACACTGCCGCTCATAATAGGAGAATAGTCGGAACCCTTACAAAACTGTTATGGTTGTTGTAAGGGTTTTGTAATGCAGGAATGTTATAGTAGGGGTATGAAATGGAAAGGGGACTTGAAGATATGAGTAGTATTTTAAAAGTAGAAGATCTAGTAAAGTATTATGGAGAAGGCGAGAATCAGGTGAGAGCCGTGGATCATACAAGTTTACAGATAGAGAGAGGCAAGTTTACAGCTATCGTAGGACGTTCCGGCTCCGGAAAATCTACACTTCTGCATCTGATTGGAGGGCTTGACAGACCGGATTCCGGCAAAGTATGGATTGATGGAACCGATATCTATTCTCGAAAAGATGATAAACTGGCACAGTTTCGAAGAAAGAAGATAGGATTTATCTTTCAGGATTTTAATCTGATTCCATCGCTGAATGTGTGGGAGAATATCGTTCTTCCGCTGGGACTTGATAATCGCAAGGTAAAGCCGCGGGAAGTGGAAGATATTCTCAAAAAAATCGGACTGCAGGATAAGAAAGATGCGATGCCGTCTGCTTTGTCTGGTGGACAGAAACAGAGAACTGCGATAGCCAGGGCATTGGTGACAAGACCGGCGATAATTTTGGCGGATGAGCCGACTGGAAACCTTGATTCCCAGACTGAGCTAGAGGTTATGAGCCTATTGAAAAGCTGCGTGTCGGATTTCGGGCAGACGCTTATCATGATTACCCATGATGAAACGATTGCCCAGATGGCGGATGAAATGATTATCATTGAAGATGGCAAGGCGGTGAGAAGATAATGAAGATGACGACCAGAGTTGCATATTGCAATATGCGGCATTATAAGAGCAAAAACATACTGATTGGAATTGCCATTATCCTGACAACATTACTGCTGTTCGTAATCCCATCAATCGGAAAAGATATGGTGGAAGTGAACTTTGCGGTAATCAATAAGATTTATCCAACATGGCATGCCCTTTATCGGAACGTGGACGAGAGTACAGTTATGAAACTGGCGGCACATCATGATGTGAAAACTTACGGACTCCGCAGCGATGCGGGGTACATGAATCTGGAAGATGCGACGGTTTCCATGATGTATATGGACAGAACAGGGATGGAACTTTATAAAGTGAAGCTGAAAGAGGGGCAACTTCCGCAGAAAGAAAATGATATTGTGGTTTCAAAAGGAATACTGGAAGCATTAGGACAGAATGGGAAAATCGGTGACACTATCACAGTACCTTATCAGATTCTGAAAGATGACGGACTGGATTATACGAAGGAGAAAGACTTTCGAATCTGTGGTTTTTTAGCAGATAATGAGAGCAGCAAAGAACAAAAACAATATACATCATTGGTTTCAGAGGCCTTTCTGAAAGCGGAGATACCGGTAGAACAGGTGAAATATCGGTTTTTACTTCAGGTGAATGGACAGAAAGGAAATACGACTGCAGATTATACAGAGACGATACAGAATATTGCCAGACAGTTCGGGATTTCCGAGGATGACATGAATATTAATAAAGAGTATCTTGCAGCAAATTATGTGGATCCGGCTACAATTCCGGTGATTGTAGGAATCATGCTTATTGTTGTATTGGCGGGCATTATCACAATTTATAGTGTTTATTATGTATCTATGAACCAGAGGGTTCGGGAATTTGGAAAGTTAAAGGCAATCGGGGCTACGAAACGGCAGCTTAGACAAATCGTACTAAGAGAGGGAATGGGAGTGGCGTTGTTTGCCATTCCGATAGGACTTTTGATCGGAACAGTTGCTGTGAAAGTTGTACTTCTCCAGTTTGTAGAACATGCAAAGGATTCAAACGTACTTATAACAGAGGCATACAAGGTTGTAGCTAAAGGAGAAGTCCAACTTTATTATTGGTGGATTTATCTGTTGGCAATTGCAGTGACTCTGTGTACAGTGTATCTGTCACTGATGAAGCCTATGCGTATGGCGGCGAAGGTATCAGAAATAGAAGCTATGCGTTACCAGGGAGGCAGTAAGCGACAGAAAAGCAGCAGGAAGGGATATCAATTTCTGAATATCGGACGACTGACCAAGAGAAATCTTGCAGAGAATAAAAAGAAGAGTACTATCACGATTGTATCTATGGCCGTTACCGGAATATTTGTCATGATGGTAGCAACGGTGCTGTCTTGTGCAAATCCGATGGAAAGTGCAAAGAGTTCGATTGTGGGGCAATATGAGATTTCTCCAATTGTGGAATCCGGGAATAAAGAGCATCCTGAATATGAATGGGCGGAGGTTCAAAAGAATAATCCATTAAATGAAGGACTAAAGCAGCAGATAGAGGAGCTTGACGGTGTTGAGCGGGTAGATGTGTTTACCGCGTTGAAGGTATCAGGAGGACCTTTTGAAGAAAAAATTGGAACCGAATTTATCAATGGAGTGCCGGAAGAATACGCAGAAGAGCTGAAAAAAGGAATCACTGAAGGCAATGTCACATACGAGGAATTGAAATCCGGGGATAAAGTGATTCTGGACCGCGCGCTACTTCACTGGTATCCAGATATTAAAGTGGGAGATAAGCTGAAACTCAATATTCATGATGGAGATAATACCTTTCAAAAAGAGATTGAAGTGGCAGCAATTGGTGAATATGGAACAGGTCTGACAAACTATAACTGTCTTATCATGGCAAAAGAAGGGGCAGAGAAACTTACCATAAATAATTCTTCCAGCTATTTTCAGGTGATTGCAGATAAGGATTATGATGAGGCACTGGAAGCATCTCTACAGGCTATTGTGGATGGATCAGGCAGACTGCAGATGCGTACCTGGAAGAATGAGTACGATACATGGGAAAATGCCATACAGATGACTAGAGGTGCATGTTATGCATTTATCATCATTCTGGCAGCAATCAGCATTATGAACTTGATTAACACAATGATCAATAGTGTCCATGTGCGAAAAAAGGAGCTTGGCATGATGCAGGCAATCGGAATGTCGGACCGTCAGTTGATGAAGATGCTCCAGTTGGAAGGTATATTCTATACAGTAGGCACTCTTATTATCAGTATCGGAGTGGGAAGTCTTGCAGGATATCCGTTGTTTTTATATGCAAAGCGTACAGGAATGTTTGATATCAGCACATACCATTATCCGGTAACAGCAGCTATTATTATAATTTTAACATTGTTTGTGATACAGATGTTATTGGCAATATTCATTGCAAAGTCAGTAAGGAAAGATTCATTGATAGAGAGAATTCGTTTCAGTGAGTAAGAATATAAATTTCTGATGTTTAATGCAGATACTAATCAATGTCATAATAAAAAGGGGGACTTGATTTCTCAAATCCCCCAGTGTATAATGAACTCAAGAAAGGTATTCAGATGCAAAATCTGATGCCCTCAGTTAAATTTTATATTCTATGTATAAGTCATAGCATCCAAAACTTTCCTAGGGTCGTGGATGCTATTTCTTATTATGTCGATCTATATAAGTCAAAGCCGCAAAAATTACCAATAGTAAAGTCAATACTTCCATTGTATTCATGGGCATCACCCTCCTTGGATACTAGAGGGCAAAATCGAAATGCATCCGTCTTTCCGGTTCAGTAATACCGAATCAGTATAACACGTTACCGTTTTCAGTACAATAAGGTAATGGTCTGAAAAATACTTTATTCTGTCACCTTATGTAGCTGTATCGTGAGTATTTGCTGGACTAATTGGTGCTGTATATGAAAAAAAGCTATTTAAAAATAAGGTGGAAGCCTTATATGGTCTGCTTGATGATGCGGGTGATGATGCCGAGGGCAACATTACGCTCTTCATCAATATGCGTCACCACAAAGGATACCTGATCCTTTTTCCCGACTGTCCGGCTGTCATAGCAGGAGTGGGCAATGGCATTGACACCGATGGAGAGCCGGACAAAGACGGTGCCTTTATGGATGTCTTCCACAGTTCCGGCGTATTTTCCCTGAATCTTACATTTTTTCATGTTTTCCTTGCTGGTGTTGCCTTCCACACTTTTGACATCTGCGTGGACAATGACCTGCTCCGGTGAGTCTGCCCGCACATCCAGGATGCGTACCAGGATGTGATCGCCTACCTGGAAGCGTTCTCTGGCATCACCCATCCAGTCGAAGGACAGGTCTCTGGCAAGAATGGAGGTTTCCACACCGAAAATTTCTGCCCGGACTACCTTTTCCGCAACAGCAATGACTCTTGCCTGCACGATACGGTCTTCATAAACTTTCGGCATTCCGGAAGCATCTTTATCCAGATAGAAGATCTGGCGTTTCTTCAGCATCGCTTCTTTCCGGCTGGCGACAATGCTGCGTGTCTTCGGATCTAATCCCTTAATCAGAAAATCAATCTCACATCCAAGCATATTGTTGAGGATTTTGTTCTGCCGCAGAGCAAGCTCCCCATAATCGTGTGCTTCATCCTGCATGAGATGGATCATCATCTCAGTTACTGGGATGACAGTACGGAAATCCTTGTAGTAAACCACGGCAATGAGGCTGCCGTTTTCTGTTTTCTCGATACCGCCAAGCATTCCGGTTAAGATCCGGCGGGTACGGTAGGCATTCTGGATCTCATGCCAGGTAAGGTCTGAAATGGACTGGGCTGTTTCCAGCTTCGCATCGGAATCCAGAGTTAAAATAGGTGTGTTGGTTGTTTCGTTTGGCATCATAGTGTCTCCTTTCAAATTATGACATGATAGAATCTTTATCTAAAGGAACCATGTCTGTGTGATCCGAATAGTTATCTGCTGAGAAGTCATCCGGGAAATCGTGATAGCCAGGTTCCTGATAAACGCTTTGCTGGTCAAAGTGCGGTTCAGCTTTTTTCTTTTTCTGCTTTCCATAAGAAGCGGTTTTTTTCGGGTGGGAAGCAGGAATAGTTGGAGTGTACGTATATTCTTCACTACATGCTCCTTTTCTCCATTCCGGAATATGTTCGGAAGCCTTCCGGGGAATGAGTTTTTGGGCATCCGGGTGCAGGGTGTAATCGTATTTTTCTACCTGCAGTACCTTCTGACCACGCAGGATAATCAGTGCAGTATCCAGCGGGAGCCGCAGGATCTCATCCGGAGTTAAGAGCTTTCGTTTCCCGATGGATCTGGTCTGGCGGTATTCCGGTGTATAATCGGATACCCTCCAGCTATTTAATTGTTTGGCTTCGCTGCTGACACCAACGGTCACATCACCGGAGCGGTTAGAGATAAATGTAGCAGTTACCTCATCCGTACAGCCTAAAAATAGCTGAGTGTCGCAGTTCCCGATGATTTCCTGCCATTGGTTTAAGGGATACCGGTTCTGCATCTGAGGCAGGTTTTGGAAAATGCAGGAAATACTGAGGTTTCGACTTCGGATCACGGAAATCTTTTTGTTGAGCGATAGGATTGCTCCCGTATTCGCCAGCTCATCAGCCAGGATATGTACCGGAACCGGCAGTTTTCCATCTTCCCCATAGGTGTCTGCATAACGGACCAGTTTGATAAATACGAAGGTCATAAACAGGGAAGAAAGAAAATCAAAAGTGCTGTCTTGATCCGAAGTGATGCAGAAGTATGCACATTTTTCTTTTCCCGGCAGCGTCAGGTTGATCTCATCATAGGAAGTGATCTGGCGGATCAGCTTGTTCTGGAATACCTGAAGTCTGGAACCGAGTCCGATGATGACGCCGGAACGTACCGTGTCACTTGCCTGCTTATAGATGCAGTAGGGGACTTTTGCCGGATGGGAGACCGGAAGCAGGTCAAAGAGGCTGTTCAGTTCTTTTTCCGAACTCATGGTCAGGAGTTTGTATACCTGTCCGATATTCTTTGCCTCCGGTGGGAATCCCTGATCCACATAGAGAATCAGAGCTTTTAATAAGTTCATCTCGGCATTGTCCCAGAAGTGATCGCCTTTGGCAGAACCGGTATTCTGGATGATGACATCAGCAAATACCTGTGCCATGGTTTCCTGTCCGCCAATTTCACCCAGACAATTCCAACTATCCGAGTTTTCCGGGTTTACAAGATTAAAGGATTTCACGATATATCCGGCATTCTCAAGGTAAGTGGCTGTACTTTCGTACAATTCCGATTTTGGATCGGTGATGATGAGGCTTTCCCCGCGGGCAACACACTGGAAGATCATGTTGCGTGCAAAGGCCCGGCTTTTCATGGAACCGCTGGCACCGTAAACGGCAATATTCCGGTTCATGCGGGTATCCTTCGGGAGACAAACGGCTTTTCCGTTCAGTTTTCCAAGAATGGTTCCCTTGTGTTTCTTGACATCATTCGTAAGCTCCAGTACCTGATGCATTTCCTCCAAAGTCATAAAACCGGAAGTCCCATAGGTTCCCTTTGTGGAATAATTCAGGTTCCGGCCCCGGTCTGTTATTTCCCCGTTTCGGTCAAATCCCATACGCATGAGAAGGAAGGTCAGGAGTCCAAAAGCTGCCAGACATAGAAAAATCCCATACAGATTGTACGGGAAAGCAGTCAGGGCATCCAGACAGGCGAGCGGGTGCGGGGAGGGGATCTGCGGGGCAGTTCCGTTTCCGGCAAAATTGCCGGCAGATTCCCAGGTCTGATAGTTGCGGATAAATTGAGCAACATAGCCTCCTGCATAGAGGGTGCAGAAGGTGATCGGAAGCATATAAATGAGCTTCCACCATTTACGGTTCATGTAAAAACCCCCTTTTGAATTTGCAAAGGTCAATACTGGAGAAATGGATTGTGGCAGTTAAGTATTTTTTCAGGACCGGAATCTGAAAATCGAAACAGATCAGGTTCCCGGATCTGCCGTATACATTTAAGCCGGTATTGAACCGGTTGATTCGCTGCATGTCAAAATCATAAGCAAGAAGGATGGGGTTCCCGGAAGCATCCGTGGCATCATGTTCCAGTGGAATTGAATCGCTGCGGCAGCCCAGATCGGACAGCAGGAGGTTGTCCAGCTTTTCCATGATCTCAGGGTGAACCAGCAGTTTTAAAAGCACTTCCCCTTCCGGAGTATTGGGAAGGTAATGGAAATGCTCGAAGGAGGTGTCCAGCATAAACAGGCTCTTTTTGTAGCCTCCGGTACTGGTAAACAGCCGGAAAGCCATTTCCATGTCGGTTCCGGTCATGATTGCCCGGATCTGTGGATGTCCGTTGTAAGGGTAGCCTTGCAGGTAATGCTGCAGGAAGGCGTTTAAGCGGACTTCCGTTCGATATTCCCATTTCAGGACTCCGTTTCCCGTGTTATAAAGGACATAGACACATTGCGGTGCCATCAGGATGCCCATGCTGCGGGAGTTCCTAATCTTCGTGGTCTCCGGGCCCAATTCCTTAATTTCTCTGGAAGCGTAAAAAAGAGGAAGGCTTCGCATACCGATGGAACCAGCTTCGCGGTGATTACAGAAGATGTCAGGTTTTACATCCGGATAAAAGGGAATCCCGGCATGAAGGAGTGTCAGATACGTTTCGGCTTTCTGATGTAAGCGGATACGTCGGGATACTTCACTTCGGATGAGGTTCGTCTCGGTATTGCCGGTCAGATAGCACTGGAAGCGTAGCGGCGAGACAGATAACAGCATCTCTTTCGCAGCTTTTGTAAGACGGTAGCCTCTGAGAGCATCCCGGTAGTGGGTACGGATGAGGTGTTCCGCCTTCAAATCCGTAATGAGTTTTTCCGCATAGGAGGCACTTGGGATGAGTCTGTTTAGCTGGTCTGCGGGAAATTCCCCGCACATCCCTATCATTTCCAGTAAGCGGTATTTCGTAGTGTCAGGTCTTATCAAATAAGCATCACCTCAATTCAGTTCTTACCCATGCAAGCCTATACTTGGGTAAATCTCCGGTGGTTTGGAGATAAAAAAAGCAAGAAAACAAAGTTCCCTGCGGTGGTTCTTACCGATGTCGGATTTCTGCCTGAGAAGTCAGGAGATTTTCCGACATGCTTTCGTGATGATTTTTCTGGTTCTGCAGCCATTTCGGAAAGTCAGCTTTTTCCATAACCGATACCAGTGTACAGTCCTTTAAGCCAAGCTGTGTCGTGTAGTAGGAATCACAGAAAAAGCCGCTGTCATCTGTCAGAACATAAGTACAAAGTGTATCCAGAATCTGTTTAAACTCCAGATTGTCATAATCCCGGATACGTCTTTGAGGAAGTTCCCTGTCATATATTTGACTGAAACATATCACGCAGTCACGATAGAGGGGCAGGGCATTTTGTTTTACATACTCCCGAAGCATATAATTAAGCGGTTCATGGAGAAATGCAGTGTTTGTGTGGACTCTTCGTTTCGGAAGCAGTCCGGGAAGCGTAATGGTGAGAATCCCCTGCTGTTCTGCAATCCGCATTCCCTGTGCATCTGCCACTTTGGGAAGATAAGCTGCTTGATTTGGGGAGAGAGCCGGACAGACAAGGTTACGCATCTGGCAGGCAATCCGCTCCGCCCGAAGAGCAGCACTGACGCTCAGTTCCTCAAAATTTTTATCATAATTCTGGATATCAGTGACCTTCAGAGCGTAAACGGTATTCGTCAGTTTTTGCAGCTCCCCTTCCAGTTTTTCAAGCCGCTGGTAAATGGTTGGTGTATTTTGCGTCATAATAACCTACTTTCTCATGTAGTAACTGACAGCACCGGATTCATTTACAAGGCAGTAAGCGGCTACATCATCAATGGTGATTTTGGCAGCCTGGCTTTCGGATTCTAAGACAATCAGGCGTTTGGAACCATGTGATGGGATACTTTCCATCACATGATTGATCAGAGCCTCCTGTTCTTCACCGATATAGATGATTTCGTATTGTTCATCTTGCGAAAAGAAATTGAGCTTGATTGGAAATTCGCCACTGGTGTGGTATACAACACCTTTCTTAAAATCCAGCAGTACCCAGAAGCATGTAATTATAGCATAGTCAGGATTCTCAGCAGACTGCTGGCTGTCACAAAGAAGGTCATGCTCTTTATCGTAAATGATGCGCCCTTGTTTGATGAGGCTGGTAATCAATGACTTGATAGACTGCTCATGTCGGGAGAAAAGTTGTAAAACCTGGTCATACCTCAGAGTATGGTAAGTGGTAATGAACCGTAAGAGCTTGGCTCCCTCTCCTTGATAGATTTCGTTCCTTGTTTTCATGATTGACTCCCTTCTATATATAATAGGAAACTTTATACATATGGCTGTACGTACAGGATACGTTTGGTATTGTAAGTATAGTGTACGTACAAAGTACATAGAACCTGCTGTCAGCGATTGAATTTACAGGTACAAAAAAAGCACCATCTATGGGTGCTGGAAATAAGGAAAACTATAAGCAATACCTATTGTAGCATGGGTAATTTTACGCTTCAATCGCAGAAGCAGGTCATTTCTGTGCCATTTTCACTGGTTGGCATAAAAAAAGCAGGAAACCATTTTGATTCCCTGCATGGTGTATTGTTGTGCTTTTGTGTAGTTCTAATGATTACTTGTCTTTATAAAATGCTTCGAAAGCTTGTGCGAAGAATTCGGCTGTACCATTGCCGTATTTTTCATCTATCATAGGTTTGATTTTTTCATTACGGTAATATTGAGCCTGTGCAACCATCAGACCGTGTTCTTTCTTTATCTGTGAAAGTTGTTTCATAAGAAAACCGTATTCGGAAACAAGTTCTCTTACTTCAGAAGAATCTGGTGAACATACTTTTTTAGCTGCTAATTTGTATAAAAGATTGTCAAATTGTTGGTTGTAACTTTCTGCAGCCTCTTTGCTAATAGGATTGTTGGCAACAGACAGGAATTGCTCTTTTCCTCCATACCACTCAACAACTTTAGCATAGCCTTTCTGCATTTCTTCTGATGAAACTGTCTTAATATAATGCTTTTTCCATTCTTCAATGCTTCCAAACTCTTTTACAGCAAGTTCTTTCATATTGTCAGGCATATGTTCAAACATAGTTTGGAACATTTCTTCAACTTCCGTTTTACTAAAAATCGCAAAATCCATTTTATTCTCTCCTTTCAGGATATCATCAATGCTGGCAATCAGATGTTCCATACATTCTTTCTTTGCTACCAACATTTTTCTCTGCATTTGCAAGATCTGGTTCCTTTCAAGAGCAGGATTCTCCAGAACAGCTTTGATTTCTTTCAAAGGAATGTCAAACTCACGGAAAAACAGAATCTGCTGTAATATTTCCAATGCCCTATCGTCATAAAGCCGGTATCCCGCATCACTTTTTTGTGTTGGTTTTAAAAGCCCGATTTCATCGTAATAGTGAAGCGTGCGAACGCTGATACCTGTAAGTTCTGATATTTCTTTGACTGTCCTCATAGTTGCTGACCTCCTGTTCCTGATAAGATAACTGTACGCTATGACGTTCCGTGAGAGTCAATATATATTTTGCATTTTTTAGTATAACATTTTTATGATATTACGAAAAGCCGAGGAGATAGGCGATATGTATTACTCTGGAAAGAACTTGTTGAGCGTATCCAATGTCTCTTTTGCAGTAAATCCCCAAAGGATGGTACTGAGTGCTTCAATCGCAGCCCTGCGTTTCCGGTAATAGGTGCGGTAGGAAATATTGGTGATGTGGTGAGCCAGCTTATCCAATATCTCATCTGTATTTTTCATTTCCTGTGGAGAGAGAAAAGCGTAGTAGAGAATCCAGTAATACTGTTCCCCATGCTTGTGATTGTTCCGGAGGAGATCGATGGATGATTCCAAAAGCTTCAGCATCTGGTTGCTTCTGGCAATACTTTTTGCCCGTTGTTCGATGTCGCTTCCGGTAAGATCAGCCCCGGCAGCATAGATGGAGTCCAGAAATTTGTCGATGTCATTGTCGTATTGGAGCTTAAACTGGTGCTCCATCTGGTGTACGACTACCTTCAGGCTGTAGGTTGCATCCCGGTATCTGCGTAAAAACTGATAGGTGTCGTGAAAACGTGGATCTTCTTCGGGTGAAGGAAATCCCTGTGTATTGCGGTTTGCCATGTCTATTCCCCCCCTTTCAGTGCAGAAGGCTCTGCCACGGCAGGCATCTTTTGGGCAGACTCATCCCCTGGACTTACGGACAACTCAAACCGATAAGCGGCATTTCCGTAGGGACAGATAATATTTAGAGTAAATGTATTAAATATATCTTTGCAGGCTGATAATGGAGATAATATATAGCGGGTTTTGGAGCAGTGGCAACATGGAATCCCTTGTGAATCCAATAGTTCTGCGACTTTTTGCACGATAAATTTCATGTGTGAATCTGGAACGCAGGAATCATTTTTTGTAACGGTGATTTGTGAGTCTGTGACAGTTTCTGAAACGCTAACAGAAGCAGAATCCTCAATAGTGATTTCTTCAGGTACATGGATTGGTAATTGCATCTTCATAGCGATCTCCTCCTTGTCAATCATAACGTCGCTGATATTAAACATCACGGACAGGTAATTGTTGAGATAAATTACGCTTCCGTGTTTTCCTGTAAATGAGATAAGTGTAATGTATTCTTTTTCCTCCAGTTTCTTCAAGAGTCGTGATACCGATGCCTTTGACAGACTCCACCTTTCACCCAGTTCATTAAAGCTGGTAAGGGGATTTCCGGTATTATCCCGGTAATAGACAATGGGACCGGAATCAGATCCCAGGACAGAGGAATCGTTGTAAACTGCATGAATCCACAGATCCAGAATAACATCCATTTCCGAGCATTTTCCAATGCCAATTAGTTCGTGAACTTTGGCAATCGGGAAAAAGAAAAACCCTGTATCTTTTTTACAGGGATAGTTGTATTCCAATACGGTATTGTCTTTGGGCCAGTCTGATATTTTGAATTTGACCAGGCGGTTTTTGCCGAGAAGAGAGTAGGTAATGTAATTCTGCTCTTCAAAAAATCGAAGGATGGACAACGCTTGATGTTGGAAACGGCAGCGAAACCATTCCTGAAGATCTGTGACTGTGCAGATCCACTCTCCTGGACCAATGGTATAGGTAATGTGTTCCATCCGGCGGTAGGATGTGCGGTAATTTGCATAGGAGCATAATACCAGATAATAAAAAAGAAAAGAGCCCCCGGTAGTTCGGATGCTCTTGGTAGTGATTAAAGTTTGTATGAAGTCACGGTAAATGCGACAGCGTGGAAATTCCACGATTTGTTTGAGTTCTAATTTGTAATTCATGGTGATCTTCCTTTCAAAGTATATTTAATTGTAATCGGACTTTTCATAGTGTTGGTATCAAGAAGAAGCCGATGGAAGTATAGCAAGTAGTCGTGTCACTCATTGCATTTTTATTGCATTTTTAAAATTTAGATTATGTGGCTATGTTGCTCTTAACTGGTTAAAAAGCCTTTAAAATCGTCTATATGCGTTAATACTCCGTACTGTCTGTCTGGAGTTTGAATAGTTGAAGCTGAGCTGTAAAGCCTTTGTTTACAAGGGTTTTACAGCTTTTCCTTTATAGGATTGCATTTTCATTGCATTATTTTTCTTCAACTGCTCTGTGATAGATTGCTGTATGTTGATTGCTGGTATAATTAGCAATGCTTTCAGTAGCAGATTGTACTTGTAATATTCCAGTCAGCTTTTTAGCAACTTCAAGATTCGTATTTGGATACAGATGACCATAAGGGCCGAGTGTTGGCTGTAGTTTTTCATGTCCTAAACGTTCCTTGATAAGTAAAGGATTTTCGCCCATGCTGATAAGCAATGAAGCGTGTGAATGTCGCAAGGCATGAATTTTAATACGATGAACACCTGCTAAATTTGACAACTTTTCCAAAGCTCTGGGAAGCGTTGTTTTACTGGTTGGAGTTCCGTTATAACTTAGTACAAGTGGACAATCGGGAAGAACCTGTTGCTGAACACTTTGCCAAGCCTTTAGCTCATTGAGTGTATCTGAATCAATATAAATAGTACGGATACTTGCCTGTGTTTTCGGCTCAACGAATTTATAGTCCGTCATTGTTCGGTAATATAATGTTTTGGTAATGCTAAGCAAGCCTGTTTCAAAATCTATGTCTGACCAATGTAATGCTGACGCTTCGCCAATTCGCATACCAGTCATAAATAATAACCAGAACGATATAAACAGATAATGTTCATAATAGTCTTTCTTACAGAGTAAGGAAATAACCTTTTGAAATTCTTCTAATGTCCAGAAATCAACTTTGGTTTTCTTGCTTTTGATATTGCCTATCATACGAGAAGGATTTTTCTTCGCAATTCCAAGAACAATAGCTCTGTCAAATGCGATAGAAAGCATTCCCTGTACGATACGAATGTAATTAGGGCTAAAATCTTTTGCAAGTTTCAACTGCCAGTTTTGAACATGGATAGGTTCGATTTCGTCTGTTTCCATTTTGTAGAAATAGGAAAAATGTTTCTTGATGGTAGTAGCACGATTAAGATAAGTGCTTTCTTTTACCTGTGTTTTATACCATGGCAGGTAGGTTTCCTCTATAAATTGCTGAAAAGAAACGCCATCTTTTTTTGTTGTTAATTCTTCGGTAGAAGCTAACACCAGTTTTGAATATTCTTCCTTTGCTTCTTTTTTCGTTCTGAATCCACTTCGGTATTTCTGTATCTGTTTTCCGGTAATGGGATTGTAGCCTAAATTAGCTCTGAAATAATAAGTTCCGTTATCTGCTTTCTTAATAGGGTCTTTTGCCATGATTTCACTCCTTACATGATATGCAAGAAGTACAATCAATCGTTTGTGTCTGATAATGTAATCCCTAATAATTCTTCCACGGCTTCTTTGGGTACTCTGTCCAATTTACGGGATTGGTAATAAGTATGCCCTTTTTCAATCATAAGTTTTTTTGCTTTTCTTATGATGTCTGCCGAGAAAGAAGTTCCATAACCTAGTGCTATGAGGTCTTTTTTTGTTACGGTAATCATAATCCTCCTTTCCATAGACCAGATAAGGAAATCTCAATATCTTGTCTATCAGTATATCAAATGATGAGCAAAAAAGCTCTATTAAGATGATTTTTTCTTGCAAAATCGTTGTTAGATAGTTTTACAAGCAATCAGACGGCTTCGGCAAGCTCCGCTGGTATCTCAACCATTCCCATTCCTGTGGGCTGAACCGTGTCATACGGGTGTATCATTATCCTGTGTTGCAGGTCATGGCAGAACGACTTTTCCAACGGTCGCTCCCAGATCATTGCATGAATCGCTATCTCCCGATTGGAAAAGTCACGGCGTACAACCTCTGATGGCTCACTGCAAGCACAAACGTATCTGACTGCTTTATTCACTTGTCAAAGAACTGTTAGGCTCTTGTCAGCCTGTATCAATTCATTTTTACAAATGGACTGATACAGAATGATAAAAAAAAGCGGAACAGGAAAGAGGGGAGTTTATTAAATCATGCTCCGCTCAAATATTACTTAATGTTCGTCTATTTCAAATTCACATATCATTTTCAAAAGGGCTTCTCTGATACGTCCCTTTAATTCCATATCAACCACAATGTATACGTTGCCGTATTCATCGTAAAACGAGCGTAAACAGCATTTTGATATATAGGCTTCATAGAACAGCAACAGCTTTTCTATGGCGTTTTCGTTACCGTCCACGGCTGATGATATGAGAAAAAATGATGGAAGTGTGTGTTGCTTATTCTTCATTTGTTTTCTTCTCCTTTAACTGCTTTCTGATTTCTTCAAGTGAATTTCTTCTGTGCCTATATGATGTGCTTCGGTTGATATTCAGCTTTTCGCCTATCTCCGAATCGCTCATATCCAAGAAGAAAAACATCAATACAATGTTCCGGCTTTGCTCCGGCAACTGTTTCAGTGCTTCTGCAAGTTCTTCATCAAGTACACGGATTTCTGTACCGCACACATCGAACGTTGTATATTCACTTTCGTAATCGTCCCATACAATCAATTTCTCAACAACAATCTCTGGAAGCTCACAAAAGGATACTTCCTTTGCCTGTCGTCTGGCTAATTCCTTGCGGTAGTTACGGACAATGCCTTTCACAACCTTTTTGAGCTTACAGTCAAACTGACATTGTATTGTCTTTTGGAAGTCTGATGGTTTCAAAATCACACCCCCCTTCCGCGATGAAGTGAAAAGTATGTATCCCTCTTTCCGCACCATATCTGTACGGCAAGGTGTGATTTGTTGCAGGATTGAAAAAAATTTTTGTAAATATGAAAACAGCCTATTTGCATCAATAACAAATAGACTGTTTTTAAAACATCTGATATATGAGTTTTTAATTCATGTTCAAGGACTGATGATGTACTAAGAAAAAAATGGAATAAATTCGGTTGTTGGTATAGACTGCCTGTTTTACTTAGAATCACAAATTGCTCCTTGACCAGAGCAATCCTGTGAAAATAGAAAAAGGACAGCTCTGGTTATACCAAAACCGTCCCTATATTTTTGGACATTATAAAAGAGATTACCCACAGAACGGTTTTTTTTATTTACCGAACTAGGTAATACTTTATTTGAATTTATAGTGCATATAATATGAGTTTTTAATACATTCTAATCGCACAACATGAAGTATAAACTCATGCTAGGTGATTAAAAATGAGAAAAAAGAAAGATACACACAGCTTTGATTTTCGTCCTTTAGGACTGGCAATCAGAGAAGCCAGAGAGAAAGCAGGGCTTTCCAGAAATGATTTAGGCGATAAAGTCTTTTACGGAGAACGTCATATCGCAGATATTGAAAATATCGAAAAACACCTTAGCTTTCAGTTATTCCATGATTTAGTTACAATGTTCAATATATCTGTTGACGAGTATTTCTATCCAGCGAAGAATGTTGAGAAAAACACAGCCCGCCGTCAGATAGATTCGTCACTTGATTTATTGAGTGATAATGAATTAAAAATCATTCAAGGTACGATTGACGGTATCTTGAACAGCAGAGAGAATAAGAAGTGATTTGCTTCTTGTTTTCTCTGTTTTCCTATACAGATTCTTCAACATTTATTTGTTGATCTGCTCCGCAGGCAACAAATAAGAGCCGACTATCCTTATTTCTTTATCGTAAATTTACTTGTTACACAGTAATGAAAAAAGCCAATAGTTTGTAACTGAACTTTACAAACTATTGACTTTACATTTTGATGTCCACTCTTCAATGAATTATCATACGAATATATCTTCAATACTTTATAATTCAAGAGTAATAATAAGGCTATTGGCATGTACTTTTGCAACAATATTTCCGCCAAGAATGGCAACAAGTGTTTTTACTACCGCAAGTCCCAATCCTGTACTTCCATTATGTCTTGATTTATCACCTGTATAAAAACGGTCAAAAAGTCGATTGCAATCAATTTCTGAACTGTCACTCATTGGATTTTCAATGGTAAATATAATATTATTATTTTCTTTCTCCATAAGTGTTATTTTTATCGTTCCAACAGAATACTTAATTGCATTTGTCAACAGATTTTGTAAAATTCGTTCTACCATATTTTTATCAGAATATACGTATATTGAATAATCTGGGAGATTTATTTCGGGTAAAATATTCTCCTTTTCTAATGCAACGGCATTTTCCGTAATTAAATTTATTAACATATTAGATATATTAAACTTTTCTTTTTCTGGAACTGTCTGCTGTTCCTCCAAAATAGAAAGGTCATAGAATGTTTCTACCAATTCTTTCATTTTTTCGGCTTTGCTAAAAATCACTTTTACACGCTGTGCTTGACTGGATTCCCAATTTTCTTTTTGCAATAATTGTAAATGACCAAGAATGACTGTAAGAGGTGTACGCAAATCATGTGATATATTAGCAACAGATTCTTTTAAATACTCTTCATTGCGTAATACGCCTGCAACAGCCTGTCGTTGTCTGATATTATATTGATTCAATATACCAGCCAGTCTTTCTAAATCTTTATCAATCAACGAAATGTCTAACATCTGCTGTGAATTTCCAGAATTCAATTCATTAACTTGATCCGCAAGATTACGGATTTGTTTTTTTAATTGAATATATCGAAATAGCAGCATTACTAAAAATATTGTTATGATAATTAAAATCCATTCTATGTTAGACATTTTCTCCACCTATTTAAAATCACATTTACAAAATTTTATCCACGAAAGCAATACCAATATACCAGACCATATACATCCTACTAAAATAGCTATCGGTTGAAAAAAGGTTTTCATGCTGACAACGATTCTGATTTGATAAGTAGGTAAAAAACCGACTGGTAATCTCAACATCATTCCATAGCCAAGATATAAGCTAAGACCAAAAATAATAATTGCTGTAACCGAGGTTGCTTTTACAGCATCCTGTAAATAGCAACAAATAAGTATTGCAATTAGAAATATCGCACTATTAAGCAGACAAGAATAAATGATTGCTTTTATAATATTGTAAAAAAACATTCCCACGTCTGCAACACCAAAGCGTCCAAATTCCCTTATGCACCCTGAAACTGGATAGACAAGAGCCATAAGATTAAAAGCAATTAAATACGATATTATTTTACTTGTAAAAATTTGTTTTCTGGAATGTCCAGCACTGACCTCTAAGTTTATTGTTCTCTTAGAAAATTCCTGTCCTAAAATCAATGCAAGTATAGCCGATATGATGATAAGAAGAAACGTAGAATCATACACCATTCCATTAAAAATATCAGCAAGAGAAGAAGCAATTTCTTCTGTCGGTCCCATGACCTCTGTAACATAAGTATCTGCTGTAAAAAATCCTAAAATAAATATTCCAATCATACCACACCAGTAAATAGAATTATGTAACAACTGATATTTTTCCAGTTTTAATAATTTATCCATAAAAAACACCTCCGGTTATTTCAAGTCTGTATGTAAAAAAGCACTACCTGCAATGAAATATAAAATAAAATTCCATAAAAAATCTACAAACAAGCAAAAGTTTGTCGAATAGACTTTTTGCAATGAAATTAACCTAAGTTGTCCCATTGGTATTATTCTGCTGATTATTTGTGCAGATTCACTGTTCAGCAAAAAAATCATAACAAAAAATAAAACCATTGAAACTGTCAGTGTTTTCCCCATATCACGAAAAATAAAAGCAAAAAACATCGGTAATGCACACAGTGTTATCATGGCAAACAGAGTTAGTAAAACCATAGTATATGTGCTATCATTCCAAAAAAGTTTTTCTCCAATATAAAATTGACTAATAATTCCATGTACAAATAATGGAAATACCAGAATGATAATACAACCTATTTGAGATACAATTAACTTTACTCTAAATATAGAACTTCTTTTATGTCCGGCAGTAATATAAGTATTTAAAGTTCTTCCACTAAAATCACTTCCAATGAACAATGCTATAAACACTATACTCAAAAAATAGAGTAACGGAATATTGTATAATGATGCCATAATTAAGTTTGAAGAGCGTTCTTTACTATCTAACAGCAATATGCTACTTAAAAGGAGATTGAATATTCCAATTCCCCAAAAATACCAACTGTGAAACAACTTATATAACTCAGTTTTTAGGAGATTTGACATCTTTTGTTCCTCCTATTTTGCTCAAAAAATAGTCCTCCAAAGTATCGCCAGATACAGAAAGTCCTGTTACAAGAATGTGCGATTCTGCCAAAGCAGACGCAACTGTCTCTAAATCATTCAAATAATCATACAAACGAATTATGCCATCTGGCATTAGTTTAAAGTTATCTGTATGAAGATTCTCTTCCAAAACCAGAACCGTTTTCTGAACATCTGTTGTTTTAATTGCTATATGTCGTTTACACCGTTCATTTAATTCATAATCAGAAATCTCTTCTACAATTTTTCCATGGTCAATCAGAATAAATTCTGATGCTGTTTGATACAATTCTTCTAAGATATGGCTTGAAACCAAAATGGTCATACCATATTCTTTATTCAAAATTTTTAATAAATTTCTGATTTCTACAATTCCAGCAGGGTCAAGACCATTGATAGGCTCGTCTAAAATCAATAGTTCTGGTGTATTTAAAAGTGCAATCGCTATCCCCAATCGTTGACGCATACCTAATGAAAAATTGCGGACACTCTTTTTACCTGTATCTTGCAATCCAACCATATCTAATGTCCTTTTAATAACTGATTTATCTGGTATGCCTCGTTGAATACGCTGTACTTCCATATTTTGATAGGCAGTCATTGACGGGAATAGAGCAGGCGTTTCAATCATACTTCCAATTCGTTTACGCTGTTTCTGCAATTCTTCTGTTCCAGAATTTCCCCATAAAGAAAGTGTACCACTTGTTGGAAACGCAAGCCCTGTGACTAATCTTAAAAAAGTAGTCTTACCTGCTCCGTTTTGACCAATAAATCCATAAATTTTTCCTTTTTTTATTTGTAAATTTATGTGGTCTAATGCTAATGTTTGTTTATATTCTTTGGTTAAAGACTTTGCTTCTAAAATAATTGAACTCATATCCCAAACCTCCTTTACTTAAACCAGTATAACGGGCAATTTTAAAGAATTTCTTAAATCGTAATGAGAAAAGTTAAAAAAATAATAAAGCTAAGGAACGTTTAATCCTTAGCTTTATGTAGGCGGTAGCCAATGCCCCAAACAGTATCAATAAATTCTGTATCAGAGCATATCGCTTTTAATTTATTGCGTAAATTACTGATATGAACATTAAGTGTATTATCCTCAGCAATATATTCTGTATCCCAAACACTTTGAAAAAGATTCGATTTTGAAAATACTTTATCTGGATATTTCATCAACAATTCTAAAATGCCAAATTCTTTAGCGGTTAAGGATAATTCTATTCCATTCAAAAATGCTGTATTTTTCTCTAGGTCTAAAGTCAGATTGTTATATTGCAAACATTCTGCCTGGCTATTTTGAAATTGTACTCTTCGCAGATTACTTTCAATTCTGGCAAGCACTTCTTCCATATCAAAAGGTTTTGTGATATAATCGTCTGCTCCCAGACGAAGCAAGTCGATTTTATTTTGTGTAGTTTCTTTCGCTGAAATAATAATAACAGGTATCGTAAATTTCTTGCGTACATCAGATAAAATAATATCACCACTCCGATAAGGAAGCATAATATCAAGTATAATCAAATCAATTTTTTCTTTATTCAAAAAATCCAGAACATGAAGTCCATCATATTGGCAATGCACAGCATATCCTTTTTCTTTTAGAAAATCAGCCAATAACGCATTTATTTCTAAATCATCTTCAATAATCAATATTTTATTCATTAGCCTACCTCATTCCTGCAATGCTACTTTCCCATTATACATTTAAGGTTGTATTTCCTCAATACCATTGCAACCAATTATATGAGAGGGATTCTTATTTTGTCAATCTAATTGTAAGCAGAATAGTATAGATTGAATAAACAATTATCATACTATTCTGCTGTAACATTTATTCTACAATCTTCCAGTTATCGTCCTTATGAAGCACAAGCTCATACTGTGAGATTTGCGTCATTTTCGACTTGTTATCCAGATACTTTACGGACACGCTGACTTTGAGGTTGTCGCCGTCTTTGGTAAAGACAGGGTTTACCAGTTCCGAAAATACATAGTCGCCGGATACAGGAGCAAGCACACCGTCTTTGACATAGTAGGCAAGTTCCTTTTCCGTAGCTGTCGGATAGAGCTTAAAGAATGTTTCCAAGAAAGCGGTAGCGTCCTTAACTGTGTCGGAACTGACACTGACATCGGCTTCCTGTGCTTTCGGTTCATACTTTGATTTCTGTACCGCCGGAGCAAGGGTAGGATTTTGGGTAATGACCATTGCACCGTCTTTATCTACATGAACGGTCACGGTATAGTTTTCTGTGACTGCCTGTGTCTGTTCTCCCTCTTTTACCTGCTGATCTACTTCGTAGGCAACGGTAAAATCGTCCGTTCCAGATTGTTCTACATTCCAGACCAGCACATTTGTAACAGTCGCACTGGTTGGTATGTCCGTTCTGATGGTATCGGCATTCAAGTCCTGCAATTCTTTGGTAAGGTATTTACTGATTTCCGCTGTCCTCGCTTCAATGGCTTCCTTGCTGGTATCCCATGAGTAGTAGGCTTTTGCAAAGTTCTTGACGAAATTCTCAATCCCATTGGTATCGTTCAATCTTAGCTGAATGATTTCTTTTTCATGTACCGTGTGTGTGTTAATAGCGGTAAAATTCTTATACACACCAAAGCTGGTGCTTGCTAAAAGCACCGCCCACAACAGCAGGACAGATTTCTTATGTGTCCCGACTTTCATGGTACGCACTTTCTTATTCGTAGGTGCTTTCTCTGTTTTTTCTTTCTTCTTAAACATATTTCAAGTCCTTTCTATTGTTTGATTCTTCCGGCACAAATGATGTGCTGTTGCCAGTAGGCAGAGGTCAAATCAGTATAGCCGATTGGATTTCCGGCATGATACATCTGATTGTTTCCTACATAGATTCCTACATGGGTTACATAGTCGCTGGTATTATAAGTGGAATGGAAAAAGACCAAATCACCAGCCTGTGCCTGTGACAATGGGATATGCTGGGTTGCGTCATACTGTGCCTGTGCGGTTCGTGGCAAGCTGATTCCGGCTTTTCCGTAGCACCATTGAGTAAGACCAAGACCAGAACAGTCAAAAGAAGTGTTTGGATTACTGCCACCGTAGACATATTTCCAGCTTTGATACTTTGACGCTTCATTCATAACCGCTTGTACCGTTTCGTTGCTGAACTGTTTTATGTTCAGATATTGGTTGACCAGCTCCACATAGAACATGTTCCCGTAGTTATAAAGCCAGCCACCATTTTTACTGACCGCTATCGGGTTCGTATAGGTCACTTTTGTACCGCCAGATTTATTCTTTGCGAAATTCTCCGCAAGATTGAAGCTGTGCTTTTTTCCGTTCTTCGCCACATAGTCTGCATAGCCACCACCATAGTTATAAGACTGAATGACCACGTTAATGTCATTCATGCCTTTGGCTTTACAGGAAGAAAGCAGGGAAGCAAAATATTTACACCCCTGCTTTATGGATTCTTCTGTACTTAATGAGTTTGGCGGTAATCCCAGACTTTCGCTGGACTGCATGACATCGGTAGCTGTACCGCCACTTTCCACCTGTATGATGGAAAGCAGGACGTTCACATACTCCGAGATACCGTTTTCTCTGGCGTATTTTTCCACCATCGGCTGATGTTTGAGGACATCGGCTGACAGGTTCATGCCGGAATAGACAGGCGAATAGCTGTTTGAACTGTCGTCATCTTCGCCGGAAATCAATATCCCGAAAAAGAGGATGATGGAGAAAAGGACTGGAAATATCGTACCTATGATAAGGATACGTTTTAATCTCATTTCTTCCGTTCTTTCTCTGGTTGCTTCGTAACAGTCTTACGATTCTGTTTTTGGTTGACCTGTTTCTGTATGGTTGTTTTCTTTTGATTACTTCTGGATTTCGCTACATTCGGCTGGTTTGTTCTGGTAACACCTTTGACCTGTTGTTCCTGTCTGATATTGGTTCGGACAGTTTCTTTTCCAGCCTTGACTTCTGCATTTTTTATCACAGGAGAAGTAGCAGGACGCTTCATATCTGGCTTTGTAACTGTATCGGTCGGTGCAGGTTTTGGAACAGGTGTGGCAACAGGGCGTTCATGGCTTCTGGTAGCTCCGGCTGTCGCTGATCCATTCGCATGAACATTCTGTCTTGCTTCCTGTGCTTTCTGTAATTCCTGCTTTTTCTGTGAGATATTTTCCCTGTGCAGGTTACGTTTCTGTGTACGCTGTTCCTGTCGGTTTTCCCGTTCTTCCACAACGCAAAAGACAAATGGAGCAAATGCCTCAAGGAAGTATTCACGAAAGACTGGCCTGGGGTGCCCGAAAAAGTGAGATGGAGAATCAACAGCGTAAGAAAAATAAAACAAAAAACAGAGGAATGGAGAGATAAGACAATGAAAAAGCACATTTATGATGAAAGTAATGGATTAAGCTATACACTGCATGGAGATTATTACCTGCCGGATCTGGCAGTGAATGAGGAAGAACCGACCTATGGTAAATATGGAATGCTGCGGAAACAGTTCTTGAAAGAGAGGGTATATATGTGAGTCGAAAGGGTAGTTGAAAGGCTGCTCTTTACAAAGATGAAAATAAAAATTGCTGAAAAGGTATGAGTTTTGTAGTGTAAAACTCTTTTGACATTGTGTTTTCCGTTAAGTAAAATATCTTTGATAGACAGATAATGAAAAAATGATTATTCTTGGCTCAGATCAAGAGAACAAATTACTTGCGAAGGGAGGAAATTATATGGAGCTGAGTATACAGATAAAAAAATACCGAACAGAGCTTCATCTATCACAGGAGGAATTGGCAGAAAAGGTATATGTAACAAGACAGACAATTTCTAATTGGGAAAACGAAAAGAGTTATCCTGATATTCATAGCTTGTTACTTCTTAGTTCATTGTTTAATGTATCTCTCGATCAATTAATTAAAGGAGATATAGAGAAAATGAAAGAAATTATTAGCGAGCAAGAAATTAAAAAGTTTAATTATTATGGTTCCATCTATACAGTTCATTTGGCCGTGTTGATTATATCGGCAGTACCTTTGTTTATGTGGCTCGGAAGGTATGCGTATATTCCGTTTGGAATTTTATTTATTATTACACAGTACTGGGCGTTAAAGGTTGAAAAACTAAAAAAGAAAAATGATATACAAACCTATAAGGAAATTGTTGCATTTACGGAGGGAAAAAAATTGGATGAACTTCATAAGGCAGTTGAAGTGGGAAAACGTCCTTATCAAAATATATTAAAGGTTATTATCAGTGCGGGTGTTACAGCGATGATTTGCTTCTTAATTGGAGTACTGATGCACGTATTCTTGAATTAATTAAATTTAAGGATATTTTGATTTGTAGAATTATAAAATAGAGCATTTTTCTCGCAGATTTTAACCGATAGTTAAGAAATCGAAGCCATAATTAAACGAAGGCTCAATTGTAAACACATATTAGAAATACTATAATGAGAATATAAACAGGAGGTAGGAACAATGCAAATTGGTGAGAAGATAAAAAACTATCGGAAAACTGCGGGATTAACACAAGAACAGGTGGCGGATTATTTGGACGTTTCTACTCCTGCGGTAAATAAATGGGAAAAAGGAGTTTCCCATAGTTAAAGATACCACACCAAATATGATGAACCCACGCTTATACACTACCAGCTATAATAAACCGCAAGGACAGCAATTTGATACTGCTGTCCTTTCTTTTATAAAATTGCAGTACACAGAAAAAAGCTGTAAAATGATAAATATATTTGTCCTTGTAACAATTCTCGGACATTTGCCTGTTATACTATTTGCAAAAAGAAAAGGAAGTGAGGATATGAAGCAGATTTTAATTGTCGAGGACGACAGTTTTTTGAATAAGATGTTGGCCTATAACCTGACCGCAGACGGCTACGGCGTGACTTCTGCCCTAAACGCCAGAACCGCAGCCGAAGCCATACGCCAGCGGGAATTTGACTTAGTGCTGCTGGACATCAACCTGCCGGACGGCAACGGTTTTGAGCTGTGCAAACTGATAAAGCCCCAGCACCCGGACACCATTGTGATTTTCCTGACCGCTAACGATCAGGAGAGCGACCAGATACGGGGCTATGAGGTGGGCGCGGTGGACTACATCACAAAGCCCTTTGTGATCGGGGCCTTGCAGCGAAAAATCAAAGCCATGTTCGCCATGCTGGAACACCACAAACCGGCCAAGGACATTTACGACGACGGGCGGCTGTTTCTGGACTTCTCGGAGCAGACGGCTTCCTTAAACGGCAAGCCCCTGACCCTATCCCCGATGGAGTACAAAATGCTGAACCTGTTCCGTAAAAATCCCCGGCAAGTGCTGACCCGTGGGCAGCTTTTGGAAAAGCTGTGGGATATAGACGAGAAGTTTGTGGACGAACACACCCTGACAACCTCCATCAGCCGGATTCGGAGTAAGATCGAATCCGACGGCGGCGCGCCCTACATCAAAACTGTTTACGGCATGGGCTATCAATGGACGGGAGGCGAGGCAAAATGAAGTTGCAAAACCTCTCGGTAAAGCGGCTGTTTGGCCGGGTAGCAATGGGGCTTGTCCTTTCCATGTCCGGGATCACCATAGCCCTGTTTCTTGTGACAAAACAGACGGCGGTGCTGCTGACGGGCGGGGCGCTGCTGCTGTGCGCCCTTGTGGGGATTTTTGTACTGACGCAGGCGTTTGGAAAGCGGCTGTCGCAGTTTACCGCTGACCTATGCCAGACTTTAGACCACATGATCGCCGGAAATGAAGCGCCCCAGCGGCCAGAGGACAGCGAAACCCAGCTTGCCAGAATTGGACACCGGCTGGCAAGGCTCTATCAGATCATGCAGGAGAACCGCCGCCGGGTGGACGAGGAACGGCAGGAGTTACAGACCCTTGTATCGGATATTTCCCATCAAGTGAAAACGCCGGTAAGCAATCTGAAAATGGCGACGGACACCCTGCTGGAAAAGCCTATGACCGAGGCGGAGCGCACCGACTTTATCCGGGGAATCCGCAGCCAGACGGATAAACTGGACTTTCTCTTTCAGGCCCTTGTGAAAACCTCCCGGCTGGAAACAGGCGTGATCCAGTTGGATAAGAAATCGGGCCGCCTCTTTGATACTGTGGCGCAGGCCATGAGTGGGATCGTGTATGCAGCGGAGAAAAAGGAAATCGCCGTGTCTGTGGACTGCCCGGAGGATTTGACCGTTTCCCATGACAGCAAGTGGACATCCGAAGCCCTCTTTAACCTGCTGGACAATGCGGTGAAGTACACCCCGGCAGGCGGGAAAATCGCTGTGTCGGTGGTGCTGTGGGAAATGTATGTGGAGATCAAAGTGACCGACACTGGCAAAGGAATTTCTGAAAGCAATCAGGCCGCTATCTTCCGGCGCTTCTATCGTGAGGAAGAAGTACACGAACAGCAGGGCGTGGGCATTGGCCTGTATCTGGCCCGCGAGATCGTAACGCGACAGGGCGGCTATATCAAAGTGGTTTCGGAGCCGGGCAAGGGTTCGGAATTTTCCATTATGCTGCCGACTAAATAAAGCACACTTATAACAGGAGAAAACACCATGAAAAAAATCAATTTTTGCAAAGCAACAACAATCATCTTAATAATCAATGTTATTTTATCTATTGTTTTATTTTTCGTTGTTCCTGATAATATAGCAATTCAATGGGTAGGTACAACCCCCAGCAATGCAGTAGATTCTTACTATATATTTTTGGTGCCGATATTGTCAGTACTCTTTGCTTTTGCTGGAAAACCTATTTTTACAATGTTCCTGTTTAGATTGTGGAATAGAACTAACGAGCATTTAGTGACATACTTAAATTTGTGTCTGCAAGTTGTATTTCTTACTTGTGAAATCTATATCGGATTATATAACCTATGTAATTTTAATTTTGCCATTAGTATAATTCTCATTGTGGAACTTATGATAGATGTGGTGATTGGATTGAAATTATTTCACAATCAATCTATCTAAAAGATCGTGTAGTATGTTTCGGCGGACGGCCATTTCCGGCTGCCCGCCGTAAATTTTTTTGAAATGTCCGAGCGTTGTAACATTTCACCCCGATTTTCAATGAAATTTTTTGGCCGCTGTAACATTTCACGGACATTTGGGTTTTACAATACCCTTATCAAATATGGAGGTGATACAACTATGACATGGCCTTTTGAGAATGACACCAGCGCCATTGTAAAGAAATTAGCAAAACGCAATGTATCTTCAAATCGTATTTTTTGCTTTTTTAATGTTTTGACCATTGCGCTGGCAATTAGTTTGATTGTGGGAATCTCCTTATTCCAACAAGGCAGCAAAATTAGTGAACAAAAGATTTTGAATCAAATGCAGCAAGCTACCATCGGGGGGCTTACAGCAGAACAGATAGAAGTTCTGAAAAAAGAACCTGATCTTGAAGATATTGTACCCTATAAGCATAGTGATAGTTTTCTGATGGATGGGATCAAATTTGAAGCGGTTTATATGCCGACTGGTTTTGGAATTATAAAATCCTATGAATTAGTCAGTGGAACCTGTCCAGAACAGTACAATGAAATTGTAATTGATAAAAATGTTCAATTAGAGCTGGGGTATCAGCTAAATATAGGAGATACCATCACTTTACCAACGGCGGGGAGTAAAACAGAGGATTTCATCATTACTGGTTTTACTGATAATGTGGAAACAGGAACATTTTACTTTTATGTCTCCCCAGCGTATGCAGAACAGGGTGTGTTATTATCGGATATTCCATATAGTGCCTTGATTCGTGTAAATGGTGCCACGGAAATGGGACTTATTGATTTTGAGAATACAGTATATCGTCTGGCTTTATCCCAAGACATAAGCAGGAACCAACTTTATTTTAATAGCAAATTCTGTTCCTCACTTATTAGTGGATCAGGAATGGGAGGTGTTCTTTTAGCTACTCTTTTTATTGCATTTTCAAGCGGAATTGTCATATACAGTGTGTTCTACCTTTCGGTATCAAATCAAGTATCGCAGATTGGACAGCTCAAAACTATTGGCATGACAGAAAAACAAATTAAGCGGATGATTCGTAAAGAAGGGTATCGTTTCTGCCTGTTCGGAATACCTGCCGGTATTACAGTAGGTATCATATTTGCATATTTGTTAGAGCCGAATGGAATAACGATTATCAATGCCATAGCCACAAGTATTTTAGCAATAATATTAGGCATTATCATCGTACAAATTTCCGTATACAAGCCCGCACAAATAGCTTCAAATATTTCCCCTATTGAAGCAACAAAATATGTTGGAAACGATCCAGAACTAAAAGAAAGTAGAGTGCAGAATAGGAAAAATCATATTCGGCTCTCACCGTATTCTTTAGCCGTATTGAGCGAAAAGCAGAATCGAAAAAAACACAATCTGACGATTGCCTCGCTTGCAATCGGCGGGATTTTATTTATGGTTGGAGCCACTTTTATATCATCATGGAATCCAGATTCCTTTGCAAGAATGGGGAATTTGGAAGATGGAGAATATTATATTACGATTAACCACAATACATTAGTCAACCCGAAACCGTATGGTATTTCGGAGTATCAAGTTAATACGCCTTTTTCACAAGAACTCATGGAAGAATTGCAACAAATCCCGGAAGTTAAAGAGATTTATGCTACGGAGAGAACCGCAGCCATTATTGAGTATCACGATGAACAATTAGAAATTCCCATTATTCCGATTACGCCTGATAATCAGGAGGAAATTTTGAAAACGCTTCCTGTTGATTGGACATACGAAACATTGGTGAAACAAGACGCTATGGTTATATTAGGAACAAGCGTACAGAAAGAAGTCTATCATGCTTGCCCGTCAATAGGAGAAAAAGTGACATTACGATGGTTTGATGGGGCTGAACACAGCATAGATATTTTGATTGCCGGTACTTCCGAAAAAAGTATGAATGAGGGCTTTTATCTCCCCAAAGAAACCATAGAAAAGTTGTGGGGCGATATGGATTTAACAGCTTCCTTAACTTTGTCCGTACCTGAATATGAAAAAGTGGGTAAATCAGTAGAAAGCAAATTAAATAATATACTGTCCCGACACCCTGATTTGGTAATGGAAACCTTACAAGAGGTAAAAGCATCTTCGGCAAATACGATTCATAATACCAGCGTACAAGTTTATGGGGTATCTGCCTTTGTCATTATGTTTAGCATTTTTAATCTGACAAACACCTTGATTAGTCGTATCAGTACAAGGAGAAAAGAATTTGGAATATTGGAATCTATCGGTATGACAAAAAAACAGATAAAGAAAATGCTGCTGCATGAAAGTGTCTTACTGATTATTCCATGCTTGATTATTACGGTTGTGGCAGGAACCTTGATGGGTTATTTGTTAGTACGGATATTGTCTGCGAATGGATTAACTTATTTTCAATATACTTTTCCTTTTATTCCATTACTGATTTACGGTGTCTGCTTAATAATAACACCTATTATAATTTCTGCTATCTGTCTAAAAATTCAATGCAGAAATTCGTTGGTGGAACGGATCAAAATGGCAGACTGATTTTGAAATGTCCGAGCGTTGTAACATTTCACCCCGATTTTCAATGAAATTTTTTGGCCGCTGTAACATTTCGCGGACATTTGGGTTTTACAATACCCTTATCAACAAAAGTGAGGAGGCGACGCAATGGAACTGACCCCGACATTGATTTTGAATCTGGTGCTGCTGATCGTCCCGCCCGTTGCCATTGTGCTGGTGTTCCGGCAATGGCTGGCCCGGCACATCCGCTGGACGGTTGCCTTGACTGCTCTCTGTGATGTTCTCCTATTTTGGGATGAACTGTTCTACTATGAGAGCTTCGGCCTGTTCGCTGTGCTGATTCTGGTGCAGTTGGCGGCCACCGGCGCAGCAGCGTTCCGCATTTACAACAAACAAAAAAAGGATTGAATTTTATGAGCATTTTACAGACTATCGACCTGAAAAAGTATTACGGCACAGAGCCGAACATCACCCGCGCCCTTGACGGTGTGAACTTCTCCGTGGAGGACGGCGAATTTGTGGCCGTTGTGGGAACCTCCGGCAGCGGCAAGTCTACCCTGCTTCACATGATGGGCGGGCTGGACACCCCTACTTCTGGCAATGTGATTGTCCGGGACAAAGAACTGTCGAAGATGAACGACGAACAGCTTACCATCTTTCGCCGCCGCAACATCGGCTTTATCTTCCAGAACTATAACCTTGTTCCGATCCTGAATGTGTATGAGAACATCGTCCTGCCGGTGGAGCTGGACGGGGACACGGTGGATCAGAAGTTTTTGGACGAGATCGTTCACCTGCTGGGACTGGAAGATAAACTGAAAAATATGCCGAACAATCTTTCTGGCGGACAGCAGCAGCGTGTGGCTATCGCCCGGGCCTTGATCACCAAACCGGCTATTGTGCTGGCCGACGAGCCCACCGGCAACCTTGACAGCAAGACCAGCGCCGAGGTGCTGGGGCTGATCAAGCGTACCAGTGCGGAGTTCCGACAAACCGTTGTGATGATCACCCACAACAACGACATTGCCCGCCTTGCCGATCGGATCGTCCGCATTGAGGACGGTAAGATCGTGGAGTAAGGAGGTGGCAGGCTATGACATGGCCTTTTGAAAATGATACCAGCGGCATTGTAAAGCGCATATCAAACCGCAGTATATCGACAAATCGAAAAAGAAATATCTTTATTGTTTTGACGATTGTACTTGCCAGCGCATTGCTATCTGCTATTGTACTCTATGGCTTTGGGGTTATGCAGGAAACGCAAAACCGCAACCAAAAAACAGCGCAGATTATGTATCATGCGATTTCTGAACAACAGGGACAGGAACTATACAAGCAAGAAGAAATTGCGTGGGTTGGAGAATTTTTCAACGCATTTTCTGAACAGGTAAACCATTCAACCGTGAACTTTACTTATGCAAATGCAGATATGCTAACATCCCAAAGTATGCCCTATTCGGGAGATTTACCAGCTTCGGAGAATGAAATTGTAGTGCAGGAATCCTTTTTGGATAGTTTGGGCTATTCAAATGAATTGGGACAGACAATTCAAATCCCCTTTTCTGACGGCACTACCCATGATTTCAAATTGACGGGAATCTTAGATGTGAAAACCGGCGATATTGGGCGCTATACAGCCATTATATCGAAAGAATTAGTAAGACAGCAGTATGGCGACGGAGGCATGATTGATTATTACATTGGGCTGAAAGGCGCTCAAAACATGAGCGAGGAAGAAGCCACCAACTATGCAAACACTCTGGCGCAGCAATTAAAAATTTCCGATGATAATGTGATTGTCCGTTCCACATATTTTAACTTAAAGGACGAAAATCACGGAAGCGATATGCTGTTCTATTTCTTGATCGGTTTTGTAACTTTCATTGGTTCCGGCATTGTGATCTATTCGATTTTTTATATTTCAGTAGCAAGCAGTATCCGTAACTATGGACAGCTTCGCACAATCGGAACTACAAAACGACAGATCAAAAAGATGGTTTACCGCGAGGGGAAATTACTTGCTGCCATTGCTATCCCGATTGGTTTGGTTATTGGAAATGTGATTGGGTACTTCCTGATTCCTGCCGGTTGGTACTGGCTGACTACTTTATGTGTGACGGTCGGGGTTGGCCTTTTTGCATTTATTATTGTGATGATTGCCATTCATACTCCTGTAAAAAGAGCTGCGGCAGTATCTCCGCTGGAAGCATTGCGATATTCCGATTATCAGGGGAAAATGAAAGAAAGTTCCGTGTTGCACCGTAAAATAACGCCTGCTTCACTTGCTAAAATGAATCTGTCCAGACAAAAGGCAAAGTCCACTTTAACAATACTTTCTCTTTCACTCGGCGGAGTATTGGTTGTATTGATTTCGACAATGTTAGTTTCCTATGATGGCGTTGCAGAGGCAAGAGGCAGGGCTTTCTCTGTCGGTGAATTTAACATTCAGCTCAACGCAAATCAATCGTGGGACACTGCTGGTATTTCTTTGTCTGGATTGCAGCAAAAGAATTTTCTAAATGCCGATTTTATAAATGCAGTAGAATCTATTGATGGCGTTACAGGAATCAAGCACTGGTATTACACGGACGCAGAATATCGTGTAAATGGTAATTCTGGAAAATGGATTCAGGGCTTTTGCCGAGATGAACAGCAGAATTTGGAGAAAGAGCGAATTGCGGGAACGACTGATTATGATGAACTGGTGGCAGGCAATGGAATTGTCTTGCTTCAAGAGCGTGCCGATCTCTATGATATTGAGGCTGCGTTGGGTGATACCGTCGAAGTGGACTATAAAACCGAATCCGGCCAAATTCGCACAAAGGCCTATACCGTCATGGGCATTGTAAACGAATATTCTTACTCCGGCTTCTCAAAATGCTTTGCGCTTCCGGAGCAGTTTATGAATGAAGCGACCGGGATAGATTGCACAGGTACGATTTCCGTAATTACCGATATGAAAAAATATGATACGGTAGAAGCTGCATTAAATCAACTGATAGACGGAAATAGCGATTTGGTTATGGAAACCATAAAAGAAAGTATCACTTATTATAGCGGACTTCAACAACTTTCTTTCGGGGTATTGTTGATCGTGGCTGTTATTGTTGTGTGCTTTTCTTTAATCAACCTTGTCAATACGACAATCACAAACTTCTTATCCCGTAGGCAGGAAATTGGAATGTTACAGGCGATTGGTTTGAGTAAAAAGCAGCTTATCAAAATGCTGTGCTATGAGGGGTTAATGTATTCAGTTTTTGCTACGCTGGTAACATTGGTTTTGGGGACTGGACTGGGCTTCCTATCCGTACAGGTCGTTGTGAAAACGATGAATCCATACTTTTACTATTCATTTCCGTGGCTGATCGTATTGATATATTTAGCAATCCTGCTGATTGTGCAATTCACCTTGATTTCTTACACAACTGGAAATCTGAAAAAGCAATCTCTTGTTGAGCAAATCAGGACGATGGAATAACCGTATGGGATCGGCGGGGCGGCATGTGCTGCCCCGCTTTTTTCGCCATTTCTCAAAGAAATTTTTGAAATGTCCGAGCTTTGTAACAATTCGGCCTGTTTTTCTGTCGAAATCAAAGGCACCTCGGACATTTATAGTTCTTCCAAAAGTTTGATGATAATATTACCATTCATGGAAGAAGCAATCTGTTATTGCAATAATGCGAAATTGACGATAGAAAGTTTTTCATATCTCGGTCAGCTCAACAATTACATTACTCTGCTGATACAGCCAGTCCGTAAATTCTTTCGGGCTGGCCGTTCCTGTTTTTACAGCCTTTTTTCTCTGTAAGGCTTCTTTCTTAAAGTCGGAAAAGGAAGCCTGTATTTTTTCCAGACGGTCAGCCGGAAAGCCTGCGGTATTTTTTACCCGGTTTATTTTGTTGCGCCAGTTCTGGCATTCATTTTTATAAAGCAGGTCATAGTTATTTTCTCTTGACCTCTCGTCAAATTCCCGCTTGTTTTGAAGCGCCTGTGCTTTTCGGCACTTGTCGCTGCACAGCTCATACCGCTGGCTCTTTGCCAGAAAATATTTTCCACAGACCTTGCACCGCCGGAAGCAAAGCCCCCAGTCATTCAGCCTGTTCAGATAATAGGTAATCAACGGGTAGAGGGACGCATAGGCAGACACACATTCTTCTGTGCGCCGGTTGTCCGGGAACCAGAGGTCAAGCCGGGTATCTTCTGACGGTGCGCCTTTGAAATAAAGGCTGCCAGCTTGAAATTGTTTCGGTTTTCCTGTCTCCCTGTCAAAGCTCATGGTTTCGTTTTGGAATACCCCGGTCAGTCTGCTCATTTTATCCATGAAGCGGTCACAGGCAGCGTTACGGTCACGGGGTTCTCTGGCAAGCAGATAGCTGTTCCAGATACGGAACGCCACATACATTTTCAGAGGGTCGTTGCTAAGATATTTCTCCCAAAGAAATTCGCTTGCCGCCTGCTCCAGCTCCGGCTGTTTCCATCGGTTGGAGTGGAGAGCTTGCCGCAGCGGAGAAAGCCCGTATAAGTTCCAGTCTCTGTCCGTGTCACGCTCAAAGTTTATCAAAAAAGTTCCCAGTGGGCGTGTCATATCACAAAGCACCTCTGCGTTTTGGCTCCCGTTCAGACGGAAGCGGATCTGCTGTTCTTCCCCAATCAAAATCCGCTCTTTCATTTTCTTCCTGTCCAGCGTCAGGACAAACAAAATCCTCTCAAAACATGGCTCATGCCGTATAAACTGATTCTCCATCCCTATCCCCTGCCTTTGTTTATGGTAATTATATAATTCAGTTATATCCGTTACACTCATGGTATCGCAGAATCATTGTTTTGTCAAGGATAGTACGCTATGATGATTGCGGTTGGTAATTTCGTACCGCACAGTACCTTGACAAGTGAATGACCGTCCAAAAGGGATATGACCGGCAGGAGAAGTGACGCATTCGGCGCACCAATGCAGGGAAACACCGCAGGAATGGGGCAGGAAAACGGCTTTTGGGGAGAACGGCAACAGGAAGCATTTTAACCTATTTGATTTATGGGAGGAACAGAATGAACGATAAAAAGAGATTGAACAGCTACGAGGATTTACCGCTGGTTCTGGATGTGGCGGACATTCAGCGGATTATGGGAATTTCAAGAGCGAGCGCCTATGAGCTGGTACACACACCCGGCTTTCCAGCGTTCCGCAGGGGCAGACTTATCAAGGTCAGCAAAATTGCTTTCTTTGAATGGATGGCAAAAGGCTCCGAAACCGTACCGGGAAGCGACAAATAAGCGTGAGGTATCATTCCCTGACTTGCAATACTGCCGCACTTTCCAAAGGGGCATACAGAGGGAAAAAAACTTAAAAATGATACCGAGACGCTACATCAAAACAGCCTATCTGCGTACATCAGATAGAAACGGAGAAAGGAGCCGGTTATGGCAAGAATGAGTAACAAGCGGCGGTTGGAATGGTCTTTCTTCTTAAATGACCGCAGCCGTATCACTTACAACGAACTGTGCCGGAAATGCCAACACGAATGTAAACAGAGCTTCCGGGCGGTTGTGGTTGACTGCCCGAAGTATCTTTCCAAGCGTTCCAAGAAAAAGGACAAGACTGCCGGAAACGGCAAAATCCCTTAGGAACTAAGGGCGCACTTCTATACATAGTCTAAAGACCATGTATCGTGCGTCCTGCGGAGCTTACCTCTGCCGCTGATAAAATCAGCAATCCGAGGTCTGCGTTCGCTTCGCTCCGACAAGGTGGCTACACCCCCTTGCGCCGCTAAAGCGGCTATCCCCTGTGTACCCGCCGCAAAGAGAAATCCGCTCTGCGGTTTTCCCTTTTCATCGGGTTTTATAGAAGCACTGACACACGGACTGTCTGCGGATGGTCTTTCTTTATCTTATCAGCAAAGGATGTGAGAACATGGAAAAATCTTTGGAACAGTTGAAGCAGGAATATGAAAAAACCACTGTCCTGCTGGAACAGGAAAAACGGAAAATGCAGCGTTTGAAAAACCGGCAGGCGTATCTGGAAAGCGGTTCCCGGAAACAGAGGACGCACCGGCTGATTACCCGTGGGGCAGCTATTGAGAGCATTGCACCACAGACAAAGGAGCTATCCGAAGCGGAATTTTATTCCCTCATGGAAAGCATTTTGAATCTGCCGCAGGCGGAGCATTTCATCCGGTCTGCCACAGAGAACCACGCCCGTATTTCCGGGCAGGAGAAAGGCGGTGACTAAGGATAGCACTTTATCATTTTTCAATCGCACAGATCAAGCGCAGCGCCGGTCAGAGCGCCATTGCCAGCGCAGCCTATCGAGCCGGGGAGCGTCTTTACAGCAGCTACTATGGAGAAGTCAGCGACTACACCAAAAAGGGCGGCGTGATCGCTTCGGAAATCATGCTGCCGCCCCATGCGCCGGAAATATATCTTGACCGGGCGACCCTCTGGAATGCTGTGGAGAACTGCGAGAAACATCCAAAAGCACAGCTTGCCTATTCCTTTGATATTGCCATGCAGAATGAATTGACGCTGGAAGAAAACATGGAGCTGGCGAGGAAGTTCGTACAGGAGCAGTTTGTGACAAAAGGCATGATTGCCGACCTTGCTTTTCACAGCCCGGAGAAAGAGGACGGCGGCATCCCTAACCCGCATTTTCATGTGATGACAACCATGCGCCCTTTGAACCCGGATGGCACATGGGGACAAAAACAGCGTCGGGAATATCTTCTTGATGAAGATGGAAACCGAATCCGGGATAAAAACGGCGATTATATGTTTAACGCTGTCCATACAACAGACTGGCATGAGCCGGAAACGCTGGAACACTGGCGGGAGCAGTGGGCGGCTGCCGTTAATACAAAATTTGAGGAAAAAGGGCTGGATGTGCGTATCGACCACCGTTCCTATGTGCGGCAGGGGCTTGACCTGATACCTACTGTCCACGAGGGAGCTAATGTCCGGCAGATGGAAGCAAAGGGCATCCGCACCGAGAAAGGGGAACTGAACCGCTGGATTAAAGCCACCAACCGGCTCATGCAGGATGTGAGGAAGAAGATCAAAGCCCTGTTTGTCTGGATGGCAGAGGTAAAAGAAGAACTTTCCAAACCGCAGACACCGAGCCTTGCCGACCTGTTGATCGCTTATTACAACCAGCGCAACGCAGGGGCATGGAGCAATAAAGCCAGAACCGGAAACTTAAAGCAGTTTGCCGAAGCCGTCAATTATCTGACGGAAAACAAGCTGCTCACATTAGAGGATTTGCAGGAGCGTCTTTCCTCTGTCAACGAAGAATTTGAAGCGTTAAGCGACTCCATGAAAAAGAAATCTGCCCGGATAAAGGAATTGCAGGAATTGATACGGGAGGGCGAGAATTACCAGCGGCTAAAACCTGTTCATACGGAATTGAACAATATCAAGTTTAAGAAACAGAGGGAGAAATTTGAAACATCCCACGATGCGGAGTTACGGCTGTTTTATGCCGCCCGCCGTATTTTGAAAGAAAAACTGGACGGAAAACCCATTGCCCTGAAAGCATGGAAACAGGAATACGCACAGTTAAAAACAGAGTATGCCGAACTGTCTCCGCAGCACAAGCCACTCCGGGAGGAAGTCATACGGCTACGGCAGGTGCAGAACGCCGTAGATACCGCACTGCGCCGGAGGGAGCAGCCACAGGCAGTACAGAGAAAGAAACATGAGATGGAGCTATGATATAACCGGCAGCTTTACCGCTACCAGTATTTTTATGGAGGGAGCATTTGAATGTATTTGAAGCGGTGAAACAGTCTGTTACCACCCGGCAGGCTGCTTCATTCTATGGAATCCGGGTGGGGAGAAACGGCATGGTCTGCTGTCCATTCCACAATGACCGCACGCCCAGCATGAAAGTGGACAGCCGCTTTTACTGCTTCGGCTGCGGGGCTTCCGGGGATGTGATCGACTTTGCCGCTTTGCTGCATGGATTGGGGAAACGGGAAGCTGCGGTCAGGCTTGCGGAGGACTTCGGCGTTTCCTATGAGAAATCCGGCAATGCGCCGCCAGATAGGAAGCGTCACAACAGGTCACAGCCCCGACAAAAATCAGCGGAGCAGAGATTTCAGGAAACGGAACGGTATTGTTTCCGGGTGCTATGCGATTATCTGCGCCTGCTGGAGCATTGGAAAACAGCACACGCCCCACAGCCGCAGGATGCCATCTGGCATCCTCTTTTTGTGGAAGCGTTGCAGAGGATAAGCTACACAGAATACCTTTTGGATATTTTGTTATACGGAGAAATAGAAGAAAAAGCGGCATTGATCGCCGCACAGGGAAAGGAGGTGTTGCGGCTTGAACAGCGAATTTCAGAGCTTGCCGCCGGAAACGCAGGAAGCGGTCAAAAGGACGATGGACACAATGGAACCGGCGCAGACACCGGCAGAAATCCGGGAAACATTAGAGGGGACGCAGAAAGGCGGCGTGAAGAACAGCATCCGAAACTGCCTGACGGTGTTCCAGCGTGACCCTCTGTTTCGCGGGGCGCTGCGCCTGAACCTTTTGACGGAGCAGATTGACATTGTGAAGCCGCTGGGCTGGGAGCGCACCAGTACCACGCTGACCGACATGGACATGAACTACCTGCTTTTGTATCTGGAAGAAAATTACGGGCTTACCAGCGAGAAAAAGGTGCAGAGCGCCATCAAGATTGTTGCCAATGAAAACCGCTACCATCCAGTCAGGGATTACCTGAACAGCCTGCAATGGGACGGCACAGAGCGCATCCGTTACGCCCTGCATCACTTTCTGGGAGCCGATACGGACGAATACACCTATGAAGCCTTGAAACTGTTCCTGATGGGAGCCATCCGGCGGGTATTCAGACCGGGGAGCAAGTTTGAGGTCATGCTCTGTCTGGTTGGTGGTCAGGGAGCCGGGAAATCTACCTTTTTCCGGCTGCTGGCAGGCAGGGACGAATGGTTTTCAGACGATTTGAAAAAGCTGGACGATGAAAATGTGTACCGCAAGCTGCAAGGGCATTGGATTATCGAGATGTCGGAGATGATTGCCACAGCCAACGCCAAGAGTATTGAGGAAATCAAGTCATTCTTAAGCCGCCAGAAAGAAACCTACAAAGTGCCGTATGAGACACATCCGGCAGACCGGCTGCGGCAATGTGTATTTGGAGGGACGACCAACCGGCAGGACTTTTTGCCCCGTGACCGCACCGGCAACCGGCGCTTTCTCCCCGTGACGGTGTACCCGGAACGGGCGGAGGTTCACATACTGGACGATGAAGCGGCGGCGAGGGCGTATATCGAACAGATGTGGGCGGAAGCCATGACGGTTTATCGCAGTGGGAAGTATAAGCTGTCATTCAGCATGGAAATGAACCGATACCTGAACGCCCACCAGCAGGACTTTATGCAGGAAGACACACAGGCCGGCATGATCTACGCCTATTTGGAGGACTACACTGGCGACAGGGTATGTTCCAAGCAGCTTTATGAGGAAGCGCTGGGGAACTTAAATTCCCCGGCAGACTGGGAGACACGGGCAATCTGCGAGATTATGAATACCGGCATTGCGGGCGGCATCATACAGGGCTGGGTAGCCTACAAAAGCCCGAAGCGGTATAAGAAATACGGTTCTCAAAAAGGCTGGGAGCGTGTCAACCAAGCTCCGCCGGAGGGGGACGGTTTTCAGGAAATCACGGAAGAAGAAGCCCGGCAAATGGAACTTCCATTCTGAAAAGCCACCGGTTGACAGTTTGGTTGACGCTTTGGTTGACGCTTTGGTTGACAGCCGGTTGACGGGGAAAAGCCTGATATTTGGGGCATTTCTCTCCTTTGTCAACCATGTCAACCAAGAAATCAAAGAAAAAGTAAAAAGTAATAATAGAGCGCCTATGGATTGTTTTCAAAGTCTTTTCTGCCGGTTGACACGGTTTGGTTGACACGGAGACAGTCTGCGGCTGTACACCTGTCTGACATTCCCTTGTCGGGCATATTTCATTTATGGAGGTAACTGCCTATGGCAAAAAGCAAAAACGAGAGCAATAACAAAAACAGCGGCACCCTGCTTACCGAAAAAGACGGCACCCAGTATTTTGTCATGGGGAAAGTCCGTATCAAGGTATCGGAGCATTTCGCACAGGATGGGAAGCCGCTTGACAGCCTGCTGGAAGATGTGATCCAGCACGCTGCCGCCGCTTCCTGAAAAAATACGGAATAACGACTGTCAATCAGCCCACGCTTATGATATACTTGTACCAGCGAGTATTGTATAAGCGTGGGTTGTTTCTTTTAGAAGGAGGATTTTTAACCGTGAAACAACCATACAATACAACGATTTATAACACTGCACTATATTTGAGATTGAGCCGTGACGATGAATTACAGGGGGAAAGCGGCAGTATCCAGACCCAGCGCATGATGCTTAGACAGTATGCCGCAGAGCATGGGCTGACCGTTGTAGACGAGTACATTGACGACGGATGGAGTGGGACAAATTTCGAGCGTCCAAGTTTCCAAAGGATGATTGATGACATCGAAGACGGGAAAATCAACTGCGTTGTCACAAAGGACTTATCCCGTCTGGGAAGAAACTATATCCTGACCGGTCAGTACACGGAAATCTATTTCCCCAGCAAGGGAGTACGCTACATTGCCATCAATGACAATGTGGACACCATCAACGGAGAAAGCGAGCTTGCACCGTTCTTAAACATCCTGAATGAAATGCACGCCCGACAGACCAGCAAAAAGGTCAAGGCTGCCATGCACACAAGATTTGCCAATGGCGCACACTATGGAGCCTATGCACCGCTGGGCTATGTAAAAGACCCGGACAAAAAAGGTCATCTTCTGATCGACCCGGAAACACGCTGGATTGTAGAGAAGATTTTTGACCTTGCTGTACACGGGCGTGGAGCCGCCAGCATTACACGGATTCTGGTGGAGGAAAAAGTACCTACCCCCGGCTGGCTGAACTATGAAAGATACGGGACTTTCGCCAATATCTACGCCGGTGCGCCCGCAGAAAAAGCCTATGCGTGGACGATAGCACAGGTCAAGAGCATTTTGAAAGAGGAAACCTACATCGGTCACAGCATTCACAACAAGCAGAGCAACATTTCATTCAAGAACAAGAAAAAGGTGCGGAAGCCGCAGGAAGAATGGTATCGTGTGGAAAATACCCACGAAGCCATCATTTCTGAAGAAGTGTTCCAAAAAGTTCAGGAGCTGATTGCAAGCAGACGCAGGAAACGCAGAAACGGTACGACACAGATTTTCGCAGGATTGATAAAATGTGCAGACTGCGGATGGTCTTTAGCCTATGGGGAAAACAAGCAGAATAAGAACCCATACGGGTACTACCATTGCAGCAAGAACGGGCAGGGATTACGCCAGTGTTCCATGCACTATATCCGCTATGATGTACTGTATGCCTATGTGCTTGCAAGACTGCAATACTGGTCTATGCTGGCACAGAAAGACGAGGACAAGCTGCTGAAACGCCTGCTCAATGCCAGCGACAGGGAAAGAAACTCTGCGAAGAAAAAGCAGGCTGCGGAGCTGAAAAAGGCAGAGAAGCGTAAAGCCGAGGTTGACGGGCTGTTTGCTAAAATGTATGAGGACTGGTCTGCCGGACGCATAACCGAGTATAACTTCAATATGCTGTCCGAGAAGTACCAGAACGAGCAAAAGGAGCTTGAAACAAAAATAAGACAGCTTCACGAAACGATGGAAGCCGCCGTACAGACCGCAGCGGATGCTGAAAAGTGGATTGCCCTGATGAAACAGTATGTCAACCCTGTGGAGCTGACCGCCGAACTTCTGAACACTCTAATTGAAAAAATAACCGTCCACGAAGCTGTCAAGGGCGAGGACGGAAGCCGTGAGCAGGAAGTAGAAATCTACTACTGCTTCATCGGCAAAATCGACTGACCTTTCTTTTTTACCCAACAATATCTTTAATTAAGGGAGACGGGAAACACATATCCAGATATATCATTACTTCCGGCAATTGCTCGATTATTAAAAATTGATATGAATGAACTATTTTCATTTCGTGAAGAATTGACAGAAAAAGAGATTGGACAATTTGTGAATGAGCTTTCGGAAGCTTCATTGGATAGCTTTATAAAAGCTTTTGAGATGGGAAAAAATAAAATAAAGGAATATCCTCATTGTGATTCGTTGATTTATTCAATTGCTACTGTTTTAAATGCGGCGTTAACTTTATCCGATGTCGATGATGAGAAAAAGTTGGAATGCAATAATGTGATTGTTGAATGGCTGGAACGAACTGCTGAAAGTCCGAATGAAAAGGTAAGGATTTCCAGTATTTTTATGCTTGCAGCGAAATATATACAAATGGAAAAATATAAAGAAGCAAATATCTTTTTGGATAAAATTCCAGATACTGTGATAGATGCCACAATTATGAAAACGAATGTACTAGCACACCAGGAAGGGACAGATATTGCAGCGTTCTTTTTAGAGGGAAAACTGATGCAGACAGTTACGAATATACAAAACTATCTGTATAAGTTGATAGAAATGGAAGAAGAAACCGGAAATCATTGTAAAGCAGAGGAGATTGCCGAAATCACAGAACATATGGTATCGTTATTTGGTCTGTGGGATTACGGTAAAGTAGTACCATATCTATTGATTGCCGTGTATCGAAAGGATGTAGAAAAATGTATTCAGTTGATAAAAGAAGTGTTGATGGAGTCACAGAAGCCATGGAAGATGGTGAAATCACCTTTATATTACAGATATGCGGATACAGTACAGGGAAAATCTTTTTCAGGAGTCGGAAATAATTTTGTTCGTGCATTAGCTACAGAAATTGAAAATAAAGAAGAGTATGAATTTTTGAAAGGGAATAAAGAACTGGAGGCGATTTTTGCTCAATATTTGAAATAGATTGTGATAAAAATATATAGAAATGATAAGAGCTGTAAAAATCTACGTTGAATTTTACAGCTTTTTGTGTATAATAAAAGTAGAAGAAACAATTTGAAATCAAAGGAAGGAGCTGAAAGAATATGGCAAATATTTTACCAGTATCTGATTTGAGAAATTATAACGAAGTCCTAAAAAACTGTCACAAAGGAGAACCGGTATATCTGACCAAGAATGGCAGAGGACGTTTCGTTGTCATGGATATTGAAGATTATGAGCGTGACCGTGCAGAGAAAAAGCTTCTCTTGAAGCTGCAGGAAGCTGAAGAAGCAGTGAAAGATGGCGAAGGTTGGCTGGATCTGGACGAACTGAAAGCACTTGTGGGGGAATAAGATGTTAAAATTGCGGATCAATCCGATTGTTGCAAAGGATTTGAAAAACATCCGAGATTATATTGCTGAAGATAACGAAGAATATGCAGCAAAGACCATAAAGGAAATTTACGGTAAATTTGAAAACCTTCAGATGTTTCCTGGAATGGGATCGGATCTTTCTAAAAGAGTCAGCTTTCGGACAGATTATAAATATGCGATATGGGAAGATTATGTGATTATCTACAAGGTCGGTAACGAATATGTAGAGATTTATCGTGTAGTTAACCGATATCAGGATATCACGAGAATCTTTGATTGATAACAGAGATGTGATAACAAATTGATAGCACCGTTCAGTACAGCCTGGGAACTTTGGACAGTGGAACACATATAAAACCAGATAGAACCATAATTACTATACAAAAGTGTATAGTGACGAGATTTTATTTGCGAGTTTGAATAACGGACTAAAATGCCGAAAGCCTGTATTTATGCGGGGTTCCGGCATTTGTTTTATCAAATGGCTCTGGTTTGGCTTTATTTGTGGGGAGAGTAATGACTTTCATAAATCAATATATTGCGTTGCTAGGTTGATTAGGAGAAAAGATGACAGATAATGAAAAGAGATTTATAAAAAGTATATTTTCGGGAGACAGTAGTGGACATGACTATTATCATACGATACGAGTATATAAACTGGCTACTAAAATCGCAAAACAGGAAAATGCAGATGTTAAAACAGTGCGGTTGGCGGCTCTGTTACATGATGTGGACGATATTAAGCTTTCTCCGGACACTTATGCTACCAAGAAAAATGCAGTTGATTTTATGACAATTAACAAAATAGATGGTAAAAGGATAGAGGCGGTATGCAAAATTATAGATGAAGTTTCATTTGCAGGAGCTGATTCAGTCGTACCTGATACCATAGAAGGAAAATGTGTGCAGGATGCAGACAGACTTGATGCTATAGGAGCTATTGGAATTGCCAGAACACTTGCATATGGTGGTAGTAGGGGAAGAAAGATTTATGATCCGGAAATAAAACCTAAAATGGGAATGAACAAAGAAGAGTATCGGAATAATCAAGATTCTACAAGCATTAATCATTTCTATGAAAAGTTGCTTTTGTTGAAAGACATGATGAATACGACTGAGGGAAAGAAACTGGCAGAACATAGACAGGTTGTAATGCAGGAATTTCTGAATGAGTTTATGCTGGAATGGGAAGGGAAAATGTGATGGAAGTAAAATTTTATGATACAGTTAATGATGAACTATTGAAATTTGCAGTAATTATCTCACAGAGTAACGGCAAGTGGGTATTTTGCAAACATAAAGAAAGAGATACATATGAAGTGCCGGGAGGGCATAGAGAAGCTGGGGAGGATATTTTTGAAACAGCTAAAAGGGAGTTGCAGGAAGAGACTGGGGCTATCAAATTTGAGATAAAACCAATATGCGTATATTCGGTGACAGGTAAGACTAGAGTAAATGATACTGGTGAAGAAACATTTGGACTGCTTTGCTTTGCAGAGATAACAGAGTTTGCGAAAGAATTACATAGCGAAATGGAGAAAGTTGTGCTTATGGATGAGTTGCCTGAGAACTGGACATATCCGTTGATACAGCCGAAATTGATAGAGAAGTATTTACAGGTAAAAAATAATTCTATAATTGGAGCAACAGTAACTGTCACAGTCGATAGACCATTAGGAAGTTATCATCCTGAATATAAGGATATGTATTATCCAATAAATTATGGTTACATTGAAGGAGTTATGGCACCAGATGGAGAAGAGCAGGACGCTTATATATTAGGTGTAAATGAACCAGTAAAGAAGTTTACAGGTAAAATTATTGCCATTGTTCGGAGAAAAGATGATATAGAAGAAAAGTGGGTAGTTGTGCCAGACGGAGTAACTTTTTCAAAGGAAGAAATCAGGAGACAGATTCATTTTCAGGAACAATATTTCGACAGTGAAATTGTGATGTAATATTAAGGAGATTGCTATGTCATTAGGATTAAAAAGAGGAATAGTGCAGCTTGAACCACATGATAAACAGTGGGATGAGGCTGCCATTTAAACAATCAAAATACTTAAATCTATATTAGGAGATGATGCTATTGATATACAGCATATTGGAAGTACAGCAATACCGGCAATTAAAGCAAAACCGATTATTGATATTGTCGTTGGGGTAACTGATTTTGATAAAGTAATGTTACATAATGAGCAATTACGACAAGTGGGAATATTTTATCGTGGTTCAGATGTGGAATGTCAGCTTCTTTATGTAATGGGCGATATGGAAAATGATACAAGAACGCACCATATTCATATTGTGAAATGGAACGGAACTGAGTGGAAAAATTATATTCATTTCAGAGATTATCTAAATGATAATGAGAATATGGCTTTGCAGTATCAGAATGTAAAGGAAGAATTGGAAAGTAAGTATGCAGATGATAGAGTAGCATACACTAATGGAAAGCAAGATATGATAGACATTATTCTTGATAACCAATAATTTTTTCCCTTGCATAAGCATTAGTTCTTATGTTAGGATACTATCTAAGGAAAGTACCCATGACAGGGCGTTAAGCGTCCGGGGGACGCTTGTTTAGCGCCGACCGGAGCGGAGCGTAGTGGTAGCCTCCCGAGTTTTATGATACCGGGCAACCGGAATACATAGGAAGGGAGGTGGCGCCGATGACGGCTTAATGAGATCATTTCGATTTTCATTGGGATATTAGCATTGCTGATGTCCTTTGGTAGCTTGATTGTAGCGTTGCTTGCCTTTCTCGATAAGAGAAACAAGCGAAAATAAAAATGCCTATCCTGTCTGATCCACAGGATAGGCGGTGTCCTTAAGGATTTTCACATATATGGCAGGCTTTTAATGAACTTATAGAAAATGGACAACTTATTTCAAGTTCGGAAATATTTGAAGAATTAAAAGATGATGATATTGTAAAATGGGCAAAGGAATACAAAGATGCTTTTTTGCCTTTATCAAAGGAAGTACAGTTAAAGACTACAGAAATATTACAACAATTTCCACAAATAATAAAAATTCAAACAAAGGGAAGCTCAAATGGAGATCCATTTTTGATTGCAACAGCTATTTTAGAAGATGGTGTTATAGTAACTGATGAGGGAAACAAGAATAATGGAATATCAATGGTATGTGAATCATTAGGTGTAGAGTATATGAAACTTAATGATATGTTAGATGAGGTATTGGAGTAATGAATTAGAGGGGGAGAAATCCTTCTCTTTTTTGTTTGTATTATTCCGATAAACGATGTATAATCAAACTAGTTTTATGTTTCTACTTATGTATGATTTTGAAGAGGTAAGATTATGGAGTATTTAACGACTGTGGAATTATCAGAAAGATGGAATATCACATCACGTCGAATAGGTGTTTTATGTGCAGAGGGAAGAATTGAAGGCGCAATAAAAAAAGGTAAAACATGGTTAATTCCTTCGGATGCAATAAAGCCTGCGGATGGACGATACAAGAAAAATCAGAAAAGTAAGATGTAATACGAAATAGGATTTATAAATATATGAGAATATATAATTAAATGCAGAGGGGGTACTGATATGGCATTTGATTTTGGAAACGCAAATGAAGCACAGAGAAGTGCTATTTCAACAACAGATGGTCCGTTATTAATTATTGCAGGCCCTGGTACAGGAAAAACATATACATTAGTAAAGAGAATTGTTTATCTTATAACTGAAAAAGATGTGCTTCCTGAGAAAATATTGATTGCTACCCTTCTTCAGAAAGGCGAATATACAAAAGAAGAAAAACTGTTTAAGAAAAAGACTGACACGTTTTCTGGTGTATATTGGTGCTTGACTACAGCGATTTACCTTGCATGGAGCTTCTGGACGATGAGCTGGGATATTACATGGATTGTATGGCCGGTTGCAGGTGTTTTGTTTGCAGCATTGCTTGGTGTGGTGAAAATGGTGTTAAAGAATGGCAGTGAAACTCAGCACTATATTTAAGATGGAGTTAAGTTTATTTTCCGCATATTATACTCATCCAGAAATTCAAGTTTGTAACGAAGGTATTTGCGATGAAAGGAATTAAGATTGAGTTATTGGGGATTGCAATAATACCTTTAGGAATTGCTGTGACAACAAATAATTTTTGGGGATATGTCCTAGGTGTTCTTGGATTTGGCGTCGCTGTAGTTGGCTGTTTTCTAAAAGATAATCACTGATAACTTCTTGTTTGAAAAATTGAGTAAACGTAATATTGAACAAAAAAGAAATGCACAGTTCTTAGCTTATCGTGAACTGTGCATTTTTGTAAATAAATACTTTTAATTAGCCGATTACGGCATCCTCTGCTGTAAAATGTTCCAGAGAATTTTCTTTTACCTGAATGCAGATATAAGTAATTCCAGAAATATCGGATGCAAAAAACTGACGCTTTGCAGCAGGTGCGATTTTTAGCCAGTCTCCAGTTGAAAGGTTAATTTCTTCTCCATCAATTATGGCTTTGCCGTTACCTGAAAGAATTCCATAGATTTCTTCATTTTCTTTATGAGAATGAACAAACGGGACATTTGCTCCTGCAGGTAGTTCGTTTAAACTGATTTCTGCACCTGTTAAAGACAACTTTTCATGCAGCTCAATTCGGTTTTCCTTTCCAATAGTTGTTTTTGTGTAATTTGCCATAATAGTACCTCCATAGTTAATTTGTAGTTTCTGGTTGCTTGGTATTAGTATAGTGTGAGACACATACAAAAACAAGTACGCACCTTTTTGTAACTGTACACTCAAAAATGAATGTGTTACAATAGACTCGGAGGTGAGAATTATGCGAGCAAAAGAAGAATTACCGGAATGCCCAGTTGCAACAGCAGTATCTCTTATCGGAGGAAAATGGAAACTGCTGATTTTGCGTAACTTGAAAGAGCGTCCATGGAGATTCAATGAGTTACAACGAAGTATAGATGGTATTTCACAAAAGGTTTTGACAGATAGTTTAAGACAAATGATGAGTGATGGGCTGGCATATCGCCACGATTACCATGAGCAGCCACCGAGAGTTGAATACGGCTTAACGGAACTCGGAACAAAAATGCTTCCAATTGTTAATTCACTTGCTGACTTTGGTAACTACTATAAATCAATTATTGAACAGAATTAAGGACGTTAGTATTTGAAAAGCTTGAACAATTCCAGTTTGGAGAATTGAAAAAAACGGAATTTACCTATTAAGACATATAAACTGTTGACAATAAAGCTCCTATATAGTATGTTTTAATAAACTACTATATAGGAGCTTTTGTATGGAAATGAATGGAGGATTTCTTGTTACCAAAATAAAACAGCTTGGAGACCGGATTTTCGAGAAGATTCTCAGTGAAAAGAATATTGATGCGTTTAATGGAGCCCAAGGGCGTATTCTTTATGTGCTGTGGCAGAAGGATGGTATTTCAATCAGGTCACTCTCGACTAAATGCGGATTAGCGATAACATCTCTTACTACGATGCTGGAAAGAATGGAAAATCAAGGGCTGATAAGCCGTGTTCAGTCTGAAACGGACAAAAGGAAAACGCTCCTGTTTCTGACTGAGAAAGCACATGCCTTAAAGGGCGAGTACGATTCTGTATCTGATGAGATGGGCAGTATTTACTACAAAGGTTTTTCAGAGGAAGAAATTACCCGGTTTGAGGAATGCCTCGACCGCATCAGAAAGAATCTTGAGGAGTGGCAGAAGTCATGAGTATTTGTATCAAAGATCAGATTCAGAACATGAATATCGTCATTGGCTGCACAGTGGGGTGTACATATTGCTATGCCCGCAACAACGTGAAACGCTGGCATGTGATTGATGACTTCGCTGACCCTGAATTCTTTCCGGGTAAGCTCAAGATGATGGAAAAGAAACGTCCGCAGAACTTTCTTCTTACTGGGATGAGCGATCTCTCCGGATGGAAGCCGGAATGGAGAGACGAGGTATTTGCAAAGATCCGTGAAAATCCACAGCATCAGTTCCTGTTCCTTACCAAGCGACCTGATTTGCTGGATTTTGATACCGATCTGGAAAACGCATGGTTTGGCGTTACGGTGACGAGGAAAGCAGAACTGTGGCGTATCGATGCCCTTCGGAAAAACGTCAGAGCAAAACATTACCATGTTACCTTTGAGCCGTTATTCGACGATCCCGGCACAGTTGACCTTTCCGGAATCAATTGGATCGTTGTGGGCACCATGACCGGAGCTCAGAACAGGAAGATTCATACGGAGCCGGAATGGGCATGGTCTCTGACGGACCAGGCACATAAGCTCGGCATTCCGGTGTTTATGAAGGAAGACCTTGTCCCTATCATAGGGGATGAAAATATGATTCAGGAAATGCCGGAAGAATTTAATAAAGTGTTAGAGGTACAGAAATCATGGAAGAAGTAATAAATGGAATCCTCATTCGTGAGGTGGAAACAAAGAACATCATGACTAAGTCTAGTCTGCCGGTAGGCGGTTACTCGGTCAATCCCTATGTGGGCTGTACACATGCCTGCAAGTATTGCTATGCTTCTTTTATGAAGCGCTTTACCGGGCACAAGGAGGAATGGGGTACTTTCCTTGATGTGAAGCATTGGCCGGAAATTAAAAATCCGAAGAAATATGCCGGACAGCGGGTGGTCATCGGTTCTGTGACAGATGGCTACAATCCACAGGAGGAGCAATTCGGGAATACCAGAAAACTTCTGGAACAGCTGATCGGCAGTGACGCAGATATTCTGATCTGCACAAAGTCGGATCTTGTGGTACGGGATATTGATCTGCTGAAGAAGCTTGGACATGTAACCGTTTCATGGTCGATCAACACATTAGATGAAAATTTCAAGAACGATATGGATTCTGCTTCGAGCATTGAGCACCGTATCTCTGCTATGAAGCAGGTATATGAAGCAGGTATCCGTACAGTCTGTTTCGTATCCCCGGTATTCCCCGGTATCACGGATTTTGAAGCAATCTTTGAGCGGGTAAAGGATCAGTGCGATCTGTTCTGGCTCGAAAATCTCAATCTTCGAGGCGGTTTCAAAAAGACAATTATGGATTATATCGCCGGAAAATATCCTGATCTTGTACCACTTTACGACGAGATCTATAACAAGCATAACCGCAGCTACTTTGAAGCACTTGAAGTAAAAGCTGAGAAAATGGCTAAGAAGTATGATTGTGCCTTTGTGGATAATGAAATGCCTTATGGCAGAGTCCCGCAGGGACATCCGGTGATCGTAGATTATTTCTATCATGAGGAAATCCGTGGGACAGAGAATACCGGAAAAAGAAATCGCTAACTTCAAGTTTGTATATTTCATCAAAAGTTGCATATTTAAATAAATAAGGGGAGATGGTAAAATGAAAGCTCATGAATATTGGTTCAGTCACTATGGTGTCAGGAGAAATCCTGGCATTTTTTTATGTCTTTTTGCACTTCAAAAAATAATTTCAAAAAATTTCTAAAATCATGTCCGATTTTGTCTCTCCCAATACAGAGTATATGCAGCTTTTTCTTTTCGTTCTTCGGCGAGTTTTTCTTTGAGATTTTCTTCACGCTTATCGTCGAATACAACGGCTGCATTATTCAAAAATTCTTTCTTCCATACTGATTTTAGTATATCAGATTTATTATAATCTGTCCGAAAAAGTGTCTAAATTTATGAGACCATTATAGGAGAGTAAAGATAAAAAAAGGTGGTTTATTAGTCTGTTAATCGGTATAATAATGATTACAGGGATTATTTTGGATATTTGTAATATGAGCGTGACATGGATGTGTATGGTTCAGCTATGATCAGTCGGTTCCGAATGCATTATATATGACTGTGTATGCATCAAAGTGGCAGACGAAAAAAGGAACACAGCTAATGATACACAATACTATTATGATGTGAAAAACGAAAAAGTACTCATGATTTTTGACGGTATGGTTGATGGTGAAGATAATCCAGAGCTTATTGAAAAAATCGAAAATACAATTCAAAATTATTTTTGGAGTGGAGCAGGTATGATAGAAGTAAGAAAATATTTGACATAGTTATCCTGCTCTCGGTATCATAAATATGGATACAAAATCAAGTGTACAGAATTTATGGGGATATACGCATGAAATTTCAGGAGGAACAATGAAAAGTAAAAAGATTGGGATGCAGGCACTAAAAATTGCGATAGGAAGCAGTCTGGCGATTTACATAGCCAATCTGTTTGGACTGAAGTATTCACTGGCGGCAGGGAGTGTTGCACTTCTTACGATGGTGACTACAAAGTGGAAAACTGTCAAATTATCGGTAGCGAGGGTTGTAACATTTATAATTTCAGTACTTATGGCGCTTATTATATTCTCGGCAGTAGAATCAGAATGGATGGCATATGGTATTTATGTTTTTTTTGTGGTTATTATCTCAGAGATGATCGGATGGGGAGCGACGATTTCTGTAAATGCACTGATCGGAATGCATTTTCTGGAAGTCAGAGATTTTGAAGTTGATTTTATTGCAAATGAATTTATGCTGGTATTGATCGGAATTACGATGGCACTGGTCCTGAACTTGTTTTATGATTATGGAAGTCAGCGCAAGGCGTTGGTCGAAAATATGCGATATACGGAAGAACGTCTGCAGATGATACTTGGAGAGATCTCGGCATATCTGGCGAATAAGGAAATGCAGAGAAATGTATGGGATGATATCTGTGCGTTGGAAAAAGAGGTTCAGGGCTTTATCCAGGATGCCTATGAATATCAGGATAATACGTTTCAGTCACATCCGGGATACTATATCGATTATTTTGAAATGCGTATGAAGCAGTGCAACGTGATCCATAACTTACATTATGAGATGAAGAAAATCAGACATATGCCAGATGAGGCAATGATCATTTCGAGTTATGTGTTTGATATGCTGGTATGTGTGAAGGAACATACAGTTCCGACAGCTCAGTTGGATGAACTACATGAACTTTTTGCGATTATCAGGAACAATTCACTTCCAAAGACCAGAGAGGAATTTGAGAGCCGTGCGATGCTGTACCATATCCTGATGGATCTGGAAGAATTCCTTGTATTCAAAAGAAGGTTTGTGGATGGGCTGGATGATAAAAAGCGAAAATTATACTGGGATAATTAAGCTCTCATTTGTCAAAAAGAATGTGTTATGGCACATTCTTTTTGACACTTTCAGATCATCAAATTCCTGATAATAAAAAATCAGGAACCGGATGGGATACGGATAATAAGTTTTTCACCGTCTTTTGTAACAGAAGTAAGAACCGGGATATGCTTTTTGCGAAGCTGATGCACGACCGGGTAAAGAGAAAACATATCTCCATCGACATAGACAGCTTCCGGTTTCGTTTTCAGCATATCTTTTACCAGATCTTTGATATATTTTTTCCACTCTGTTTTTTCCATTTCTACCTCAGCATAAATTCCATTGATATCTAAAGCAGGGAGATCAGGCAGAGGTTTGTGGATAATTTTTACATGCGTGAGTTCTGGCAGCTTCATTAAAAGTGTGTTTGTAGAAGTGTCGGAACTGAGATTTACAAGGGTAATCTCGTCAGTAAAGGTATCCAGACTGATCTGACATGCTTTTCGTGCATCTTCTAAAGTAGCTGTAGTCATTAAAAAGCCGCCCTTGTGACAGAAAGAAGCACTCGAAAGACCGGTTTCTTTCTGGAGTTCTTCATTTTCCAGACCGAGCCATTCAGATGGAAAACTGCATTTATAATTCAGGGAATATTCTTTTTTCTGAGGCTGGATACAGTAACCACCGCGGTTGGATGGAAAAATAACGAAAGCGATATCTGTTTCGGAAAGACGTTTCTGGCATGGAATGAATTCAGGAAGGACCAGAATACGGGAATCAGCTTCAGGATTTTGTGTTTCGAGAATTTCTTCGATCCGCTTGTCAGCACGTTCATTTCCAAGGTAACGGGCAAATTTATTGTCAAGGATCATTCCGGCAACACTGACTGCACGGAAAAAGGCTTCATCGGTTCCGCCATCTTCGTCCCAGGAAGGATTGAAGCTTCCAATCAGTGAAGCCAGTTCATTTTTTTCACCGGTATTATCATTATTATCCAGTGGCTGGACAAAAGCTTCGTCAAACTTAGCAGCAAGCTCTTCCCCCAGGATTTCGGTACCAAGTTCTTCCCAGAGAAGGCCGAATGCCGCGTAAGGGATGCCATTTTCACGGATGCGGCTGTCTTTCTGGTGATGGTCATATCTGCCGCGCCCAATGTCGAATATGATGCCGTCAAAGTCTTCGGGTACTTTATTACCACGAAGGATTGTAATTTCCGGATTTAAATATAATAACAATGCAGAGGAAAATACATCATCTGCGTGGAATTTTCCACTATGTGTAAATGCGGAAGCATCTTTTAGGCGGATCTTTTTTAATAATTCATTCATCTTAATCTCTCCAAATAAAAATAGTTTTGCTAATGTAATAATGTATAAGCAGAAAAGGAAAATGTCAAGTGTGGAAAATAGTAGAATTCCGGGCTGTTTCGCAGAGAGGATGGGGAGTTTTGTCAGGATGTGATAATAATCCGGATCATAATGTGCCATCACGCTATGAAAAGATTTATGGATTTTTAGAACTCCCGGATACGCCGGAGGAAAAGTGGGTTCTCTCCGGCATCCGGGGGAAAAGTCACATGGATATGCAGCTGAGGTGATTGTAAGCTATCTGGAAGAACAGCTTATCTGTCAAAAATAGATTCCAGGATTCTGACAAAGTGTTCCAGCCCTTCCTGATCTTCTTCATCAAAACGGGCGAGAACAGGGCTGTCGATATCCAGAACGCCAACGATTTCATTTCCTTTATGAAGCGGAATCACGATCTCGGAATTAGAGGCGCTGTCGCAGGCGATATGTCCCGGGAACTGGTGGACATCCTTTACCAGCATAACCTGATCGTTTGCCACAGCGGTTCCGCAGACACCTTTACCGATTTCAATTTCAATACAGGCAGGTTTGCCCTGGAAAGGACCAAGGACGAGCCTGCCTTCTCTCATCAGATAAAAACCAACCCAGTTGATGTTCAGAAGCGCATCACCGAGAAGGGCCGATGCATTTGCCAGATTTGAGATCTGGTGAGGGATTCCGTCAATCAGACCGCGGAGGCGGATTGAAAGCAGGGAATACAGTGGCTTTTTATCAACTGGCCATTCAAAATTCGAAGTATTCATAAAAAATCTCCTTAAATATTTCCGTTTAACACATCTTCCAATGTAATCTCGTAGAAGAAATCATGTACCATTCCATCAAATTTCTTCCACAAAGGAAGCGTAATGCACTGCTCTTCACGGCTGCAGACCTCGGCACCTGGAACCAGGCAGGCGACTGTAGCAAGATTGCCTTCCGCAAGTTCAAGAATCTCGCCGATAGTGTATTCAGAAGGTTCCCTGGTAAGCTGGTATCCGCCCCCTTTGCCACGGCGTCCTTTTAAGAGTTTCTTCTTTACAAGAATTTTCAGGACAATTTCCAGGTATTTTTCGGAAATTTCCTGGCGGATTGCGATCTCGTTAAGCGGAACATATTCTTCGTCCTTATGCTGGGCGAGATCAATCATCACGCGAAGTGCGTAACGTCCTTTTGTAGAAATCATAATTAGTTTTCCCCCATTTTTTTATATGTACAATAGCAGCACCAGAGAGTTTATGAACCCTGGTGCTTTTTTACCTATTATACCGTAGGGTTATATGTGTTTCAAGAAAAAAACAAAAAAATAAAATAACCTATTGACTTAGTAGGTAATAGATGATATTATACCAACTAAATTGATAGGAAATAAAGGTTATACAAAATAACCAGTACTGATAAATATGAACGGAGGAAGAAATAATGGCAGAATTTGATTATGAAGTAGTAAATGGAAGAAAGATCCGTGTACGTCCGCAGGAAGTTGTATCGGAGATAGATGAGAATGGATATTTTGTCCGCCAGCCAAATCATTTTACAGAAGGATTTGGAGAAGGAAAAAATCCGGTAGAAAAAGGCAGATACCATCTGGTATGGGCAAAGCTTTGCCACTGGTCTAACAGAGCTTCGATCGTAAGAGAACTTCTTGGACTGGAAGATGCAATCAGTGTCAATATGGTTGATCATGCAAAGCATGAGAAGAATCTTGGATGGGAATTCGTATACGACAAAGAACATATCGATCCGGTCCTTGGAATCCAGTTCTTAAGTGAAGCTTATTACAAAGCTGATGATGATTACACAGGAAGAACAACGGTACCGGCTCTGATCGATACAAAGACAGGAAAAGTTGTAAATAACGATTACACCTGGCTTACCAATTATTTTGAAGTAGATTTTAAACCGTTCCACAAAAAAGGAGCACCGGATCTTTATCCGGAAGAACTCAGAAAAGATATCGATGAGATGAATGAATGGCTCTTTGATAACATTAATAATGGAGTTTATAAAGCAACCTTTGCAAGATCAAAGGAAGCTTACTGGGATGCCTATAATTCTTTTTATGCAGCAATGGATATTCTGGAAAAACGTCTGGAAAATCAGAGATTTCTCTTTGGAGATTATGTGACAGACAGTGATGTGAGACTGTATGTGACGCTGGCGAGACTGGATATTCGTTACACCTGGCAGCTTGGACATACCAAACACCGCCTGATCGATTATCCGAATCTGTGGGGATATGCAAGAGACCTGTATCAGATTCCGGCATTCAGAAATAACACCTACTTTAAGGATTTCGCAAATCCAAACAACAAGAAGGTCGGCGCATTATTTTTTGAATCTTTCAATGCAAGATTTCTGGATGAGATTAATTTTGATGCATACTGGGGTGCACCGCATGACCGTGCACATTTAAGCAGCGATCCGGGCAATAAATTTAAGGCAGAAGAACAGTAGGAGGAACGAATTATGGCAGATTTTGAATATGTAGATGTAAATGGAAGACAGATCAGAGTAAGACCGAGAGAAACTGCACAGGAAATTGATGAATATGGAAATTTCCATCGTCAGCCAAACCGCTTCACGGAAGGTTTTGGAGAAGGGAAAAATCCGGTAGAAAAAGACAGATATATTCTTTTCTGGGCAAAAGGATGCAACTGGTCCAATCGGGCAGCGATCGCAAGAGAGCTTCTCGGACTTGAGGATGCAGTGAAAGTTGAGATCGTAGACTGGACAGACCAGGAAGAGAATCTTGGATGGGAATTTGTAAATTCCCCGGATCATATCAATCCGGAAACGGGCGCACAGTTCTTAAGTGAGCTTTACTACAATGCGGATGAAGAATACACAGGACGTACAACCGTTCCGGCATTTGTAGATTATAAGACAAAGAAAGTGGTAAATAATGATTACCACTGGCTTACAAATCATCTGGAAACAGCGTTCAGACCATTCCACAAAAAGGGAGCGCCGGATCTTTACCCGGAAGAATTAAGACCGGAGATCGATAAGCTGAACAAATGGCTCTTTGAAAATGTAAACAACGCTGTTTATCGAGCGCAGTTCGCTGAATCCTTACAGGCATTTGCCGATGGATATGAGACATTTTTCGCAGGGCTTGATGCAATGGAGGAAAGACTTGCAGACAAGAGATTCTTATTCGGAGATTATGTGACAGACAGTGATATCCGTCTTTATACAACCATCGCAAGACTGGATGTGTCTTATTCAAGAAATATCGGACCTTGCAAACACCGTCTGGTAGATTACCCGAATCTGTGGGGATATGCAAGAGATCTGTATCAGATCCCGGCATTCAGACATAACACATATTTTAAGGATTTTGCGGCATCTGTCGATCTGAATGAAGCAGATGAAGAGTATTGGGAAAATACATACTATGATATCGTGGTGCAGGAAACAGACTGGGATACTATCTGGAAGACACCGACAGGAAGAGAATCACTCAGTAAAGATCCGGCACACAAATTTAAAGCAGAAAAATAACAGACGAAAGACGAGGAAAAATATTATGAAAAAGTTGGCAAGCATTTTAGCAGTTACACTGGCAGCAGGAGTCCTGGCTACAGGATGCGGATCTTCTTCAGGAAGCGCTTCAAAGGACAGCTCTTCAGACAGTGGAAAGACAGTAATCAAAGCAGCAACCGGAGCAAACGCAAAACCATATGTCTATGTAGGCGATGATGGCAAGCCGGCAGGATACGATGTGGATGTACTGAATGCAGTTTTTGATAAACTTCCGGATTATGAACTGGAATATGAAGTGACTGATTTTGGATCTGTACTTTCCGGACTGAACAGTGGAAATTATCAGATCGGAGTTAACAACTTCTCTTACAACGAAGACCGTGGAGCAAGTTATCTTTACTCTTATCCATATGACAAGATCAGCTATGTATTCGTAACAAAGAAAGGTGGAAAAGAGATCAAATCATTTGAAGATGCAGCAGGACTTTCTTTTGAAGGTGGTACAGGAATCAGCGTATCCAATGCAGTAGAAGCATGGAATGAAAAGAATCCGGATAAAGCGATCAATATTACTTACTCGGATGCAGATACATCTGTATTTTTACAGCATGTAGCAGACGGATCGCAGGATTTTACGATCATCGATCTGGCAATGTACAACTCTTACATGGAAGAATTTAACTATGATGTGCAGAAAAATGATATTCCGGAAGATGAAGCAAAAATGATTGCAGAAAACTCTTATGCATATTATATTTTCCCACAGGATCAGAAAGATTTAAGAGAACAGGTAGACAAAGCGCTGAAGGAGCTGAAGGAAGACGGAACCCTGACTGAGATCAGTAAAAAATGGTATGGTCAGGATGCCGCACCGGAGGATGATAAGTTCGAGGAGACGATTAACTAATGGGTAAATTATTTGATGGAAAACTGGTATTTACACAGATACCGCTACTTTTAAAATATCTTCCGGTCACAATGGAACTGGCTGTCACAGCAATGATCGCCAGTCTCATCCTGGGACTGCTCCTTGCACTTGTGAAGATTAAAAAGGTACCGGTACTGAAACAGCTGGTAAGTATCTATATCTCGGTTATCCGCGGAACGCCGATCCTGGTTCAGTTATATGTGACTTATTTCGGTATTCCGATGCTCCTGAAATATATCAATTTTAAATGTGGAACCAACTACAATGTCAATGGAGTCGCACCAATCGTATATGCATTCGTTGCTCTGGCACTCAATGAATCTGCATTTAACGCAGAGATCATCCGTGCCTCTCTTGAATCAGTAGATAAAGGACAGGTTGAGGCAGCAAGCGCTTTAGGAATGAATTATTTCCAGGCATTGATAAGGATCATCCTTCCGGAGGCAACCGTGGTAGCACTCCCATCCCTTGGAAATGCATTTATCGGACTGATCAAAGGAACTTCTCTTGCATTTGTCTGTTCCGTAGTGGAGATGACCGCAGAAGGAAAGATTCTTGCGGGAAGAAATTACCGTTATTTTGAAGTGTATATCTCACTGGCAATTATTTACTGGGTAATTACTTTCGTACTTGAGAGAGTGATCAGCTATCTTGAGAAAAAGCTCCGGGTACCGGAAGATGCACCGGCACTTTTAGATATCAGAGATACAGAGGTGGAATAAGGTATGATCGAAATCAAAAATATATCAAAAACATTTAAAAATAATAAGGTTCTTGATGGGATCGACCTTACCATCAATCAGGGAGATGTCGTAGCGATCATCGGACCTTCTGGAACAGGAAAATCCACATTTTTAAGATGTGTGGACAGACTGGAAAAACCGGAAACCGGAACCATAACGATTGACGGTGAGACACAGGATCTTGCACATATTCATGGCAAAGATTTGACAGAGCTTCGGAAAAAGACCGGCATGGTTTTTCAGAATTTCAATCTTTTTTCAAAGAAGACAGCGCTTCAGAATGTAATGGAGGGGCTGATCGTGGTAAAGAAGATGAAAAAAGAGGAAGCAGAAAGGATTGCGAGAGAGCAGCTTAAAAATGTAGGTCTTCTGGATCACGCAAACCATTATCCGAGACATATGTCAGGTGGTCAGCAGCAGAGGGTTGCAATCGCAAGAGCACTTGCGATGGAGCCAAAGCTTTTGCTTCTGGATGAGCCGACATCTGCACTGGATCCGGAGCTTGTCGGAGAAGTTCTGGATACGATCAAAAAAGCGGCAAATGAAGGATATACAATGCTTCTGGTGTCTCATGAGATGAGCTTTGTACGAAACGTTGCAACCAGAGTGATCTTCCTGGACGGAGGAAAGATCCTGGAAGACGGAACGCCGAGAGAAGTGTTTGGAAATCCAAAGAACGAACGTGTCAAAGAGTTCTTTACAAAGATCAACCGGATGGAAGAACCGGATTATTCAATTTAAGAGAAAAACAAAATCGGTTGAGGGATCAGTCGATTTTTTCCAACAGGATAAAAGAAGGGAGCGAAAGCAATGAGTATCAGACTGGTGACAGACAAGGAAAATGTAGATTATCAGGCAGTGGCAGATATTTTAGACCATTTTGGACTGAGTCATTTTGATGCCGCTACAGAAGAAAAAATATTTAAGAACAGCTATGCGACGGCATTTATTTACGATGGAGGCCAGGTAGTTGGCTGTGCGAGGGCAATTTCCGATGGCGTGTGTCAGGCTGCAATCTACAATGTGGCACTTCTGGAAGAAGGCTATCGTTTTGGTGAAAACGATTATGAGAGAAGGCTTGCAAACCAGAGATACTTATTTGGTGACAGACTGACTGAATCTGATGTGCGTCTTTATGTGACACTGGTACGATTTGACTGTGCATATTATCCGGTATTTCGTCTGAATAAAAAGCTTCTCCGCGATTATCCGAATCTGTGGGCATATGCAAGAGATTTGTATCAGACACCGGGATTTGGCGACACAACGAATTTTGCGGCGATCAAGAAGCATTATCATATTGATTGCTGCCCATCCAATGAGTTTGCAATCGTGCCGAACGGACCGGATGAATCCTTATGGCTGACACCACACGGAAGAGAAAAATTATCCGGAAAATAAAGAAAGCGGGGAATGAATGATGAAAGCAGTCAGAGTGACAGAAGAATGGCAGAGAGCCGGGGTACACTATGTGCGGACACAGGCAATGTGCCTGGGATTTAAGATCCCGCTTGAGGGAGAATTTTCAGATGACACACCGGAAGATGAATATATTCTGGTGATGGACGGAATTTATCCGGTATCCACCTGCAGGCTGCATTATCTGGATGAACATACCGGAAAAATTGAGCGCGTGGCAACACTGGAATCCTATAGGGGAAAACATTACGGACAGGCAGGAATCATTGAGGCGGAAAACTGGATGCGCGAAAAAGGTGTGACAAAAATCTATATCAATTCCAGAAAAGCGGCACTTGGATTCTATGAAAAGCTCGGCTATACCGCAGATTTTTCACAGGTAAGCGGCTCCGGAGAGTTTGAATGTGTGATGACGGAGAAAGAACTTGCGTAAATTTATGAAAAGAAAACTGGATTTTGGCAGAAAGATATTGTACAGTAAATAGCGACATTGATTTATAGAAACAGGAGAGATAGACAAGAATGAAGTACGGAATTGATACACGATGTCAGCATTTGGCTGACGATAATAAGGATGAAATATATGGGGCGATCAGTTATCCAATCTATCAGTCTGCAACATTTGCAAGAGACAGAGTAGGCGGAGGAAGTGGTTATGACTATTCCAGATTACAGAATCCGACGAGAGAACATCTTGAGAAGATCGTAGCATCGCTGGAAGAAGGAATCGATGCACTGGCATTTTCGACAGGAATGGCAGCAATCACAGCTCTGATGGAGATTTTCAAACCGGGCGATCACATCATCATTGATGAGGATCTTTATGGAGGAAGCGTCCGTCTGTTCCACAGCATTAATGTGAAAAATGGACTGACATTTACCAGCGTGGATTTAAGCAGTGTGGATGTAGAGGATTATATCCAGGATAACACAAAAGCAATTTATGCAGAGACACCGACCAATCCGATGATGCGTGTATCCGATCTGGAAGAACTTTCAAAGAAAGCAAAAAAACATGAACTTCTTCTGATCGTGGACAATACCTTTTTATCACCATATTTCCAGAATCCGCTGAAGCTTGGTGCTGACATTGTTGTGCATAGCGGGACAAAATATCTGGGTGGACATAATGACACACTTGCAGGTTTTCTGATAACAAACCGCGAGGACATTCAGGAACAGCTTCGTTTTATTATCAAGACGACAGGAGCAACCCTTGCACCGATGGACAGCTGGTTGATCCTCAGAGGGATCAAGACGCTTGGAGTCCGTATGGACAGGGCACAGGAAAATGCACTGAAGATCGCACATTTTCTGGAGAAGCAGGAGTATGTGACAAGGGTGCTTTATCCGGGACTTGAATCACATCCGGGTTACGAACTGATGAAAAAGCAGGCAAGAGGATTTGGTTCGATCCTGACCTTTGAAGTAGATTCCAAAGAGAGAGCATATCACATTCTGGAAAATGTAAAACTGATCCAGTTTGCGGAAAGCCTAGGAGGAACTGAGACTCTGATCACTTATCCGATCACCCAGACGCATGCGGATCTTTCCAAAGAAGAGCTTGACCGGAACGGAATCACAGACCGGATTTTAAGACTTTCCGTTGGAATCGAAGGCGCAGAGGATCTGATCGCAGACCTGGAAGCTGTATTAAAGTAGAAGTGTGAGTCAAGCGACAGACATCTGTGATGGAAGATGTACAGGACAGATGGACGATGACCGTTTTTAGATCGGAATAATGACCGTGCAGATAAGGAAGTGGCAGAAATGAGCAAAATAGAAGTAAATGAAAAAAGAGTAGTTGACGAATTTCAGGAACTGACTGCGATCGATGCACCAAGCTTTGGGGAGCGTCAGATGGCAGACCGGCTGATCGTGAAATTAAAAGAACTTGGTTTTGAAGTAGAGGAAGACAATGCCGGAGAACATTTCGGAGGAAATGCCGGAAACTTATATGCATATCTTCCGGGAGATCTTCCGGGAGATCCGGTCCTTTTGTCCGGTCATATGGATACGGTTGAGCCGTCCAAAGGCAAGAAAGGGATCATCGGAGAAGACGGTGTGATCCGTTCCGCAGGAAAAGCAGTTCTTGGAGCTGATGATGTGGCAGGACTTGTGGAGATTCTGGAAGGAATCCGCAGTGTAAAAGAAGCGGGAGTACCACACCGGGATATCGAGATTCTTTTTGCAATTGCAGAAGAGCTTTATATCAAGGGCAGCAGCGTATTTGATTTTTCAAAGGTTCGTGCAAAAGAAGCCTATGTACTGGATATCAGCGGACCGGTTGGAAGCGCGGCATATAAAGCACCGTCTCTGATTTCTTATCAGGTGGTAGTAACCGGGAAGGCATCCCACGCCGGATTTGATCCGGAGCACGGCGTTCATGCGATCGCTATTGCATCCGAAGCGATCACGCAGATCAGTCAGGGACATGTGGATGAAGAGACAACCTGCAATATCGGATTGATCGAAGGTGGAAGCGGAACGAACATTGTTCCGGAAAAATGTATTGTAAAGGGAGAAATCCGGAGCTATTCTCATGAAAAAGCGACTCGTTGTGTAGAAAAAGTGGGAAATACCTTCAAAAAGGTGGCTGAAAAACACGGAGCTGAATCAGAACTTACCTGCGAAGTTCATCTGATCGCTTATGAGACAGCAAAAGACAGTGTGCCGGTAAAACGGTTTGAAAGAGTAAGCAAAAAGCTGGGACTTGCAGGAAATCTTGTAGAGACATTTGGCGGAAGTGACAACAACAGCTTTGCGAAGAACGGGATTCCTGGACTGGTGCTGTCAAATGGAATGTACCAGGCACATTCGGTAAATGAATATACGACAATCAAAGATCTTGGGACAGGAGCAGAACTGATCGCCGGGCTGATCACCGATGAGCAGTAGTGGATGTTATTATACAGAAAAGACGCCAAAAGCGTCTTTTTTATATTGATAGAAGAAAAACAGATAAAACATATTGAAATTAAATGTTTTTAAAATAATTCCCTATTAACCTATTGACAAAGTAGGTAAAAGTGGATATAATGCAACTATCAAATTTGAAAGATCACTATAGAGATCACGATACATCAGACAGTAGAAAAGAGAGGTAGAAAAATATGAGCGATTATAAATTTGAAACACTTCAGCTTCACGTAGGACAGGAAGAACCAGATCCGGCATCTGATGCCAGAGCAGTACCGATTTACCAGACAACATCTTATGTATTTAAGAACTCTGCACATGCAGCAGCAAGATTCGGACTTGCAGATGCAGGTAACATTTACGGACGTCTGACAAACTCTACACAGGACGTATTTGAAAAGAGAATCGCAGCACTTGAAGGTGGTGTGGCAGCTCTTGCAACAGCATCCGGAGCAGCTGCAATTACATATACCATCGAAGCACTTGCAGCAGATGGCGGACATATCGTAGCGCAGAAGACAATCTACGGTGGAAGCTTCAACCTTCTTGAACACACACTGACACATTACGGAATCACAACTACATTTGTAGATGCACATAACTTGAAAGAAGTAGAAGATGCAATTCAGGATAACACAAGAGCCATCTATCTTGAAACTCTTGGTAATCCGAACAGTGATATCCCGGATATCGATGCAATCGCTGAAATTGCACACAAGCATGGACTTCCGCTTGTAATCGACAACACATTCGGAACACCATATTTGATCCGTCCGATCGAACACGGAGCAGACATCGTTGTACATTCTGCTACCAAATTCATCGGTGGACACGGAACAACTCTTGGTGGAATCATCGTAGATTCCGGTAAATTTGACTGGAAAGCAAGTGGAAAATACCCGGCAATCGCAGATGCAAACCCAAGCTACCACGGAGTATCTTTCGTAGATGCAGCAGGTCCGGCAGCATTTGTAACTTACATCCGTGCAATCCTTCTTCGTGATATGGGAGCAACAATTTCTCCATTTAACGCATTCCTTCTGCTGCAGGGAACAGAGACACTGTCGCTTAGAATTGACCGTCATGTAGAAAATACAAAGAAAGTAGTAGAATACCTCTCTAATCATCCAATGGTAGAGCATGTGAACCATCCGTCACTGCCGAATCATCCGGATCATGCACTTTATGAAAAATATTTCCCGAATGGTGGAGCATCTATCTTCACATTCGAGATCAAAGGCGGACAGGAAGAAGCTCACAAGTTCATCGACAACCTGAAGATCTTTTCGCTGCTTGCAAATGTTGCGGATGTTAAGAGTCTTGTTATCCATCCGGCAACAACAACACATTCTCAGCTGACAGAAGAAGAACTGCTTGATCAGGGAATCAAACCGAACACAATCCGTCTTTCTATCGGTACAGAACATATCGATGATATCATCGCAGATCTTGAAGGTGGATTTGCAGCGGTTCAGGGCAAATAAATATTATACACACAGGAATTTTGGACGGAGGTTTTTCGAAACCTTCGTCTTTTTCGATGTGCACAGAAAATTTTAAGGAGAAAACACTATGACAAAGGCACAGATCAGAAAAAATGCTTTTCTGAAATCCATTCCGATCATGTGCAGTTACATTTTCGTAAGCATGGCATATGGGATTATGATGGAAAATGCCGGATTTGGCTGGTACTATTCACTGTTTGTCAGTCTTGCATTTCCGAAAGGAATTGCGGCAGTCAGGAGTGTTGAAAATGCTGTGCGATAAGCGGAAATCCGGTATTTTCGGATGGATCTCCCTTTGACCAGATGAACAGATTATGCTATGATATGTACCGATACACACGTATTTTTTATTTGACAACAATCCAGATGGAACTTTCTGTTCAATAAAGAGGATTATGTGTCAGGATACATTCTTTTTACAAGGAGAAAATCAATGAGTATAGATATTACGATCGAGGAAATGGAAACGCTTCCTGCAGAGTCCTACGAGCTTTTTGATATCCGTGGCGAGATTGAGCGCGCCCATGGAATCCTGCCGAATTCAGTGGCAAGCTCAGCAGATGCACTGATGGAGAATCCGCCGGAAGATAAGGAAAAGAAGATCATTATCTGCTGCAGCAGAGGACAGATCAGCAGGGATATCGCAGAAGAACTGCAGGATCAGGGATATGAAGCATACAGCCTGAAGGGCGGTTATGTTGGATGGCTGATGGCAGATATGAAGAAAAAGGAAGCAGATGATGTCTGTGAACATGTGGAGCTTAGTATCCGCAAGAAGTTCAAAAAGAAGATATGGTCCAAATTTACAAAAGCTGTCAGAGAATATGAACTGGTCAAAGAAGGTGACCGGATCGCAGTATGTATTTCCGGTGGAAAAGATTCAATGCTGATGGCAAAGCTTTTCCAGGAATTAAAGCGTCACAACAAATTTAACTTTGAAGTAAAGTTCCTGGTGATGGATCCGGGATACAGTCCGGAGAACCGGAAGGTCATTGAAGAAAATGCAAGGAAGATGAAGATTCCGATCCGGATTTTTGAATCCAATATTTTTGAATCGGTATTTGAGATTGAAAAATCACCGTGTTATATCTGTGCAAGGATGAGACGTGGATATCTTTATAATTTTGCACAGCAGATGGGCTGCAACAAAATCGCACTGGGACATCATTATGATGATGTGATTGAGACGATTCTGATGGGAATGCTCTACAGTGCACAGGTGCAGACTATGATGCCGAAGCTTCACAGTACAAATTTTGAAGGGATGGAACTGATCCGCCCGATGTATCTGATCCGTGAGGATGACATCAAGGCATGGAGAGATTACAATGACCTGCATTTTATTCAGTGTGCATGTAAGTTTACCGATACCTGCACAACCTGCAACAATGAAGAAAATCAGTCAAAGCGTATGGAGATCAAAAAGCTGATTGCAGAGCTTAAGAAGACGAACCCGTTTGTGGAGGGCAATATTTTCAAGAGTGTGGAAAATGTCAATCTGGATACGGTTGTCGGCTACAAGGCAAAAGGTGTAAGACACAATTTCCTGGATACTTACGATGATTAAAAATGACTGGATGTGCCGGAGGCGTATCTGAGATAGAAAGAAGAATGAAATTCCCGTCGGGCAGGTACAGGATCTGCCCGGCGGGAATTTTGAGATTAAATGACAGGAATATTGACCTGTACCAGAATTCCTGACGTTGATCAGGATAAAACGGTTTCCTGCTGGTTCTTGATATCGTGGTAAATAACAAAACGTCCACGTCCGTTGTGCTTAGCTGTATACAGAGCATGATCAGCAAGGCGGTATAATTGGCTGAAAGATTCAGCATCCGTTGGAGCAACAGCACAGCCGATACTGCAGGAAAGTTTCCGGCCATTTAGTTCCGGGATATCTACATTTTGAAGATTTGTATAGAGCTTTTGCAAATGCAGATGGATACTGTAATCCAGACGTACATTTTTCATCAGGATCATAAATTCGTCACCACCGACACGACCGATGATATCGGTTGTCCGAAACTGTTCTTTCAGAAATCCGGCAAATATTTTCAGTACCTGGTCACCGGTTGCATGTCCATAAGTATCATTGATCTGCTTGAAATAATCCATGTCGATCATCATTAAAGCCTGTAAATCTTCAAAATCTTTTTCGCGCAGCCATTCGGAAATCGTGTGTTCTGCATAAACTTTGTTCAGAAGTCCGGTCAGAGCATCTGTATGCGCCTGGCGAAGAAGCGAAGTCTGATTCTTCTGGTTGATCTTCCAGAGTGCGAAGATCAGAAGCAGCACAATGCAGATAAAAAAGGCGAACAGAATGATTTCAAAGTTGTTGATAAAAGCAAAGTGCTGACGGGCTTCGACAGCAGGAACGATATAGCAGAGCATCCAGTCGTTGTACTTTAGTGGCTGGTAGGAAATATAGCGTGCATGTGATAAATCTGCTGTAATCTTGCGGCAGTTTGCGTGTCCTTGCTTAAAATCTTCCTGAAGGGTAGCGCCATCTTCCGAGGTCTGAAATACCCAGTCAGAGGAAGAAGTAAAAAAGTTCTCCCGGATTTCGTTGTGAGTAGATTCAATGGAAATAATGTTGCCGTCCGAGTCTGTGATAAATGAGTAGCCGGAACCGGAATACAGATCCTCAAAGAGCATGGTAGTCAGTTTCGCGACATCGATGGAACCTCCAAAAACACCGATAATATTCTGATCTTTGTCATAAACAGGAACTGTGAGGACAACGAGGGTTTCGTTGTCTACGCTACTTGACAGAGGAGAACTAAGGACGCGTCTGCCTTCCAATGTCTTTTGAAAATAGTCCCGTGAACTTGCATCGGTATTCTTTCCATCGCTGGAGTGTCCGATACCGTCTGTAGAAAAAAGCATAAGCCGGTGAAAGGAGCTGGAAGAAGCCAGTTCAGCAAGAAGTTGAAGATTATCTCTACTGAACAGATCGGAAGTTGTTCCGAAGTATGCAGCAGGACTCTCCAGGAATTCATATTCTTTTTCCAGAACCAGTTCCAGGTGATCCTTTTGCTGCAGTGTGTTTTTTTGGATAACGTTCTGTACACTTTTATCAACGCTCTGTTGTACAAACCAGAAAAAAATCAGAAGTGTGAACGTCATTACAATCAGGAACGAAATGACAGCCGTTCCATATTGCATCAGTTCATGACGTGATATTTTTTTCATGTAAGCCCCCCTTATTTTGTACGTTAACAGATGAATTATCATTTTTTTAATTATAGCATGGATTTAACGAAATGTCATTTGAGAAATGTACAAAATGTATAAAACTTAAATAAAAAAAGGAATGAATAATGTAAGATATTAACAAATACATTACATTATTCATTCCGATTCTATTTTGCGAGTCTGTAAATGGCGTCCAGATAAATCTTCATCCAGATATCAAGCTTGTCAAGTTCCAGATATTCATTGGTCTGGTGCATCAGATCCGGCTGATCCGGTAAAAGTGCTCCGAAAGCAACACAGTTATCCAGTGCGCGCGCATATGAGCAGGCTCCGTCAACCAGAGGCATAGCAGATGAATCGCCAACAACGGTACGGTAGGATTCCAACAATGCTTGTACAAGGAAAGAATCTTTTGGGATATGAATCGATTCTGTGGCATTTGGATTTTCAAAACGGAATCCGGAGCCGCTTAAATGCTTCTGGATAAGCTCCTGTACCTGCATGCAGCGGTAAGTGACAGGAACACGATTGTCAATAGAAAAGATGACTTTATAATCCTGTACTTCGACCTTTCCTACATTAAAACTTAATTTACCGGAAATTTCATCGGAAAGATCAATTCCCAGTCCTTTGCCGGTCAGATCAAAACCGATGTACTTCATATAGAAGGCAGCGATTCTGGAAAGCTCATTTTGAAGTGGTAATTCAGAAACAGCTTTCATAAGTCCGCTGATCGCATTGATTCCGGTAGAAGGATGGGCGGCATGTGCGGCAACACCTTCTGCAGTCAGGCGAAGAGACGAGTCCATTCTGTCCAGTCGGAAATGGCAATTCGTCTGTGTTTCCCAGGAGAGAAGATTCTTATGGATCACAGCTTCCATTTCTTCGGGAAGCAGAACAGATGCGTGATCTGCAACTGCATTAAAAGCGTTTCCGCCGGATAGAACAAGCTCTTCCGTGATATCTGTTACAAGTTGATATTGGAAGACACCCTTCTCGGCATAAATAAGTGGAAATACAGCATCCGGTGTAAAAGACATCTGTGGAGCAGGGATTTTCTTTTGATTGAAATAATAATCCATGCATTTCCAGTCGGTTTCTTCATTGGCGCCAACGATGAAACGAATTCTCTTTTGCAGAGGAAGTTCCATTGCTTTCAGAATCTTTACTGCGTGCAGGCAGGCGAGAAGAGGACCTTTGTCGTCAAGAACACCGCGCCCGTAAAGATTTCCGTCTATGATTTCCGGTTTGAAAGGATCACAGATCCAGTTTCCGCTGCAGGGAACGACATCTACATGCCCAAGGATTCCCAGAATTTCATCCTGTTCTCCATAATCGGCATGTCCTGCGTAGTTGTCAAAATTTTCAACTGTAAGTCCCATTGAATTTGCTATTTCAAGAAAACAATCGAGAGCCTTTGCAGGACCTGCACCGAAAGGCATTCCTGCCTCCGGTGCTGCTTCCACACTGTTGATCGATACCAGTTTTATGATATCCTGGATCAGACTTTCCCGATCTGCTTTTATTTGTTTTTCAAAATCCATAACTGGCTTCCTCCTGTCTGGATAAGGTATTTATACATATAATTGAATGATTAGCATGATCGCACTGAATACGGTTGTCATACCCATAAGAGGCATGATAAATTTCAGCCATTTGTCATAGGTAACATCAACCATTGCAAGGGATGCAAGGATCAGTCCGGTCGGTGTGATGAAGGAAATCAGTCCAAGACCGTATGCGTATGCTGAAACGATGACGGATCTTGATACCCCAACGGTGTCGGCGAGCGGTGCCATGATCGGAATGGACAGAACCGCAAGACCGGAGGAAGAGGAAATGAAAAATCCAAGTACGATAAATACCAGCATCATAAGGATGATGAACAGGATCGGATTCATGCCGCTGATCGCTTTTGAGAAGAATTCAAGGATCGTATCAGAAATCATACCATCTTCCAGAATGACATTGATACCACGGGCAACACCGACAACCAGGGCAACACTCATCAGATCGGCAGCACCACCGATAAACTGATCCATAAAGTTCTTTTCGCCGATGCCGGAGGTAAAGGCGAGCAGGATCGCGCAGGCAAGGAAGAGAGCGGTCATATTATCAAACCACCATCCCTGTGCGACAAGTCCCCATACGAGTACACCAAAGGATACACCGAATACAAGCAGGGAAAGTTTCATTTTACCTGTAAATTCCGGAACCTCTCCCTGATGACCGTATTTCTGTAAATGGTATTCATACTGGTCATAGCAGATAGATTTAGACGGATCATCTTTTACCTTCTTTGCGTAACGAAGAATATAGATCAAGGTGATGATGATTCCGAGCACCAGTGCGATACCACGGATTCCCATTCCGTCAGCAAGGCTGATTCCGGCTGCGTTTGATGCATTTCCTACGGAAAACGGGTTAATGGTAGGGAACATGGTTCCGATGGAAGAACCCATATAAATGGCAGCGATACAGACCATAACATCGTATCCGGCTGCAAGGAATACCGGAACAAGGATCGGATACAGAGCAATGGTTTCTTCGGCAAGACCAAAGGTTGTTCCACCTGCCGCAATAATAATGGTAATCAAAATAATCAGGATATATTCTTTCCCTTTTGTGACTTTGGAAAGAGCGGCAATTGCTGCATTGAATGCGCCCATATAATTCAGGACACCGATACATCCGCCCAGAATGAATACGAAGAGGATGATATCAATGGTATCATATACACCTTTGATGGCAGCGAGAAGGATTTTGAATACTCCCTGTGGCTGTTGTTCTACTTTTTGATAAGTTCCCGGAACGGCAATTGGTTTGCTGATGCTTCCATCCAAAAATTTGTTCAGATTACCGGTGACACCAAGTTCATCCAACGTTTCCTGAGTGGGAGCCATTTCTGTAACGTCACCATCCGGTGTAGTGATTTCAAATACATCATGATCTGCGTTGTAGGTTAATTTGGAATAAAGTCCTGCCGGTACGATTGCGGTTAAAATAGCGGCAAAAATAAGGACGATAAATAATACGGTAAGCGCAGAAGGGAAAGAGATTTTTTTCTTTTTCATAATCGGTACCTCTGTTTTCTATTCGTTTGCAAATATTTTTACAAGTTCTACGATCACACGGACAGCAGCTTCCATGCCTTCTATGGTTACATGCTCTAATGGTCCGTGATAGCCATGACCTCCGGTGCCAAGGTTTGGACAAGGAAGTCCTTTGAAAGACAGCTTGCAGCCATCTGTGCCGCCTCTGATCGGAGAAATATCTTCCGGGACATTTGCGTTTGCACAAGCCTGTCTTGCGTAATCGATCAGATACATATGCTCTTTAATAATACATTCCATATTCTTATATTCGTCTGTCAGAGTCAAAGCAACTGTTCCCGCTCCCCAGAACTCATTTAAGGTTTTCTCGATATGGCGGAGTGTATTTTTTCGAGCCTCAAAGCTGTCTGTATCATGATCGCGGATAATATATTCAGCGATGGCATATCCTTCGTCGCCGTGAATACTCAGAAGATGGTAAAATCCTTCGTACTCTTCGGTATATCTCGGAATCTCATATCTTGGAAGCATATTGTTGATATCTGCTGCGATGAGAACCGCATTGATCATGACATTTTTTGCAGATCCGGGATGAACATTCTTCCCGTTGATTTCAAATTTTGCTTCACAGGCATTGAAATTCTGGTATTGGATCTCGCCTTCTCCATCTCCGTCCATTGTATAGGCAACTTCAGCATCAAAAGCTTCAAAATCGAAATGAGCAGCACCGCTTCCGCATTCTTCATCCGGTGTAAATGCTACACTGATCTGACCATGAGGAATCTGCTCTGTCTGCAGGATTTCCAGCAGCTGCATGATTTCTGCAATACCGGCTTTGTCGTCTACTCCGAGGATGGTATTTCCGTCAGAGGTAATTAAGGTACGTCCCTTTAAAGCTTTTAAATGTGGGAAATCCTTTGTGGTAAGAATTCTTCCACTGTCTCCAAGGACGAGATCTTCACCATTATAATCTGGTGTACAGACAGGATGAATTTCTCCTTCGCAGAATTCCTGAACGGTATCCATGTGTGCAATAAATCCCAGTTTTTTTCTGGTCTCATAACCGGGAGTAGCCGGGAGAATTCCATAGACAAAACACTTGTCATCCAGAATCACTTTGGTAAGTCCGAGATCTTTTAATTCATCGGCAAGGATTTTCGCAAGATTAAACTGACATGATGTAGTTGGAACCTTATCACTGTTTTCGTCACAAGGTGTTTTGATGGAAATGTATTTTAGTAATCTTTCTTCAACTTCCATTTGTAATCCCCTTTCATTTCTTCCTTGATTTTTAGTTACACAAATTTATGAGTTGATTGTGTTTGACAACCTCATTTTATGCGGATTAAACCAAAATGACAAAGGAGGTGTGTTTTATTGACAGGAAAAAAATGAACGTGTTATTATTGAAATAATAGAAAAAACATGCTGCAAAATGCAAATTTTGGAAAATGCGACGAAATTTATGCACATGTCATAAAAAAATTGATTTAAAGGAAAGAAAATTGGTATGAATGTAGATGAAAGAGTAGGTCAGAATATCAGAAAATACCGTATGGCGTATAATATGACCTTAAAAGAACTGGCGGTACTGTTACATAAGAGTGTGTCGACAGTTTCTAAATACGAAAAAGGAGATATTTCATTGGATATGTCGACATTTGTGGAGCTGTCACGGATTTTGAAAGTATCTCCGCTGGCAATTATTGGGGATGAGACTGCAAAAGAAGAGGAAGAATGCCGTTATGCAGAGAAGATCGAAAAATTGTATATGTATAGCTATGATGCAATCGGGAAGGTGATCATCAAAAGTGTGATCGAACAGCAGGTAGTTGAAGGAAATGGGAATCGATATAAAGTACATCTTTTTAATGATGTAAGTGAAATTCGGGAACCGGGAGATTGCAGTGGACTTTATACAGGAGAATATGAGAAAGAAGGCTTTATCGGAACCTATATGCTGCATAATCAGGCATTAAAGTCGGAGCATATCATGATTTCCTGTGTTAATAATCTGGTAAATCCCGGGCAGCAGCTTGCACTGGTATCGGGGTTGTCGAATTATACGATGCTTCCGATTACCTTTAAAGCAGTAATTTCAGAAAAAGAGATCGTGAATAAAGAAAAGCTGATGAATCTGCTTACCTTCAATAAAGACGATATCAAACAGATGAAACAGATTAATTATCTTACAATACAGAATATGAAGTAAAGAGGAGTAGAAAATGACGAAAAAACAAAGGACATTGGAAGTAATCGAACGCCTCCGAAAAGAATATCCGGATGCAGACTGTACTCTGGATTATGATCAGGCATGGAAACTTCTGGTCAGTGTGCGTCTTGCGGCACAGTGTACGGATGCAAGGGTAAATGTAGTCGTAGAAGGTTTATTTGCAAAATATCCGACAGTAGAGGCACTTGCAGAAGCAGATGTAAATAATATCGAAGAGATTGTACGTCCTTGTGGGCTTGGGAAAAGTAAGGCACGGGATATCAGTGCCTGTATGAAGATGCTTCGGGATGCGTATGGCGGAAAGATTCCGAAGGATTTTAATGCGATCTTAAAGCTGCCAGGTGTTGGGAGAAAGAGCGCGAACCTGATCATGGGAGATGTATTTGGTGAGCCTGCGATCGTAACGGATACCCATTGTATCCGTCTGGTGAACCGTATTGGACTGGTAGACGGGATTAAGGATCCGAAGAAAGTAGAGATGGAACTCTGGAAGCTGGTTCCGCCGGAGGAAGGAAGCGATTTCTGTCACAGACTGGTGTACCACGGAAGAGAAGTTTGTACGGCAAGGACGAAGCCGCACTGCGACAGATGCTGTCTGGCGGATATCTGTAAGAAGATAGGGGTAGAAAAATAAATGCAATATACAATTCCGGATTATTATAAAGAGTTCACCTGCATCGCAGACAAATGTGAAGATACCTGCTGTGCAGGGTGGAAGATTGTAATTGACAAAAAATCACTGAATAAATATAAGCATGTGAAAGGAAAATTCTGGTTTACGATGTTGAAATCCGTGGACTGGATCCGTGGCATTTTCAGGCAGGATAAAGAAAAGCGATGTGCATTTTTAAATGACTGTAATCTGTGTGAGATGTATGCGAATCTCGGAGAGAAAAGTCTGTGTAAAACCTGCCGCCTGTATCCGAGACATGTCGAGGAGTTTGAGGATGTACGGGAGATTACCCTGTCGGTATCCTGTCCAGAGGTGGCAAGGATTTTGATGGAGAAGAAAGAGCCGGTCCGTTTTCTTACTTATGAAAAAGAAGGAGAAGAGGAATACGAGGAATTTGATCCGTTTCTGTATTCTATGCTTGTAGATGCGAGAGATGCAATGCTTGGAATTCTGCAGGACCGGGAACATTCATTAAAAATAAGAGTGGGACTGATTTTTGGAATGGCGCATGATCTGCAGGGCAGATTTAACCGGGAACAGTTATTTTCCTGCGAGGAAGTCATTGAACGTTATCAGACAAAGAGTGCCAGAAAGTTTGTACGGAAACTTTGGAAAGAAGAAAAGCCGTCTGTGCAGGAAAGATGGGAGATGGCGCATAAGATGTTCCGGGAACTTTATGAATTGGAACTTCTACGTGAGGACTGGGATATGCTTCTGATGGAGAGCGAAGAACTTCTGTATTCACATGGAGCAGATGCGTATAAAGGAATCTCGTCTGACTTTAAGCGGTGGGCGAAGGAAGAGAGCAATATCCAGATCCAGGCAGAGCAGCTGCTGGTGTATTTCATTTTCACTTATTTCTGTGGCGCAGTTTATGATGGAAGGATTTATGCGAAGGTGCAGATGGCAGTAATAAGTACTTTCCATATTTATGAGCTGTGGAAAGCACGGTGGATAAAAAATGAAGGAGAGCTTACACCAGAAGAGATCGTAGAGCTGGTGTACCGGTATTCGCGGGAGATTGAGCATTCGGATAAGAATCTAGAGCGGATGGAAAAGATGATGCTGCGGGACAGGCTGCCGTGGTATAGGGGATAATAAATAGATGCGTGGTGTGTATAATTAGAATAAGGGAGTTTTACTTTATAACTGATTTCAGTGATAGAGCAAAACTCCCTTATAATTTTAATCTCTATGCATAGAGAACTTATTCATATCGTAATTCTTCAGGTTATCAAGAATTCCACGATCGTCAGCCTGAGAAATCAGGGTGTCACGGTTCTTCTTGGAAGCCATCTGGTCATTGAATGAACTTGGACCGCCGACACATCCGCCGTCACATGCCATACCTTCGATGAAGTCTTCCGGAAGACGTCCAACCTTCATGAGAAGGAGGGCTTTCTTACATTCCTGAGAACCATTTGCACGACAGACTTTCGCGTCGATGCAATTGTCAGATTCTTTCAGACTTTCCAGAACAGCTGCTGTTACACCGCCGGAATTTGCAAAGCGTTTTCCGAAGGTAGAAGCGGTCTGGTTGTCGTTCGGACAGGCCTCGAGCTCAACGCCTTTTGCTTTCATGATCGCACGGATCTCGCTGTATGTAAGAACATAATCTGCATTTCCTTCAATCTGCTGATCAACAACTTCGGATTTCTTAGCAAGGCAAGGTCCGATAAATACAGTGAGCGCTTCTGGATCCTGTGCTTTGATCATACGGGAAATTGCACACATCGGAGAAACAGTTGTTGAGATATTGTCAGCAAGCTGTGGGTAATGCAGGCGAACCATATTTACAAATGCAGGGCAGCAGGAAGTTACTTTTTTCTGTCCTTCTTTGTAAGCTTCAGCCCATTCCTCAGCTTCGTAAGCAGCAGTCATATCTCCACCGAGTCCTACATCGTAGAAATCTACGAATCCGAGCTCTTTCATTGCTTTGCGCCAGCTTTCCATGGTAATGTCAGCACCAAACTGACCTTCTGTGGCAGGAGCAGCCATTGCATAGATGTGTTTGCCTTCTCTTAAAGCATTGATTATCGGAACAATAAATGTTTTGGAAGCAATTGCACCGAATGGACAGCTGTGGATACATTTACCGCAGCGGATACATTTGTTTTTGTCGATTACGGAAATGCCATGCTCGTCGTAGGTGATTGCATCGACCGGACAACTGAATTTACACGGACGTTTTAAATGTGCAATGGCATTGTACGGACAGGCTTTGGCGCACTGACCACATTCTTTACATTTGGATGCGTCAATATGGGAACGGTAATGTCCCGGTTCAATTGCTCCAAACTTACATGCATTGATACATGCCTTTCCAAGACAGTTCTGACAGTTCTCTGTTACTGTGTAGCTGGAGATCGGACAGTCTTCGCAGGCAGAAGAAATAACCTGGATGATATTGCCATCATCTTCCGGTCCCGGAGCTTTGCCTTCTGCGAGGCGGATTCTCTGGCGGATGATCTCACGCTCTTTGTAGATACAGCAGCGGAACTGCGGTGTCGGTCCCGGAATAAGCTTCAGCGGGAGGTGATCACGTTGTTCTTCAAGTTCACCTGCAAAAGCAAGCTTTGCTACTTCGAACAGTACGTCATGTTTGATTTTGATTACGTTTCCATCAGCATTCATAATTAACCCTCTCTTCTCTAAATTGTTAAAAAATTCACTCTTCCTTTATTATAATTGAAACTACTATAAATGGAAAGAAGATTTCATGTTTTTAATGAGAAACATAGCGTAGAAGTTTGATGAGAAGTATGTTATGATGAATGTGCTATGTTGGGAAATATAGTGTGCCGCATATTTGGGGAAATAAGAGGCACCGGTATGAAAGAGAGGAAAGAAAATTGAAAGAGAAGAACAAAGCAAAAAACATATTGAAAGAGTATGCAACGATCACGGTAGGAATGTTTATTGTATCGGCATCAGTGTATTATCTGATGATGCCGAATTCCTTTGTTGTGGGAAGTATTTCGGGACTTGTCATGGTTCTGGCAAATTTTATTCCGCTGAAGGTTTCGACGATGACGATGATTCTAAATGTAGCACTTCTGATCATAGGGATTGTGTTTGTCGGAAAAGAATTCGGAGGTAAGACGGTCATTACATCTTTAATGCTCCCGGTTTATCTGCGTATTTTTGAAACAGTGACACCAGATGTTCCGCCGCTCACGGATGATATGTTTATCAATATGCTGTGCCATATTCTGGTGATCAGCATTGGACAGGCGATTTTGTTTAATGTCAATGCATCTTCTGGTGGGCTTGATGTTGTTGCAAAAGTTTTAAATAAATATTTGCATTTTGAAATTGGAAAGAGTCTTACGATCGCAGGATTTGTGACCGCTGCGACGTCTATCCTTGTCTACGACAGAAAGACACTGGTAGTGAGCCTTCTGGGAACTTATCTTTATGGGATTGTTCTGGATAATTTTATCGATGGTTTCAGTATCCGTAAGAGGGTGTGTATCCTGTCAAAGAAATATCCGGAGATCCAGCAGTTTGTTGTACATGAGCTGCACAGAGGGGCGACTCTTTATCCGGCAGTCGGAGGACTGGGCAATCAGGAACAGACAGAAGTGGTTACAATTCTGGAAAAGAGTGAATATGCAAAGCTTCTTGCATTTATCCATGAGACAGACCAGAGTGCGTTTGTTACGGTATCAACTGTCAGTGAGGTAATCGGAGAGTGGAATAAACATAAAAAGAACCGTTTGAGAAAAGCGGAGTAGTCGAGGAAATTTATGAGAGAAACAGTATTATTATTTAATATAAAAGATAAGAAGCGTGCGCAGGAGCTGCAGATGATCTGTATGTCACTCAGGATTCGGGTGCGACTGATAAAAAGAGAAGAGTATTTTCAGACGGTTGGTGTACTTGCCGGAATGAAAGAAGCGTCAGAGACAGACAGGATTTATGAGGGTGAAGAGCTGGCAGATGAGATGATGGTATTTGCCGGAGTGACAGGCAGCCATCTGGATCAGATTTTATTTATGATGCGAAAGAAGGGTATGAAACGTATTGATTATAAAGCGGTTCTGACAGACACAAACAGTCAGTGGACTGTGCCGGAACTTTTTAAAGAGTTGGAAAAGGAGCATGCGGCGATGCATCAGTCCTGATTTTACAGAAAAATCACATTTTTCCTATAGACAGAACAAGTTTTTCGGGTAGACTACCATTTGTGAAAATTTGCGAAAGGTGATGGAAGATGTCAAAAAAGGTGAAGATAATCGGATGTGTAGCGGACTTGTGACCGGACTTACAGGCAGTGCACAGGATCTGAATGAAAATGATGTGATTGACAGCGGATTTGCAGGAGTCTTTGCAGAGTATGATGCAGAACATAACTTGATTGCATCTTACATGATGGATGTGGAAAAATTTATATACAGAGTGTACAAATATTCTTTTGACGGATATTATTTCGAGTGATAAAGTGTCTGCTAATGGCAGATTGGGAGGATAGAAAAGGGAGTTGGAACAGGTAAGTTAGTCTTGCTGAATCCGACTCCTTTTCTTAGGTTGCTTTTCAAAAGTTTACGGGTTATAATGGTCAGAGAATGGAAAAATTAAAGGAGGTTTTTTAAAATGTCTACAATACCGGAAAGACTTGAAAAATTGCGTGCAAAAATGCAGGAAAAGGGAATAGATATTTATATTATTCCGACTGCAGATTTTCATCAGAGCGAATATGTGGGGGAGCATTTTAAAGCAAGAGAGTATATTACTGGATTTACGGGATCTGCAGGAACAGCAGTGGTTTCAAAGACAGAAGCACGCCTGTGGACAGACGGAAGATACTTTATCCAAGCGGCAAAGCAGCTGGAGGGAACAACAGTAGAACTGATGAAGATGGGACAGCCGGGCGTTCCGAAGATTGGGGAATATTTGGAAACAGCTCTGGCAGAAGGCGAAAATGTAGGATTTGATGGACGTGTTGTTTCTGTAACAGAAGGAGAGGAATACGAGAAGATCGCATCTGAGAAGAACGGAAAGGTCGTATATGCATATGATCTGATCGATGAAGTATGGGAAGACCGTCCGATTCTTTCAGAAGAGCCGGTATTTGAACTGGAACAGAAATACACAGGAGAGACTGTGGAGAGCAAGCTTGCACGTACACGTGCAGCAATGAAAGAAGCAGGTGCGACAGCACACGTTCTTACCACACTGGATGACATCTGCTGGACATTGAACATTCGTGGAAATGACGTAGAATATTTTCCGTTGGTTCTGACCTATGCAGTGATTAGAATGGATAAGGTGGATCTTTTTGTAAATGAGAAAAAATTAAGCGATGAGATCAAAGCACATCTTGCAGCAGACGGGGTTATTCTGCACCCATACAATGATATTTATGAGGACATCAAAAAGGTTGCAGCAGAAGAAGTCCTGATGGTAGATCCGGGAAGACTGAACTTTGCACTTTACAAGAACATTCCGGAGAATGTGAAGAAAGTGGAAGAGAGAAATCCGGCGATCTTATTCAAATGTGTAAAGAATCCGACAGAGGTCGAAAATATCCGTATCGCTGAGATCAAGGATAGCGTGGCTCATGTCAGATTTATGAAATGGCTGAAAGAAAATGTTGGCAAAGAGACGATCACAGAGATGAGCGCTTCTGACAAATTGGATGAGTTCCGTGCCGAGATGGGTGGATTTATCCGTCCAAGCTTCGGACCGATCTCTGCATTCGGGGAGCACAGTGCGATCGTACACTATTCTTCTTCACCGGAGACCGATGTAGAGCTTCATGAGGGAAGTTTCCTGATGACGGATACAGGAGCAGGATTCTACGAAGGATCTACTGATATCACCAGAACATATGCTTTTGGAGAAGTTTCACAGATCATGAAAGATCATTTTACACTGGTTGCGATCAGTAACCTGAATCTTGCAAGTCCGATCTTCAAGAAAGGCTGCTGCGGAATGAACTTTGATTATCTGGCAAGAAAGCCGTTTTGGGACAGAGGACTGGACTTTAATCACGGAACAGGACATGGGGTTGGATACCTTCTGAACATCCACGAGGGACCGGCAGGCTTCCGTTATACTTACAGAGCCGGTGAGTCTGATGCATTCCAGCCAGGTATGGTCATTACGGATGAACCGGGAATCTACATCGAAGGATCTCACGGTGTGCGTCTGGAAAATGAATTGCTTGTCTGTGAAGGCGAGAAGAATGAGTATGGAGAATTCCTGTATTTTGAACCGATTACTTATGTGCCATTTGACCTGGATGCGATCAATCCGGATATCATGAATGCAGAAGACAAGGAACGTCTGAATACTTATCATGCAACTGTATATGAGAAGGTGTCTCCTTATCTGAATGATGAAGAGAAAGAATGGCTGAAGAAGTATACGAGAGCGATCTAATAAATATGGTAATAGGAACACATATGTCGATTGCGAAAGGGATTGTGAAGACTGCAGAGAATGTGGTGAAGATGAATGCAGATACGATGCAGATTTTCAGCAGGAATCCGCGGGGATCGAATTATAAGGATCCGACGGTGAAGGAAGCGGAGGAGTTTCAGAGGATCAGGAGAGAGGCCGGTTTTGGAGCGATTCTGGCGCATGCACCTTATACGATGAATCTGGCGAGTGCGAAGCCGGAGGTGTATGAATTCGCCTGCACGGTGATCCGGGAAGATGTGACGCGGATGGACAGACTGGGGATTGAGAATCTGGTGTTTCATCCGGGAAGCCATACCGGAATTGGCGCAGAAGCAGGAATTCAAAATATCATTGCGGGGCTTGACCAGGCGATTACCGGAAAAGAGAATATTACGGTTCTGCTTGAGACAATGAGCGGAAAAGGGACAGAGATTGGCTGGAGATTTGAAGAGCTGAAAGCAATCCGCGACGGGGTATCACATCCGGAGCGGATCGGAATCTGTCTGGATACCTGTCATGTGTTTGCAGCAGGATATGATATTGTAAATAATCTGGACGGGGTGCTGGAAGAGTTTGACAAAGTACTTGGACTTGAGCTTTTGAGAGCGATTCATTTAAATGACAGTATGATGCCATTTGGTTCAAGAAAAGACCGGCATGCGGTGATCGGCGGCGGAGAGATCGGGATAGAGGCGCTTTTAAATGTCATGCGTCACCCGAAATTAAAAGATCTGCCGTTTTATCTGGAAACGCCACTGGATGATGCGGGGCATAAAGAAGAAATTGCAAGGCTTCGGGATCTTGCCTAGGTGGTCAGACAGATGGAAAAGAGTTGTTAAGGCGGTATCTGCAGGCTATAGATTGTACAGAAGATAAGTTTTATCACAGATACAGCGCGAGAAATCAAAACAGGAGGGTATGATTTAATATGAGTCATACCCTCCTGTTTTAAGAACAGCTTTTTTGCTATAATGCATATCGCAAAAGAACGACGTATATACCTATGATTCCAGTGCATCCGGATCAGCAGAAAGATCGGCAGATGCAATCCGGCGAACCGGGTTGGACTTATCAATATCTTCTGCAAATTTCTGCGCTTTTAACAGCATTTCTGATATCTCTTCCTCTTCCTCAGGAACAAAGCATCTTGCACTTTCATCCGGAAACAGATGATTTTTTAATTTGAAAGCCATCAAAAAGGCTTCCAGTTCCTGATTGAGTGCATCTTTGTAAAATTCAAAATAAAAACGAATTTCAGTTTTCTCAAAATCGGTACATATGCATCCGCACTGGGTTCCGCGTGTACGGCTTGTCCGGCGGAAATATTCGGGATCTCCGGTTACCATGTAAAAAATCTGGACCAGAAGATTTTCCTCGATATCTGTCTCATATGTAAACCAGTGCTTGCTGAGCTTGTCTTTTTGTAATGCTTTTTCATCAATATCATACTTCTTCAGAAGCTTATGATACATTTTGATGGCGGCCTCTTTCTCGCCACCTTCTCCCCGTTCGGCAAGCGCTTTAATCTTCAGCAGTTTTGCTTCTAATTTGTTGTCATCCAATTTCTTAATCCCCTTATGATTATAACACTTTTTTACATACTGAATTATTATAGCACATTTGCTATATAATGGAAGTAGAAAAATGGAAGTTAGCTAAGAGTTTTTTATAGCGGTGAATGTTAAGATTTGTTTACATTTTCGGATGAACTGTTGAAATTTGCTGACAATATCGGTAAAATAAATTTATAGAAAAACAGTAATTGATAAGAAAAGGGGGATTTACTATGACAGAAGATTTGATCAAAAAATTAAAAGATGTCAAGCAGGCACTGGTCAGCAAAGATATGACCGGCGAAGAGTGGGAAGAACGTGAAGAAATTCTGGAAAAACTGGAAGACGTAACCACGTATTTAAAAGATGCCCTCGGAAAGGGAATTGAATTCTGATGAAGGTAGAAGCACTGGTATTTGATATGGACGGACTGCTCCTTGATTCGGAACGTGTTGTGCAGAGATCCTGGAATTATGCAGGAGAGAAGCTCGGATACGGACGGATCGGGGAGCATATTTATCATACGCTGGGATTCAATGTAGTCCGCAGAGAAGCATATTTTAAAAGTGTATATGGCGAAGATTTTCCGATGGATAAGTTTAATGAGCTGACACGGGAGAAGTATTACGGCATTTGTGACAAAGAAGGGATCGGCGTAAAAGAGGGAGCAAGGGAACTTCTTATCTATGCGAAGGAACACGGATACAAGGTCGGACTTGCGACGTCCTCCAGAGAGATCCACGCAAAGGCATCTCTTGAGAAAGTCGGTTTGTGGAAATATTTTGATGGCGGGGTTTTTGGCGATTCGGTGAAACATGCAAAGCCGGATCCGGAAATTTACCTCAAAGCGTGCGAGGCGATCGGCATCGAGCCGGTACATAGTATTGCGCTTGAAGATGCACCGGCAGGAATCCGCTCGGCTTCGGCTGCGGGTATGATCCCGGTGATGATCCCGGATCTTGCACAGCCGGATGAAGAAGTGAGAGGATTATGCCGGTATGTGTATCCTACACTTCTGGATGTGATTAAGATGCTTGATCGTGAAAATGCCGAAGCTGGTCGGTAAGAGACTGGATATCAGTATCGGAAAGTGCTTCGACAAGAGCGGTCTGGTACTGAAGGATCTTTGCCGGATTGTATGGAATGTCCAGGGCAAATTCACTGTAGGCACGCAGCTTCTGAAAATAAAGGGCTGCGTTTGCCTGTTCTTTTGCCTGGATGCACATTTCATACATGGCATGGCAGTCTGTAACGGCTTCGTCTGTGCATGGCTTGCAGATCCATTTTCCTATATAATAGTAATCAGTCCCGATTCGGTAGACGAATCCGGGATTTTTTTTGAATTCTTCTAATAAGTTCATTTTTTGTATTCTCCATTCTAATCTGCTTTTGTTTCCAACTGTTCCCAGTTACATGGGACTTCAAATTCCATACGTTTTCCGGTGGTCGGATGGCAAAAAGAAAGCCGGAAAGCCCGCAGTGCAATCGGGAAATATCCTCTTTTATTTACAAATTCCGGGTTATATTTGTTGTCACCCCAGAGTGGTGCGCCTGCACCTGCCATCTGGACACGGATCTGGTGATGGCGTCCGGTTCCGAGATGGATCTGAACAACGGATAAGCCAGTCACTTCGGAAGTTTCCAGTATTTCATACGAAAGGACAGCTTTTTTGGCACCGGGTGTATTTTTACTGCAGATGCGGGAGGTATTGGTGCGACCGTCCTTTACCAGATAATCGGTCAGAGTGCCGGAGTCCGGAAGGGATCCACATACTACAGCCTGGTAGTATTTTTCAAATTGATCGTTCTGTAACTGCTGGTTCAGATTTTTCGCAGCCGCAGGTGTGCGGGCAAAAACCAGGATGCCGGAAACCGGTTGATCCAGTCTGTGGATCACGGCAAGATAAGGTGGCTTATGTCCGGCATGATGTGAAGAATGGATGAACAGATAATTTTTCAAAATGCTCTCCATGTCCTGTGTGCCGATCTTTTTTGTCTGCACGGGAACACCGGCAGGTTTGTGGCAGACCAGAATCTGGTCGTCTTCATATAGAATTTCAGGTGTTTGCAAAATAATTCCTCCCCATATGCGAAAATTTTGTTTCTTTGATTAAAACATAACGGAAAGGGCTTGTCAATTGGGTTGACAAATCCGAAAATCTCAATTAAACTCTATAGTAAATCGAAGAGATTTGACGATGAAGAGGACTAGTATATGATGAAAGTGGCACAGAGAGGCTTCTGGCTGGTGGGAGGAAGCTACATGGAAATTATAGAACCGACCTTGGAGTTCCGCATGAAAAGTGTGGCGTATGCCTGGCGTTAACGGGTAATGAAGTGAATCGTAATACGATTAATTAGGGTGGTACCGCCGAATTTTCGGTCCCTTGTCAGGGGCATGAAGATTTGGTGTTTTTTATTTTACGGGCAAAGCATGTCTGATCTGAATCCCCTGCATCCGGCAGAGGCTGCAGAGAGCAGCATCTTCTGGTTTTATGATAACCTTATTTATAAAATCAAAGTAACTGTTCAGAGCCAACCTTCAAAATGCTACGCATTTCGTCGGTGTGGCGTATCCACCAAATAAAAATTTAAAAACAGTCTTAAAAATGCAAGCATTTTACACCTGTTTTATGAAATTTTGCTTGGCTCTGAACAGTTACAAATCAAAAATGAAGAAAAGGAGAACTTACCAATGGCTAAGGAAAAGAAATTTGTACAGGCGATTACCTCTCGTGATGAAGATTTCGCACAGTGGTATACCGACGTTGTAAGAGAAGCAAAGCTTTGTGATTATTCAAGTGTAAAAGGATGTCTTAATTATCTTCCAAATGGATATGCAATCTGGGAGAAGATCCAGGCAGACCTTGACAAGAGATTTAAAGAGACAGGTGTTGAAAACGTATACCTGCCAATGCTGATCCCGGAGAACCTTCTTCAGAAGGAAAGCGATCATATCGAAGGATTTGCACCGGAAGTTGCATGGGTAACAAAAGGTGGTCTTGAGACTCTTCAGGAGCCAATGTGCATCCGTCCGACATCGGAGACTCTGTTCTGCGACCTGTGGGCAAGAACCGTACAGTCTTACCGTGACCTTCCGAAAGTATGGAATCAGTGGTGTTCGGTACTTCGCTGGGAGAAGACAACCAGACCGTTCCTTCGTTCCAGAGAATTCTTATGGCAGGAAGGACACACTATTCATGCAACTTATGAAGAAGCAGAACAGAGAACACTGACCATGCTTCGTGTATATCAGGAACTGATCCGTGATTCCCTTGCAATCCCGTTCGTATCAGGTCCGAAGACAGAGAGCGAGAAGTTCGCAGGTGCACAGGACACTTACACCGTAGAAGCTCTGATGCATGACGGAAAAGCACTTCAGTCTGCAACCAGCCATTTCTTCGGAAATGCGTTCCCGGATGCATTTGACATCAAATATCTGGATAAGAACAATGAACTTCACAGCGTATATGAGACTTCATGGGGACTGTCTACACGTATCATCGGAGCCCTGATCATGGTTCACGGTGATGACAGCGGACTTGTTCTTCCACCGAGAATCGCACCGGTTCAAACAAGAGTCATTCCGATCGCACAGCACAAAGAAGGCGTTCTTGAAAAAGCAAATGAACTGACAGAGAGACTGAAAAAAGCTGGCTACAGCGTGAAGATTGACGATTCTGAGAAGAGCCCTGGATGGAAATTCAGTGAGCAGGAAATGCTTGGTATCCCGACACGTATCGAGATCGGACCAAAGGATATCGAACAGAACCAGGTTGTTGTTGTACGTCGTGATACAAGAGAAAAGATCGTTGTTTCTTTAGATGAGATCGAGACAAAACTTGGCGAGATCCTTGAAACAATCCAGAAGGATATGTATGACCGTGCAAAAGCATTCCTTGACAGCCACATTGATTTTGCTGAAACCATGGATGAAATGAATGAAAAATTCAACACCAAACGTGGATTTATCAAAGCAAAATGGTGTGGAAGCGCAGAATGTGAAGATGAGATCAAGGCAGCAACAGGTGGAGCAACCACCCGCTGTATCTGCAAAGAGGATCAGGTAAAAGACGGAGATACCTGTATTTTCTGTGGCAAACAGGCTAAACATGTTGTTTATTTTGGAAAAGCATACTAGGAGCGAATGTATATGAAAATTCAGTTACCTGAAAAGGTGAATCGAATTATAACTACATTACAAAAACATGGCTTTGAGGCATATGCAGTCGGCGGCTGCGTCCGGGATTCTTTTCTCGGACGTGTGCCGGGTGACTGGGATATCACAACATCGGCAGCGCCGGAAGAGACGAAGTCATTATTTGCCAGAACTTTTGACACCGGAATCGAGCATGGAACGATTACGGTGCTTTTAAATGGAGAAGGATTTGAAGTGACGACATACCGGATTGACGGGAAATACGAAGACAACCGGCATCCGAGTAAAGTGCAGTTTACCAGAAGTCTGTCAGAGGATCTGCTGCGCAGAGATTTTACGATCAATGCGATGGCGTACAATGAACAGGATGGACTGGTGGATCTGTTTCATGGGATGGAGGATCTGAAAAAAGGTGTGATCCGTTGTGTGGGAAATGCTGAGGCACGTTTTTCGGAGGATGCCCTGCGGATTTTGAGGGCGATCCGTTTTTCGGCGCAGCTTGGATTTGAGATTGAGAAAGAGACCAGACAGGCAATCCGAAAACTTGCACCAAATCTTTCCTATATCAGTGCAGAACGTATTCAGACAGAGCTTGTAAAGCTTCTGGTCTCCGATCATCCGGAAAAGATCCTGGATGCATATGAGCTTGGGATCACAAAGGTGATCCTCCCGGAATTCGATGCAATGATGGAAACAACACAGGAAACTTTGCATCACTGTTATAATGTAGGTGAGCATACGATCCATGCGCTGATGAATATTCCGGCAGATAAAGTGCTGCGTCTTACAATGCTGTTTCACGATACGGGGAAACCGGCACGAAAGACGGTCGATCCGGATGGGACGGCACATTTTAAAGGGCATGCATACGTCAGCGAAGAACTCACAAAGTCGATCATGCATCGCTTGAAATTCGATAATGATACGCTGCGTAAGGTGTCAAAGCTGGTGCTGTATCATGATGACCGGATGCCTGCAACGATGAAGCATGTACGCCGCGCAATGAACCGGATCAGTGCGGAACTGTTCCCGTATTATATGAAGGTACGGATGGCTGATACGTTGGCACAGAGTGATTATCAGCGTGATAAGAAGCTGGAAAATCTGGCTGGTATCGAGAAGTGCTACCAGGAGATTCTGGAGAAAAAGCAATGTGTTTCTTTAAAAGAACTAAAAGTAAACGGTCAGGATCTGATCGCGGCAGGTATTGAAAAAGGACCGAAAATTGGTCAGACACTCCAGACACTTTTACAGGAAGTGATCGAGGAACCGGAGAAAAATACACGGGAATATTTACTTGCCAGAATAAAAGAACTGGAATAATCAAAAATCATGCATGACTTAAGTCTCCCCCTGCATACATTAGAAAGACCGGTAAAACAAAGCGGCAGGGGGAAGCCATGAAAGATTATGGAATCAGTGTATTGACACAATATCAGATGGAAGTATTCGGCACCCACAAAGTAAGGGGTGCTATTTTATGCGATACAGATAAGGGGCTGCTCCTCTTGAAGGAGACGCGCATGGAGGAGAGCCGGATCTGCGCGCTTGCAAAAATATATGAGCAGTTAAATGCGAATGGATTTGAATGGGTAGATACGCCTCTGCTTAATAAAGAGGATGCTTATGTCAGTAAAGCCGAGGATGGAACAGGCTATATCTTAAAGAAATGGTTTCAGGGACGTGAGTGTGATGTCAGACGTGAAAATGAACTGATCGCCGGTGCGGAAAATCTTGCCCGGATCCATCTATGCATGCGTCTGGCTGGGGAAGAAAACGGATTTGCAGGAAGAGAAGAAAATCCGGTGATCAAGGAGTACGCAAGGCATAACAGAGAACTCAGAAAGGTTCGGGAATTTGTCTGCAGAAGAAGTGTGAAAAGCCCGTTTGAGATCGCATTTTTAAAGGGATATGACCAGATGTATTTTTGGGCAGACAGAGTGCTGAAAATACTGGAAAATATGGATCTGGACAGTGTTTTTAAAGAAGCGGAGGCAGAAAATCATATGGTCCATGGAGACTATAATTATCATAATCTTCTGGTCTGTCAGGAAGGCATGGCGGTGACTGGATTTGAACATGCACACCGGGATGTTCAGATGGAAGATCTGTATTATTTCCTGCGCAAATGTATGGAAAAGCATCATTATGATGAACGGCTTGGATATCGGATGATGAGAGCGTATGATTCGGTGAATAATCTTGGGAAAAAAGAACGGGATTACCTTGCAATCCGTCTTGCTTATCCGGAAAAATTCTGGAAGATCACCAATTCGTATTACCACTCAGGAAAGGCATGGATTCCTGCAAAAAATGTCGAAAAACTTTCACTTTCTGTCGCACAGACAGAAGAAAAAAAGCGGTTTTTGCGGAATCTGTTTGCGTTTCAGGTATAGCGTTCGGTTTTCTTAGATTTTAAGGGTTTAGACTTGACAAAGAAGGTAAAAACTTATATAACATATGTAGGGTAAGGGGCGTGTCAGACCGCATGGATACGCAGAATAAACCTAGCAAAAAGACAAAATGCCGGGGTGTTCCGGGAGTATATTTTACAGGAGGACGTAAGTCATGAACAAGACAGAATTAGTAGCTGCAGTTGCAGAACAGGCAGATATTTCAAAGAAAGATGCAGAAAAAGCATTAAAAGCATTTGTTGATGTTGTTACAGAAGAAATGAAAAAAGGTGAAAAAGTTCAGTTAGTAGGATTCGGAACTTTCGAAGTAAGCGAAAGAGCTGCAAGAGAAGGAAGAAATCCACAGACTGGAAAAACTATGAAGATCGAAGCTTGCAAGGCTCCGAAATTCAAAGCAGGAAAAGCTTTAAAAGATGCTGTTAATGCATAATTTGTAAAACATTTTTGAAAAATGGCGCAGTCTGAAAAGGGCTGCGCTTTATTCGTATTACGGGAAGGAAAAATCAAAATGAGACTTGATAAATTTTTAAAGGTGTCCCGCCTGATCAAACGGCGCACCGTTGCAAATGAAGCCTGTGATGCAGGAAGAGTCCTGATCAACGGGGCGGTGGCGAAGGCTTCCACGAAAGTAAAAAAAGGTGATATCATTGAGATCCAGTTTGGAACCAAGACTGTAAAGGCAGAGGTTCTGGATCTGCGAGATACGACTAAAAAAGAAGAGGCGGCAGATTTATTCCGTTATCTTTAAAACTCCGGAACATCAGAAAAGATGTGGTTTGAGATCATTCTGGCAGCGGATCCGAGGCATATTTACCAGATGTTATTCATACAATAACTAGAAAGACAGTATAGGAAAGGTTGGGATTTGTATGGAAGAGAGACAGCTGGTAAAACCTCAGAATCACAGGCTGGTTATCAATAACCGGAAGACAGGTACAGTAACGGGAGTGCTGGACGTTCTTTCTTTTGATTTAAATGAGATCCTGCTTGAGACAGAGCAGGGAATGCTGATGGTAAAAGGTACGGACATGCATGTAAACCGGCTGAATCTTGAAAAAGGGGAGGTCGACCTGGCAGGCAATATTGACAATATTTCTTATTCGGATATCCATTCTGGAGTAAAAGCCGGAGAAAATCTGTTGTCAAAACTGTTTCGGTAGGAGGAGAAAAAATGTCTGGTATCGGAACAGAGATCAGGGTTTTCTGTTATGCAATCCTGACCGGTGTCCTGATCGTGGCAGTCTATCTGTGGATCAGGGTTTTGCGCAGACTGGTTGCTCACAGATTGTGGCTGATCAATCTGGAGGATGCCTGTTACTGGGCAGGGATTTCCGTTTATACCTTTGTGCAGATCTATCATACGAGTGATGGTGTTCTGCGGTGGTATATCGGATTGGGGATTGCGCTCGGAGCAATCTGGATGGCGCTGCTTTCAGCTGTCTTTGTAAGAGCTTACAAAAAGATTTCTACACGAATTTGTGAAAAAAGAGTAAAAAGAGTTGATAAATCTGATTAAAAACGGTACACTGTAGAAGACTAAATGGGTTTGGTAGTAAGAAGCTATACAAGATCAACTGATAGCGAAAGGTGAATAGATTAGATGGGAAGCTTAAAGAAGAACCGGAAAAAGAGTCCGGGGAGCGGGCTTCAGAAGCACAAAAGAAGTATTGTTGCGATTACCGCAGTTATTATATTATTATGCGGCATGGTTATTGTACATGGGATGGCGCTCAAAAAGAGCAATGATGCATATAAGGTGCAGGAAGAAGAACTGCAGACACAGATCGATGCGGAAAAAGAACGCTCAGAAGAAATTAATAAACTGAAAAAATATGTAGGAACAGATGAATACATCGAGGAAGTCGCCAGAGAGAAGCTGGGACTTGTAAAGGAGAATGAGATTCTGTTCCGTGCACAGCAGTAACGTAAGAAAAGCTTTGGGAAGAAAATATCCCGAAGCTTTTTTCATTCATAGAAATTTAGAGGGTGGTGGCAAATGGAGGTTAAATACAGAGAGGAGCAAGTGATCACAAGTCCATATGTAACGCAGGCAGATAAGATGGCAGTGTCGCTTCGGCATCTGGCAGACAGGTTTCTGAAAATGGAGCCGAAAAAGCAGTGTTTTACACCCGAAGAAATGACAGAAATGTATGATCGGATTACGGAAAAGGTGTGCAGAGGATGCAGCAGGAAATCGGAGTGTCTGGAGAGAAAGAAGGCAGAACACTGGCAGCTTTTTTATGATCTTTTGTGTACGATTGAAGGATATGGTGCAGAACTGAATAAAGAGATGAAACAGCATCTTCAGAGGGAGTGTATTCAGGCACCACGATTTTTACGAGAATCACTGGAAACTTTCCAGGAGGCAAAAAGGATTCTGGTGTGGAATAATAAGATGGTACAGAGCCGTGAGGGATGTGCGGCACAGCTGGATTCTTTTGCGGACATGCTCTGCCATGTGACGAGAGATCTGGATGCGAGTATTTTTACGGATCCGCCGCTTGCAAAAAAGGTTGCGCAGCATTTCAAAAAAGCAGGGATCCGGATGCTGAGTTCCGTTTTTTTTGTGGATGAGCATGGCAGATATGAAATTCATGTAACGGTAAAAAGTGAGAAGGGAAACTGTATCCCAACCAGAAAAGCGGCAGAGCTTTTATCAGTATGTACTAAGAGAAGGATGTGCCCGGCTCAGAACGAAAGGCAGGTTCTGGGACAGGAGTATGAAACTATTGTATGTGTGGAAGGACCGGGATATTATGTGCTGCAGGGTGTGGCAAAAATGGGAAAAAACGGACAAAAGATATCTGGTGACAGTTTTCTTATGAAGACACTTCCGGGTGGAAAAGAGGCGGCAATTTTGTCAGACGGAATGGGATCTGGTGAGAGGGCGCTACAGGAAAGCGGGATGCTGGTAGAAATGCTGGAAGAGCTTCTTGGAGCAGGATTTCCTGTGGAAACTGCACTTTCCATGATCAATACGGCTCTTGTTATGGGACGGGAAGAGGTTCGCTTTTCTACGGTTGATATGAGCATTTTTGATCTCTATAATGGAAAATGTGAGTTTGTAAAAGCAGGAGCGGCAGTGACATTTCTGCGGACTAAAGACGGGGTGGAGCATATCCGTTCGGAAAGTCTTCCGCTGGGGGTAATCCAGAGACAGCAAAGTGAAAAGGAAACCAGACAGTTGGAATCCGGAGATGTGGTGGTCATGGTATCGGACGGGATCCTGGATGCGCTTCCGGCAGGAGAGCAGGAGCATTTACTGGATCTGATGATTGGGGGAAGTCCGCTGGAGAATCCGGAGGAACTGGCGAATTATATTCTGGATAAGGTTCTGGAGCTGGCGGCCGGAAATGCAGGAGATGATATGACAGTCCTTGTGGCGGGAATCTGGAAGATGTGTTACAGTAGATAAAAGACGAGAGGAATTTACCATGTTAGAAAAAGTAGAGAACTATATCAGGCAGTGGAAGATGCTTGAAAAAGGAGATAAAGTTGTCGTTGGTCTTTCTGGAGGGGCAGATTCTGTATGCCTTTTTCTGATACTGGAAGAGCTGCGAAAAAAGATCGGATTTGAGATCCTTGCGGTACACGTGAATCACGGGATCCGTGGGGAAGAGGCAAAAGCTGATGAAGAATTTGTAAAGACACTGTGTGAGAAAAAAGAAATCCCATGCAGGAGTGTTTCGGTGGATATTCCGAAAATGGCAGTGGAATACAAGATGTCAGAAGAAGAGGCGGGAAGGACTGCACGAAGGGAAATATTTGAGCAGGCAGCGGAAGAATGGGGAGGAACAAGGATCGCACTGGCACATCATCAGGATGACAATGCAGAGACTTTTTTCCTGCATCTGGCCCGCGGCAGCGGACTTCGGGGACTCGGCGGTATATATCCGGTAAATGGGATGTATATACGGCCGCTTCTTTGCGTGGGGAGAAAAGAGATCGAGGATTATTTGAAGGGACGGGAGATGTCTTACTGCATTGATGCGACAAATATGGAAGATGCATATATGCGAAACCGCATCCGTAACCATGTGATTCCGTATTTTAAAGAAAATATCAATGAAAAAACCGTGGAGCATATGAACCGGTCTATGGATCAGCTTAGGGAGATCTGGGATTATATGGAACGGCAGACAGAAGGTGCATATCAGATCTGTACTGACCAAAATGGAGAAAAAATCTGCATCCATGCAGATGCATATCACCGACAGGAACGGCTGATCCGGAAAATGATTCTCCGGAAAGCATTGGCATTGGTGGCAGAACATGAAAAAGATCTGGAGCAGGTTCATGTAGAAAAGCTGGAGGGACTGTTTGAAAAGCAGGTTGGAAAAAGACTGGATCTTCCTTATGGGGTCTGTGCATGCAGAACCTATGAAGGAATTGAACTGAAGCGGAAAAAGAAGGACACGGAATTGGCAGAAGAAGAGAAAAATCTGGATCTGAAGCAGGTTTCGGGAAATATAACTTACGGGAAATGGGAAATTTCCTACCGTATTTTTGAAAAAGAAGAATGCAGATGCCAGATCCCGAAAAAAACGTACACGAAATGGTTTGATTATGGTATAATAAAACAGAGTGTCGCTGTACGCACCAGAAGGGCTGGCGATTTTATTGTAATTGATGAAAGCGGAGGAAGGCAGAAGCTGAAATCCTATTTTATCAATAAAAAAATACCAGTGGCAGAACGTGCCGGAATTCCTCTGATCGCAGAGGGAAGCGAGATTTTATGGATTGTGGGCTGCCGGCAGAGCAAGGCATACCAGGTGACAGAGCAGACAACGAAAATATTAGAAATTACGATAAATGGAGGTACCTTAAATGGCCGAGAAAGTGAAAATGTTAATTCCGGAAGAAGAAGTAAATGCCAGAGTTGAAGAACTTGGAAAAAAGATCAGTGAAGAATATGCGGGAAAGCAGGTTCATCTGATCTGTGTTTTAAAGGGTGGAGTGTTCTTTATGTGTGAACTGGCAAAAAGGATTACAGTGCCGGTAACAATGGACTTTATGAGTGTCAGCAGCTATGGTGACGGAACCCAGTCCAGTGGAATTGTTAAGATTGCAAAAGATCTGGATGAGTCTCTGGAAGGAAAAGACGTAATTGTTGTTGAGGATATCGTAGATTCAGGACGTACTCTTTATTATCTGCTTGACATCCTTCGGAAGAGAGGACCGAAGAGCATGAAACTTTGTACACTTCTTGATAAACCGGATCGTCGTGTGTGCGATGTACATGTAGATTATGTCGGATTTAATATTCCGGATGAATTTGTGGTAGGATTCGGTCTGGATTATGCACAAAAATATAGAAACTTACCGTACATCGGAAGTGTAGAGATGTAACAGGTGGAAGGAGCAGGTTTTGAATAATAATAAGACAAGAGGAATCAGTGGTCTTTCGATTCTGCTCTGTGTTCTGGTGCTGGCAGGTGTGTACTGGTTTATGAGCCAGTCGGGTGTGCAGCAGACAGCATACACGTATCAGGATTTTCAGAAAGATCTGAAAAAAGAGAAGGTAGAAAGTGTAGAGGTCAAGCAGAACAAAGTCGCACCGACTGGGACACTGAAGATCCGGCTGAAGAATGATGACATCGAACAGCTTCATGTATCCGATGTCAACAGTGCAGAGGATCTGCTTGAATCTTATGACATTTCCTACAGTGTGGACAATGTCCCGCAGGACAGCTGGATGTCAACAACACTGGTTCCGATCATATTGATGGCAGGTATCATGGTATTTGTTGTGATGATGATGAATCGTCAGGGCGGATCGAATGCAAAAGCGATGAATTTCGGAAAGAGTAGGGCAAAGATGAGCACGCAGGAAGAAAACCATGTGACGTTTGCGCAGGTTGCCGGACTGCAGGAAGAAAAGGAAGAGCTTGCAGAGATCGTGGATTTCCTCAAGAGCCCCGGGAAGTATACGCAGGTAGGAGCCAGAATCCCGAAAGGTGTCCTTCTTGAAGGACCTCCGGGAACAGGTAAGACGCTTCTTGCAAGAGCAATTGCGGGAGAAGCAGGTGTCCCGTTCTTTACCATTTCAGGCTCTGATTTTGTGGAGATGTTTGTCGGTGTCGGAGCATCCCGTGTAAGAGATCTTTTCGAGGATGCCAAGAAAAATGCACCTTGTATTATTTTTATTGATGAGATCGATGCCGTGGCAAGACGTCGTGGAACCGGTATGGGCGGCGGACATGATGAGAGAGAGCAGACGCTGAACCAACTCCTCGTAGAGATGGATGGTTTTGGCGCGAATGAAGGAATCATCGTACTTGCAGCAACCAACCGTGTCGATATTCTTGATCCGGCGATCTTAAGACCGGGACGTTTTGACCGTAAAGTCATGGTCGGCAGACCGGATGTGAAGGGACGCCTGGAAATCCTTCAGGTTCATGCCAAGGGCAAACCGCTCGGGGATGATGTGGATCTGGAACAGGTTGCGAGAACAACGGCAGGATTTACCGGAGCTGATCTGGAAAATCTTCTGAATGAGGCTGCGATCCTTGCAGCAAAGGATGGAAGAGTGTATCTGCAACAGGAGGATATCCGCAGAGCATTTGTAAAAGTCGGAATCGGTGCAGAGAAGAAGAGTCGTGTAATTTCTGATAAAGAGAAGAAGATCACTGCATTCCATGAAGCAGGACATGCCATTTTATTCCATGTACTTCCGGATGTAGGACCGGTGTACAGCGTGTCGATCATTCCTACCGGTGTAGGGGCAGCCGGATATACGATGCCGCTTCCTGAAAAGGATGAGATGTTCAATACCAAAGGAAAGATGTTGCAGGATATTACCGTATCACTAGGTGGACGTGTGGCAGAAGAGCTGATCTTTGATGATATTACAACCGGGGCATCCCAGGATATCAAGCAGGCAACAGCATACGCCAAATCCATGGTAACGAAGTTCGGTATGTCGGAAGCACTTGGTCTTGTAAGCTATGGAGATGATAATGATGAAGTATTTATCGGAAGAGATTTTGGTCATACCTCCAGAGGTTATGGTGAACAGGTTGCCACAACGATCGACAGTGAAGTGAAACGGATCATTGACGAATGTTATGACCGTGCAAAGACCATTATTAAAGAGCATGAAGCTGTTCTTTATAAATGTGCAGATCTGCTTCTTGAAAAAGAGAAGATTACAAGAGAAGAATTTGAAGCATTATTTGAAGAATAGAGGCTAGATTATGAAAAAAGAAGCATTGTTTTGTGATGGAACAGAGGCGTATGTGAGTCCGCCGGAACCGGAGGCAGGAGATGAACTTCAGTTGTGGTTCCGTACAGCAGCTCACGACGTAGACGAAGTCTATCTGGAAAACCGCGAACTATGCATTCCAATGAACAAAGTAATCTCAAATAAGGCATTTGACTTTTATGAAGTGAAATACAAATTAGAAGATAAACCATTCCGGTATCATTTTAAGATCAGATCAGGAAATGAGATCTGCTACTATAACAAATGGGGAGCAGAGAGCAAACTTGTGGATTATTATGATTTTAAAATCGTGCCAGGCTTTACGGCACCGGATTGGGCAAAAGGAGCGGTCATGTATCAGATTTATACAGACCGCTTCTGTAACGGCGACCCGGATAATGATGTACAGACGGGAGAGTACTTTTATATTGGAGAGCAGGTTCATCATGTAGATGACTGGTACCGGGATCCGCAGCCGATGGATGTACGGGAATTTTACGGAGGAGATATCCAGGGGATCATTGATAAACTGGATTACCTGCATGGACTTGGAGTAGAAGTTGTCTATTGTAATCCACTATTTGTATCACCATCTAATCATAAATATGACACACAGGATTACGATTATATTGATCCGCATGTCGGTAAAATTGAAGTCGATGAAGGAAGGCTTCTGGATCCGGGAGAAAATAACAATATCCATGCGGACCGTTACCGGACAAGAACTACCAGAAAAGAGAATCTGGAAGCAAGTAACCGGCTGTTCATCAAGCTGGTAGAAGAACTCCATAAGAGGGGAATGCGAATCATCATTGACGGCGTCTTCAACCATTGTGGTTCTTTCAATAAATGGCTGGACAGAGAGCTGATCTACGAGAGCGCCGATGGTTATGAAGTAGGTGCTTTTGTGTCACCGAAGAGTCCGTACCGGAATTATTTTCTATTCCATCGTACCGGGGAGAATGAATGGCCGGGCAATGGAAGCTATGACGGCTGGTGGGGACACGATACGCTGCCAAAGCTGAATTATGAAGATTCAAAAGAGCTGGAAGAGTATGTTCTTGGTATCGCAAAGAAATGGGTTTCACCGCCGTATAATGTAGACGGCTGGAGACTGGATGTTGCGGCAGACCTTGGAAGAAGCAATGAGTACAATCATGAATTTTGGAAGAAATTTCGTAAGGCAGTAAAAGAAGCAAATCCACATGCACTGATCCTTGCCGAGCACTATGGAGATCCGAGTGACTGGTTGCAGGGCGATGAATGGGACAGCGTTATGAATTACGATGCATTTATGGAGCCGGTCACCTGGTTTCTGACCGGGATGGAGAAACACAGTGATGAATATCGCGGCGATCTTCTCGGAAATGCAGACCATTTTATGAATGCGATGAAGCATCATATGGCAAATATGATGACACCGTCACTTCAGACGGCGATGAACCAGTTGTCAAACCATGACCATTCCCGTTTTCTGACGCGTACCAACCACAAGGTTGGCCGTGTGGGACAGCTTGGGTCGCGTGCGGCAGAAGAAGGGGTAAGCCTTGCAGTTATGCGGGAAGCGATCATCATGCAGATGACCTGGCCGGGAGCACCGACCCTTTATTATGGAGACGAAGCAGGACTTTGTGGTTTCACGGATCCGGATAACCGGAGAACTTATCCGTGGGGAAGAGAAAAACGGGATCTGATCAATTTCTACCGTGAGATGATCCAAATCCATAGAAAGTCTCTGGCTCTCAGAAAGGGGTCAATCAAGATGCTGAAAGCAGAACCGGATCTTCTGGCCTATGGAAGATTCTGGGGGAATGAGCAGATCGTGGTTATTATCAATAATTCCGATCATCTGAAGGAAGTAAGGGTTCCGGTATGGCAGGCAGAAGTTGCCGAAGGACATAATATGGCGCGAGTGATGTATTCTTATGAAGATGGGTATATTGGAGAATTCGAAGAGTATATCGTGAAAGAGGGAAATATTTCACTGATGATGGGTAAGAAATCGGCGATCGTGCTGAAGAATAAGAAGTGGTAGAATGATATAAGTAGTACAAGCCA
>NZ_JAQESL010000004.1:0-38380 GCF_027697525.1 Coprococcus sp. AM97-35 | reverse complement strand
ATACAGCCACTGAAATGCGAGCATTCCAGTGGCTGTATCTTTTTATTTTACTTCGCCCGGCTATAAACGGAAGTTAAAGTCCGCATATGCTGAGCAGCCGTGTTCGTGGATATCGAGACCGTCGAGTTCTTCTCCTTTGGTGACGCGGAGACCTACGGTTTTATCGATGATGGTGAATACGATGATTGCCATTACGAGGACGTAGGCTACGGTTGAAAGGACACCGATCACCTGGGTTTTTAGGGTGTATTCCGGGGAGAAGACTCCGACGAGGATACTGCCTGTGAAACCGCATACGCCGTGGACACTGATCGCACCTACCGGGTCATCAATCTTGGCTACTTTGTCGAAGAATTCTATGGAGAATACGACGAGGATACCAGCGATCAGTCCGATGATGATTGCAGAGTAGTTGCTGACGGTGTCGCATCCGGCGGTGATTGCTACGAGTCCGGCGAGGGAACCGTTGAATGTCATGGATACATCTGGTTTTCCATAGCGGATCCAGGTTACAACAAGGGTTGCAAGTGTTGCGGAAGCAGCGGCAAGATTGGTTGTCATTGCGATATCACCGAGGTTTGTGGAAGCTGCTGTGGTAGAGCCGCAGTTGAAACCGAACCAGCAGAACCAGAGAATAAATACGCCAAGAGCTGCAATGGAAAGGTTGTGTCCGGGAATCGCACGGGCATTCCCTTCTTTATCATATTTTCCAATACGAGGTCCGAGGATTTTGGCACCAACAAGTGCACAGATACCGCCGACCATATGGACTGCTGTGGAACCTGCAAAATCGTGGAATCCCATCTGAGCGAGCCATCCACCGCCCCAGATCCAGTGGCCGGTTACCGGGTAAATAAAAATACTGATTGCTGCACTATATAATAAGTAAGCAAGGAATTTTGTACGTTCTGCCATAGAACCGGATACGATAGTAGCGGATGTGGCGCAGAATACTGTATGGAAAATAAGGAAGACTCCGATTGGCAGTCCGTTGAAAAGTCCGTCGGCATTGGCAAGTGTTGTAGGATTGAAGAACCCTTTTATACCGATGATACCATTCCAGTCGGTTCCGTGCATGATCGCAAATCCGAAGATGAAAAAGAACAAACTTCCAAGTACAAAGTCCATCATTTTTTTCATCAGTATATTTCCAGTATTTTTTGCTCTGGTAAATCCGGCTTCACACATTGCAAATCCAGCCTGCATAAAGTAAACAAGAGTTGCACCGACAATTGTCCAGACAACATTAAGCAGTAGTTCAGTGGCGGCGGTTGCATCCATTCCGCCCGCAATTAAATCAGATAATCCCATATTTAACATCCTCCATTTCAAATAAAAAGGATAGCTACAATGAATGATCTACAGGCAGTTCATTTGTAGTTATCCTCTTTGATAACGATATTCAACACTATTCTAATTCACATATATTTTTAGCTAAAGAGCAGCAGAGCCACGTTCGCCGGTACGGATTCTTACAGCATCCTGTACTTCGTAAACAAAAATTTTACCATCGCCGTACGCACCGGTTTTGATTTCTTCGACAATTTTCCGGATCAGAGGTTCTGCAACTTCCGGTTCAACAACAGTTTCTACTTTGATCTTAGGAAGAAGATTTACGCTGTATTCAGCACCGCGATAAAATTGTTTGTGTCCTTTCTGATTACCATATCCCATAATGTTACTGATCATAATACCGCTGACATTGGAAGCATCCAGGATTGCTTTCAGGGCTTCCAGTTTTTCCGGCTGGATAATGATTTCTAGTTTTTTCATAACTGATTCCCTCCTTCTCGATTTAAAAAAAGAACAAAAAAGGCGTTCCCCGGATAATAGGGAACGCCGTCGTTCTTGATACGCTTTATTATAGTGACTGATTTTGATTTGTCAAATTATTTTTTAAAAAATACAAAAAATTCGTGCATTTATTAGGTGTTGACGGATAAAATGTCATTTGCTAGAATAAAAGATAAGTGAAAAAGATTCCTTTATCAAGAAAGTTTTAAGTTAACAAAGCAATAAGTCTGTATTTAAAAAGAAGATATATTTATACGGGGAGAAAAGGAGGAAAAATACATGATTAGTCTCACATTCGGAGAGCAGGTAAAAATTGTTTTAAGCAGAAAAGATATGACGATTAAAGAGCTTGCAGAAGAAATCGAAGCAAGAACCGGGAAAAAGATGTCCCGTCAGAATCTGACACAGCGGCTTGGCAGAGATAATTTTCAGGAGCAGGATATGCGTATGATCGCAGACATTCTTGGATGCCCGTTCCAGCTCAGCATTCTGGGTAATGCGGATTCGGAAAAGGAAGCTTTGGATGAAGAAGAGATGCCGACGGGAAGAGAGCTTGAGAAGCTTACTGCGAAAAAAGAAAGAAAGGCAGCAAGAGAAGAAGCAAAAAAGAATGTAGAACGTGATATTACAGTTGGAGAGATTGTAGATATACTTGAAGAGACCACAGCAGAACCGAAGGAAGAAGCTGTACAGATGGAACTGGATCTTGATGCAGAAGAACAGACTGCCAGGGAGACAGAAAGCGTTGCGGATTCAGATACTTTGGAAGAGGATATTCTGACTGAAGAAGAAACAGAGCCGTATACAGAACCGGCAGAAGATGATGTGGAAGTATCTGCAGAAGACGCAGAACAGATTGAAGAAGAATTGCAGGAGCCCGAACAGGAAGTAGAAGCGGAAGCGGTTGAAGAAGCCGGGGGTGAGGAGATTCCGGAGGAAACTTCTGAAGCTGCTTACCAGGAAGAGGCAGGACCGCAGGAGGAAGCGTACCAGGAACAGCCGGCTTATTATGAAGAGAATCAGCCGGAAACCTATCAGGAAGAGGAAACTCCTGCAGTAGAAGATGCGGAAACTGAAAATGTTCATGAGGAGAAAAAATCACCATTTTCAAAACTTACAAAGCTGATTACTCCGAAAAAGGAAAAGAAATCTTCCGGATGGCCGCAGGATTTCCAGCCGATCAAGCGTCGGGAGGATATTGATGAAGATCTGGTAAATGGAGATGTGAACCCATATACCGGACATGAGTATCGGACAAACAGTGTGCGTATGCATCCACACAGAATCGGTTATGTACAGGTATATGACCGAAAAGATCACAAGTGGACAGACATGACAGAGTGGGCGTTCCTTGGGGTGGAAGAGCGAAAGAAAGCTACGATGGGAAAAGACTACGAACCACCGATTTATCTGGATTAATCAATGAGTTATTTGTCAGAGCGGAAGATTCCGCTCTGATTTTTTAAAAATGGTAATTTTTACCGGAAAGTCAGAATAGTTTAGAACAGGCAGTTAGAAGGAAGGTGCAGGTGCTAGATTATGAAAAGCTTTATCCGGTATTTATATGAATATCAGAATGGAAAAAGGACAAGAAATACAGGTTTTGTAAAGGTTCTTGAGCAGGAAGAGGCGACCGTGGTCCAGATTTATGGGAGAGGATTTCCCGTAGCGGGAGGTCGTACACTGGAAATTTATCTGTTTTATGAAGAGGATGGACAGTGCATAGGGATTTTAATGGGAGAGATCAGAGGGGCGCAGGCAGCATTTGGTTATAAGCTGAGCTATACGACAGACGATGTGGGAGGAGATGGACAGTTTGGCAGGATTGGTGGAATGATCCTTCGGGCTGGAAACGGAGCGGATGCAGGATATTATGGAGCAGTCTGGGATGAGGCGAGACCGGTAGATGTTAGCAGGATGATTACGGAAGAAGAATGGAAGCTAAACAAATCGGGGAAAAATAAAAAAATTGCAAATGGCGGAGACGTGCTAAGCAATGAAAAATACGAGAAGCCAGGAAATGAGAAAATACTTGAGGAGAAAACAAGCCAGAGAAAATCTGAGAATATAGAAGAACAGGAGACCTCAGAACAATCTAAAAACACAGATGCAGTTAGGAAATTGAAAAGCAACCCAAATGTGCCGGAAGAAAGAAACTCTCAGAACGCAAATTCAGATTTACCACCAAAAACCACAAAGGATATCATCTATAAGATCACCCGTCAGGAGCTTGCCGGACTTCCGCGAAAGGAATGGAAGCTTGCGAATAATCATTTTCTGCTCCATGGATATTATAATTACCATCATCTGGTATCATTTGAAAAAGAAGGGAAATGCTGGATTGGGGTTCCGGGACTTTATTTTTCAGGCGAGCAGCGGGCGGCAGGAGCATTTGGATTCAGTCAGTTCATGAAGCCATCTGATGGTGAACTGGATCTGGAAGAATATGAGATTGAAGATGAGGAACATTTCGGTTACTGGTGCAGACCGGTAGGGGCAGTGATTCGAAAAGAAGTAAAGGAGAAGGAAGATGCGGCAGATATTGACCGAAGACGAAAAATACATGAAGGAAGCGATCCGTCAGGCGAAAAAAGCATGGAAGATTGAGGAAGTACCGATTGGTTGTGTGATCGTATATCAGGGGAAAATTATCGGACGAGGATACAACAGGCGGACAACGGATAAGAATCCCCTTGCACATGCAGAAATTTCTGCAATCAAAAAGGCAAGTAAGGTAATGGGTGACTGGCGGCTGGAAGAATGCACCTTATATGTAACGCTGGAACCATGTCAGATGTGTTCCGGAGCCATTGTACAGGCAAGGATTCCACGAGTGGTTGTTGGATGTATGAATCCGAAAGCCGGATGCGCCGGTTCCATCCTGAATCTTCTACAGGTGGAAGCGTTTAATCATCAGGCAGAGCTTACGACAGGAGTTCTGGAAGAAGAATGCTCACAGATGATGAAGAGCTTTTTCAAGGAACTGCGCAAGAAGCAGAAGATGAAAAAGAAAGAACAGGAATCAGCAAATATGCCGGAAGAAAATCCTTAATCGAAGAACCTGTCAAAGGCAGGCTTTTTTGCATGAAAAAAGCTACGGAAGCAAAATCCGTAGCTTTTGTAATTTCTTTTTTCTGTGCGCTGTGCGTCGAACTAAAGCCTACCAAACGTTACTCTGGCTGTAAACTCAACCCAGGCTACCTTACGGCACCCGAGAGGTTCTGCTTAGTGCTGCTTCGTTCCCGACCTGACACGGTTCACAGAGTCCCGCCGCGTAAGACCCAAATCTCAACGCCACAAACCAGAGGCAGCTTTGACAAGTAAAGCCCTCGGCACAGCATCACCCCCACTATAGCGGATTGTAGGTACAGGGTACCGCTAGCACCCCGGCTGCACAGAACATTATTTTACCGTGTTTTTGTAAAAATGTCAATGTATCTGAGGAGATTTTATTTTATCATTTTGGTTTACGCCAATCTGAAAATGGAGTATGATACTAAAGATAAAACTTTTTGGAAACGGAAAGGAAACGATATGAAAGTACTTTTAGGTGCAGTCAATGCGAAATATATACATTCCAATCTGGCAGTCTACTGTCTGAAAGCATATGCGGAAAAGTATGGTGATACATCAGATGAGATCAGTATTGGAGAATATACGATCAATCAGCAGCTCGATGAGATTCTGCGGGATATCTACAAAAGGAAGCCGGACATGCTCTGTCTGTCCTGCTATATCTGGAATCTTACTTATGTTGAAGAGATCTGCAGGGAGATCAAGAAAGTGATGCCGCAGATCATCATCTGGATAGGCGGACCGGAGGTATCTTATGATGGAGTAAAGGTGCTGGAGCGTCTGCCAGAAGTGGATGGCGTCATGAAAGGAGAAGGGGAGCAGACTTTCTGCGATCTTTTACACTTTTATCAGAACAAGACGGCGGACGGACTTCAGAATATGAAAGGAATCGTTTACCGTGAACAGACCGGACAGATTGTGGAAAATGAATGGCGCAAGACCATGGATCTGAGTAAGGTTCCGTTTGTATATGAGAATATGGGGCTTTTTGAACATAAGATTATTTATTATGAGACAAGCCGTGGATGTCCATTTTCGTGCAGTTATTGTCTTTCTTCTATAGATAAGTGTCTGCGGTTCCGTGATCTGGAACTGGTAAAAAAAGAACTGCAATTTTTTATCGATCATAAAGTACCTCAGGTTAAATTTGTAGACCGTACATTTAACTGCAAACATGATCACGCCATGACAGTCTGGCGTTATATCAAAGAGCATGATAACGGCATTACCAATTTCCATTTTGAGGTTGCGGCAGATCTTTTGAATGAAGAAGAAATGGAATTGATAAAAACCATGCGGCCAGGGCTGATCCAGCTGGAAATCGGTGTGCAGTCTACCAACCTGGATACGATACGTGAGATTCACCGGACAATGAAATTTGAACAGGTTGCAGAAGTGGTAAGGAGAATCAATTCTTATGGTAATGTACATCAGCACCTGGATCTGATCGCAGGATTGCCGTATGAAGATTATGAAAGCTTTGGAAAATCCTTTGATGATGTTTATGCACTGGAACCGGAGCAGCTGCAGCTTGGTTTTCTGAAAGTGCTGAAGGGTTCTTATATGGAAGAGAAGAAAGACGATTACGGACTGGTTTATAAAGGAATGCCACCGTATGAAGTTTTGTATACAAAGTGGCTTCCATATGAGGATACCCTGCGCCTGAAAGGGATCGAGGAAATGGTGGAGACCTACTATAACAGCAGGCAGTTCTGTTACACGCTTCCTTATCTGATCCGACACTTTAAAAGACCATTTACGCTTTTTGAACAGCTGGCAGAGTATTATGAAGAAAATGGGCTGGATACTTTAAGTCATGCACGCACGGCAAGATATGAGATCCTGTATGATTTTGCAAGATTTTATGATGCAGAAAGATGTGAGGCGTATAAGCAGCTTCTGACACTGGACTTTTATCTGAGGGAGAATGCAAAGAGCCGTCCGTTATTTGCAGGCGATGAGCGGATTTCCAAAGAAGAGTTCCGCCTGTTCTATGACCGTGAGGATGAAGAGAGGCGTTATCTGGAAAATTATGAAAATATGGAGAAGCGGCAGCTTAGAAAAATGACGCACATTGAGAGGTTTTCTTATGATGTTCTGGGGGATGTGAAAGAGGAAGAATGTGTGCTTCTGTTTGACTACCAGAACCGGAACCCACTGGATCATCAGGCAAAGGTATTTTGTGTTACAGAAGAAATCCGGGAATTATGCAAACAGTAACAGCTGACAGTAGTAATGGATATCTTGAAAAAAGAAATGAAAGAGTATAGAATGAAAACAAATGTGTGATTTGAGGTGAAAAAAAGTGTTTAATCCAAAACAGACACGGAAGATAGCGGCAGTGATTATTCTTGTTGTTATTGTTGCAATGGTAGCAACATCAATTATTCCATATATCATATAAAATCAGGAGGATTTTTTTGATGGCGGCACGAAAGAAAAAGAGAGAGTTAAGTGAAAAGGCACAAAAGCGTGTCCGGCAGAGAAATCTGCATGTGGGGATTACGGTTATTGCAGCCATCGTGATTATTTTCTCCGTGATTCAGTTCACATTATGGCGGTATGTGAGCAAGGTGGATGAGGAGCATGTCTGCAAAAATGTTTTTATAGGGAAGACAGATGTATCCAGAATGACCAAGGAAGAAGCAGTGAAAGCGGTAAACAATACACTTGGAGATTATCGGAACAAGCGACTTGTACTGAAGGTAAAAGATCAGGGCGCAGATGTGTCAATCGAGGAAATGGGAGCGGAAGTAGAAAATATTGATAAGCTTGCAGAAAAGGCGGTCGGATACGGAAAAAATGGAAGCATCTGGAGCCGCTATCAGAAGATACATAATTTAGATAAGAAGAAATATGTCATAGATGAAAGATTTAAAGTTGATGAAGCAAAACTCAGAGAGCTGATCCAGGAACGTGCGGTTCCGCTGGAACAGAAAGCGGTCAATGCATCGGCATCCTATAACGGAAGCGGATTCGATCTGACAGATGAAGCAGAAGGTTATACGGTTGATGTAGATAAATCTGTGAAGAAGATTAAGAATTTCATGAACAAAAAATGGAATTACGAGGACGCAGAAGTAGAGTTAAAGCTGGATACGGAAGAGCCGACAATCAAAAAGGCAGATCTGGAATCCCTGCAGGATGAGCTTGGCTCTTATACGACAAACGCCGGATGGGGGGACCGCGTGCAGAACATCAGGCGAGCAACGGAGCTGATCAACGGAACTGTTGTTATGCCGGGAGAAGAATTTTCAGTGGAACAGGCCACACTTCCTTACACAGAAGAGAATGGCTATGTGGCAGGAAGTGCCTATGAGAACGGACAGATTGTAGAGAGTATCGGAGGTGGCCTGTGTCAGGTATCTACGACGCTTTATAATGCGGTTCTTTATGCGGAACTGGAGGTCACCCGGCGTGCACCGCATTCCATGAGTGTCAGCTATGTAGAACCATCAAGGGATGCAATGATAGCGGAAGGAATCAGTGATTTTAAATTTGTCAATAATTACGATACACCGATCCTGATCGAAGGATATATTGATGGCAATAACCAGCTTGGTTTTTATATTTACGGAAAAGATACCAGAGCTGCAGGACATTCCGTGGAATTTGAAAGTGAGACTCTGGAGACAACAGAGTATACGAAAAAGTATGTAGAAGATACGGAAAGTGCGGTCGGCTCACAGGAAACAGAGGGAGCCGGAATGGATGGAAGCACGGCACGGCTCTGGAAAGTTACCTATGAAAACGGAGAAGAGGTCAGCCGGGAAGTAATCAATAACAGCACCTATCAGACTTCTGATGTTACCGTGAAAGTCGGGACAAAATCAGATAATGCAGAGGCAACTAAGCTGGTGGAGGAAGCAATTGCAACCCAGGATCAGGAGAAGATTAATGCGGCGATCAGCAAGGCATCTGCACTTAAGTAATAAAAAGCAGGCGGCTGTTGGAAAGAATGGCAGAACAGAAAGAGGATAAAAGTATGAAAGCAGGAAGAGTGTCACAGACCGTCTATCGGCGTTCGGTTTTAAAACAGATACAGAATAATATAGAAGGTATAGATTTTTTAAGACCGTCACAGGAGGAAACCTGTTATATAGCAGATGAAAGTGAAGAGCGGATCACAATCGCAACGGATGTTTCATTAGCCGGAAATGAAAAAGATCTTGGAGTATTTGCCATAGCGCAGGCAGTGGATCAGCTGGCTTCCAGAGGAGCGCGGGCATATGGAATCAGTGTCCGGATCATGCTCCCGACGTTTGCCTATGAGTCCAGATTGAAAGCGATGATGGTGGAGATTTCGGAGATATGTAAAGAAAAAGGTCTCAGGGTTTTCTTTGCAGATGCGCAAAGTGTAAATGGGATCCAGACGAGTATTGTTCATGTAACAGCACACGGTGAGGCAAAAAAAGAACAGCTGCTTGCAAGCAGATCGGCAAAAGCAGGTGAAGAGATTGTCCTGGTTAAATGGATTGGTATGGAAGGAACCTTACGGATCATACGGGAAGAAGGGGCGGCTCTGGCAGAGCGGTTTGCGCTAGGATTCTTAAATAAGTTGGAAGATATGAGAGATGAAATTTTCAGTGACAGGGCAATGGAGATTGCCGGCCGGAACGGGGTGTCAGCAATGCATCCGATCGGAGAAGGAGGGATTCTTGCAGCACTTTGGGATATGGCAGAAGGTGCAGGAATTGGTCTTTCGGTAGAGATGAAGAAAATGACGGTACGTCAGGAAACGATTGAAGTCTGTGAAGTATTTCATCTGAATCCTTACCAGCTTACCAGTACAGGAGCGGTTCTTATGGTGACACCGAAGGGTGAAGAGCTAAAGGAAAGACTGAAAAGGGAAGGTATTCCGGCAGAGATCATCGGACACACAACAGAAGGAAACGAGAGAATCATCTGGAGTGGGGGAGAAAAAAGATTTCTCGACAGACCGGCACCGGACGAACTGGCACGAATTTACGAAATGAAGGAGAATGTAAATGCTTAATATTGTACTTTTTGAACCGGAAATCCCGGCAAATACTGGAAATATCGGAAGGACCTGTGTGGCGACGAATACCAGACTTCATCTGATCGAGCCACTTGGTTTCCGGTTAAATGAAAAGAACCTGAAACGGGCAGGGATGGATTACTGGGAACATCTGGATGTGACGACTTATATTGATTACCGGGATTTTATGGAAAAAAATCCGGGAGCGAAGATTTATATGGCAACTACAAAATCACCGAATCTTTATACGGATGTTAAATATGAACCGGACTGTTATATCATGTTCGGAAAAGAAAGCGCAGGGATTCCGGAAGAAATCCTCTGTCACCACAAGGAAGACAGCATCCGGATTCCGATGATCGGAGATATCCGTTCACTGAATCTTGGAAATTCGGTTGCGATCGTGTTATATGAAGCGCTCCGGCAGAATGGGTTTGCCGGAATGAATACAGAAGGACATCTTCATAGACTGGAATGGGATGAATAAAAAAGTGCTGCAAGGCTAAAAACGCTTTGCAGCACTTTTACTATTGTGAAAAAAATGACTATATAATATATTTTAAATAATCAACGCATTTAATGGCATTTATTGGTAAAAGTGATGACAATATTTGGAAATTGTATAAGAAAAAATACAATCGTGTGTAAACCAGTGGACATATTTCATAAAAAAGGATATAATAAATGGAAAGTGATATAGAGAATGGAGATAAGTATCATGAAATATAAACAAAGCGTATATAAAACCTTTGCACTCATCAGTCAGTTAGGCATCAGTATACTGGTTCCCATTTTGCTATGCACTTTTTTTGGTACATGGCTGGAAAAGAAGGTTTCTTTTCCAGTTTTTATCCCTTTGGTGATAGTGGGTGTATTGGCAGGCCTGCGCAATGCATGGGTACTTGCGAGACATGCGAATGAAGATCCGGAAGACAAAAACAAAAATTGAGCAGGGAGGAATGAAACGACATGAGTAATACAGACAATACCGTACTGAAGGATATGATCATCACTATGCTTCTGTATGGAATAATCGCACAGATTGTATGTCTGATTATCCCAGGGGATCATCTGAGAATGACAGCAGGGCTTTGGATCGGGGTGGCTGCAGGTGTTTTCATGGTAATCCATATGAAAAACTCGTTGGATGAGGCGGTACTTTATGGAGAACAGGAAGCACAGAGATACATGCAGAAATCTTACGCGATAAGATATCTGGTTGTAGTTGTAGTATTTATAGCCGTCAGCTGGCTTCGGATTGTGAATGTACTTACACTGTTTGCAGGAATTATGAGTTTAAAGCTTGCAGCATATTTGCAGCCAATTATGCATAAGCTTTTCGCTAAATTCAAAAAATCTAAGTAAAGGAGGTAGAGCGCGTGGGGAACAGCTTAGGAATGCTGGCAGCTAAGGAGCCGGATTTTCAAATTCACGGTCTCGTTAAATTCCAGTTATTTGGGCAGGAGTTATGGCTCACCACTACACATGTCAGCATATTGATCGTAGCGTTATTACTGCTGATTTTTGCGTTGGTTGTCCGAGCTAAGCTGAGCGATGCCGAAGGCAAACCCGGAACCCTGCAGAATATTGCCGAGCTTATCGTTGAGATGCTTGACAATATGGTAAAAGGAAGCATGGGGAAAAACGGACTGGCGTTCCGGAATTATATCGGGTCTTTGTTTTTGTTTTTGATTGTGGCAAACCTTTCGGGACTTTTGGGGCTTCGGCCACCAACTGCAGATTATGGTGTAACACTTCCACTTGGACTTATCACATTTGTGCTGATTCAGTTCAATAACATCAAATACAACAAAATTGAGGCATTTACAGGCCTGTTCAAACCATTGCCGTTCTTGTTCCCAATCAATCTGATCGGGGAGATCGCAGCACCATTTTCCATCTCACTTCGTCTGTTTGGAAATGTGCTGTCCGGTACTGTAATCATGGGACTTATCTATGGTCTTCTGTATAAGATCGCATGGGCATGGCCGGGATTTCTACACATCTATTTCGATGTGTTCTCGGGAGCAATTCAGGCATATGTATTTTGCATGCTGACGATGGTATATATCAATGACAAGATGCCGTCAGCGGAGTAAAAAGCAAACTGGGATCTAAGTTCAGACAGTATCAGGTTTGCAGTGATTAAGGAGGAAAATTATTATGGGTAATATTTCAAATGAAGCTTTAGTTTTAGCGTGTTCAGCAATCGGCGCAGGACTTGCGATGATCGCAGGTATTGGTCCTGGTGTAGGACAGGGTATTGCGGCAGGTCATGGTGCATCTGCAGTAGGACGTAACCCGGGAGCAAGATCAGACATCACGTCTACAATGCTTTTAGGACAGGCAGTAGCAGAGACAACAGGTCTGTACAGTTTGGTTATTGCACTTATTCTCTTGTTCGCAAACCCGCTTCTTGGAAAGCTGTAAAAAAGGTTTTGCCTGTAAAATAAGAGAAAGGAGGCAACGCCTTGGAACGTTTGTTTAATCTGGATGCGCAGCTTCTTTTTGATGCCTGTGTCATGGCACTCAGTATGCTTGTCATGTTCACGTTTCTGTCATATCTGCTTTTCAAACCGGTAAGAAAACTTCTGGAGGACAGAAAGCAGAGAGTTGCTGATGAACAGGAGTCAGCAAAGAATGACCGGAAAGAGGCAGCCGTTTACAAAGAAGAATACGAACAGAAATTAAAAGAAATCGATAAAGAGGCGCAGGCTATTCTCAGTGAAGCACGGAAAAAAGCGATGAAGACCGAAAATGAAATTGTTGCAGAAGCAAAAGAAGAAGCAGCAAGGATCATCACACGTGCCAATAATGAGATCGAACTGGAACGGAAGCGTGCGCTTGATGATATGAAGCAGGAGATGATCGCCATTGCATCAGCAATGGCAGGTAAAGTAGTAGCAGCTTCGATCGATACCAGTGTACAGGATGAACTGATCGAAGAGACATTAAAAGAAATGGGAGAACAGACATGGCTAAGCTAGTATCAAAGGTATATGGTGACGCCCTGTTTGAAGCTGCCCGTGACTGCGGAAAAATGGATGAGATATTCGAGGAAGTACAGAGTATCGGAGTGATCCTCGAAGAAAATGCAGAGCTTCAGAAGATTCTCGGAAATCCGAGAGTTATGCGTGAAGACAAAGAGCAGATGATCGAGACGATTTTCCGCGGACGTGTTTCAAATGAGATTGTAGAGCTGATGAAGCTGATGATCGAAAAAGGGCGCTACAGCAAGATAGATTCTGTATTTGAATATTTTATCGGACTTGTAAAAGAAGAAAAGAAAATCGGGATTGCATATATCGCTACAGCAGTAGAACTGAGCGAGGCACAGAAAGAAGCAGTCATGCAGCGGCTTCTTCAGACGACAAAATATGAATCCTTTGAGATGAATTATCAGGTAGATGCTTCTCTGATCGGCGGAATGGTGATCCGTATCGGTGACAGAGTTGTGGATACAAGTATTAAGACAAAGCTGTATGAACTGTCAAAGAGCCTGAAGAAAATTCAGGTATAGCAGTTAGAATTAGTAGAAAGAAGGTGGATTCGCTCCATGAATTTAAGACCAGAAGAAATAAGTTCTGTGATCAAAGAACAGATTGAAAGATATTCCTCTGAGCTGAACGTATCGGATGTCGGAACGGTTATTCAGGTGGCAGATGGTATTGCGCGTGTCCACGGCCTTGAAAATGCAATGCAGGGTGAACTTTTGGAGTTCCCTTCAGAAGTATACGGAATGGTTCTGAACCTGGAAGAGGACAACGTAGGTGCTGTTCTTCTGGGAGATCATAAGAATATCAATGAAGGTGATACTGTAAAGACAACCGGACGAGTTGTAGAGGTTCCGGTAGGCGACTGTATGCTTGGCCGTGTAGTTAATGCACTTGGACAGCCAATCGATGGAAAAGGACCAATCCAGGCAACCAGGCATCGTCAGATCGAGCGTGTGGCACCGGGGGTTATTTCCCGTAAGTCAGTAGATACACCGCTTCAGACAGGTATTAAAGCGATCGACTCCATGGTTCCGATCGGTCGTGGACAGAGAGAGCTGATCATCGGTGACAGACAGACCGGTAAGACAGCGATCGCGATTGATACGATCATCAACCAGAAAGGGCAGGGCGTAAAGTGTATTTATGTAGCAATCGGTCAGAAAGCTTCGACCGTAGCTTCTCTTGTTAAGACTCTGGAGACCTTTGGGGCAATGGATTATACAACTGTAGTTGTGTCAACAGCCAGTGAGCTTGCACCACTGCAGTACATCGCACCGTATTCAGGATGTGCGATGGGAGAAGAATGGATGGAGAACGGAGATGATGTACTGATCGTTTATGATGACCTGTCCAAACATGCAACTGCATACCGTACCCTTTCCTTACTTCTGAAACGTCCACCTGGACGTGAGGCTTATCCGGGAGATGTATTCTATCTGCATTCAAGACTTCTTGAAAGAGCAGCCCGTCTTTCAGATGAACTTGGCGGAGGTTCACTTACTGCACTTCCGATTATCGAGACACAGGCAGGTGACGTATCAGCATACATTCCTACCAACGTTATTTCCATCACAGACGGACAGATTTATCTGGAAACAGAGATGTTCAACTCTGGTTTCAGACCGGCCGTTAATGCCGGACTTTCTGTATCCCGTGTAGGTGGATCGGCACAGATCAAGGCGATGAAGAAGATCGCTGGTACAATCCGTATTGATCTTGCACAGTACCGTGAGCTGGCATCCTTTGCACAGTTCGGATCGGAACTGGATGCAGAGACTTCCGAACGTCTGGCACAGGGAGTCCGGATCAAAGAGATCCTGAAACAGCCGCAGTACCAGCCGATGCCGGTAGAATACCAGATTATTATCATTTATGCAGCAGTTAAGAAGCTTCTTCTTGATATTGCGGTAGAAGATATTCTGGCTTTTGAAAGCGGACTTTTTGATTATATTAAGACAAAATATCCGGAAATTCCAGAATCTATCAAGAATGACAAAGTGCTGAAAGAAGAAGTAGAAGAAGCTCTCAGAAAAGCAATCGGAGAATATAAAGAACAATTTCAGGCAAGGTAGGTGATACAAAGTGGCATCTATGAGAGATATCAAGCGTCGCCGTACCAGTGTACAGAGCACGCAGCAGATTACAAAAGCCATGAAACTTGTCTCTACCGTAAAGCTGCAGAAAGCAAGAACCCGGGCAGAAGAATCAAAGCCGTATTTTGACTGTATGTATGCAACAATGACCTCTCTGCTTGCAAAGGCAGGGAATATCAATCATCCATATCTGAAAGCAGATGATTCGAAGAAGAAAGCAGTCATTGTTGTAACATCCAATCGTGGACTGGCAGGTGGATATAACTCCAATGTAGTGAAGATGGTGACTGAAAACGAAGCTTTTACGAAGGAGAATATCCGGATCTATGCAATTGGAGGAAAAGGACTGGAACTTCTGAAACATAAAGGCTATGATATTGTCGCTGATTATTCAGAGATGATCGAAGAACCGTCCTATGATGATGCGAAGAGTATTACAAAAAGACTTCTGACAGATTTTGAAAATGGTGAGATTGGTGAGATCTATCTGATCTACACATTTTTCAAAAATACGGTAAGTCACATTCCGACGATGATCAAAGTCCTTCCGGCAGAGGTGCAGGAAGAAGCGGGAGAAGAGGATGCAAAGGCGCAGCTTACACCGATGAACTTTGAACCGGAAGCGGAAGAGGCAATCAGCCTTCTTGTTCCGAAATATATCAGCAGCATTCTGTATGGCGCATTTGTGGAAGCAGTTGCCAGTGAGAACGGTGCACGTATGCAGGCGATGGATTCGGCAACCAGCAATGCGGAAGAGATGATAGATGATTTGGAATTGAAATATAACAGAGCACGTCAGGGTGCGATCACACAGGAACTTACCGAGATCATTGCCGGAGCAGAGGCGATCGGATAAATACAGGTTTCTGTATGTAAGGAGGAGAAAATGGCAGATAAAAATATAGGGAAAATTACCCAGGTTATCGGTGCCGTTCTTGACCTTAAGTTTTCGGAAGGATACTTGCCGGAGATCAACGATGCGGTTGAGATTACGCGCAAGGATGGAGGAAAACTTGTGGTAGAAGTTGCACAGCATCTGGGTGATGATATCGTAAGATGTATCGCCATGGGACCGACAGACGGACTGGTGCGAGGCATGGACGCCGTAGCAACCGGGGGACCGATTTCAGTTCCGGTTGGCGAAGCAACACTCGGACGTATCTTCAACGTACTGGGTGAGCCGATTGATGAAAAAGAGGCTCCGAAGGATGTTGAATACGCACCGATTCACAGAAAAGCTCCAAGCTTTGAAGAGCAGGCAACACAGACAGAGATGCTGGAGACAGGTATCAAGGTTGTTGACCTTCTGTGCCCATATCAGAAAGGTGGAAAAATCGGTCTGTTCGGTGGAGCCGGTGTAGGAAAGACCGTTCTTATCCAGGAACTGATTACCAATATTGCAACGGAGCATGGCGGCTATTCTGTATTCACTGGTGTAGGAGAACGTACCCGTGAAGGAAATGACCTTTACTATGAGATGACAGAATCCGGAGTTATCAAAAAGACAGCGATGGTATTCGGTCAGATGAATGAACCACCTGGAGCACGTATGAGAGTCGGACTTACAGGACTGACTCTTGCAGAATATTTCCGTGATAAAGGTGGAAAGGATGTACTTCTTTTCATTGATAACATTTTCCGTTTTACACAGGCAGGTTCCGAAGTATCAGCGCTTCTTGGACGTATGCCTTCAGCGGTAGGTTATCAGCCGACACTGCAGACAGAAATGGGTGCGCTGCAGGAGCGTATCACATCCACGAAGAACGGATCCATCACATCCGTGCAGGCAGTATATGTGCCAGCCGATGACCTTACTGACCCGGCTCCGGCAACAACATTTGCCCATCTGGATGCAACGACCGTACTTTCCCGTGCGATCACAGAGCTTGGTATTTACCCGGCTGTAGATCCACTGGAATCTACTTCACGTATTCTGGATCCACACATTGTCGGAGAAGAACACTATAAAGTAGCCCGTGGAGTACAGGAAATTCTTCAGAAATACAAAGAACTGCAGGATATCATTGCAATTCTTGGTATGGATGAACTTTCCGAAGAAGATAAGCTGGTCGTATCCAGAGCAAGAAAGATCCAGAGATTCCTTTCCCAGCCATTCCACGTTGCGACACAGTTTACAGGTCTGGAAGGACGTTATGTTCCAATTGGCGAGACAATTCAAGGATTTAAAGAGATCCTCGAAGGAAAGCATGATGATATTCCGGAGGGATATTTCCTGAATGCAGGTAATATCGATGACGTGCTTGCCCGTGTGAAATAGGAGGGACGTCCTATGGCAGATAAATTTAAACTTAACATTATTTCGCCGGAAAAGAAGTTTCTGGAGGGTGATTGCGAATTCCTTGAGTTTGTAAGTACTGAAGGAGAACTTGGTATCTATGCAAAGCATATTCCGCTGACGACGATTCTTGAACCATGCGTGATGCGAATCCACAATGACGGGGAGATTAAGAAAGCGGCAATTCTCGGAGGATTTGTAGAAATCCTGCAGGAGAGGGTAACGGTGCTTGCAGAAGATGCACAGTGGCCGGATGAAATTGATGTGGCACGTGCCGAAGCGGCGAAGAAGCGCGCTGAGGACAGAATTGCTGCGAAGCAGGAAGGCACAGATATGCGCCGCGCAGAGGCGGCACTGAAAAGAGCAGTTGCCCGAATTGGAGCAGCTCAGTCATAAAGCATTAAAAACCGAGAATCCTTTGTTGGATTTTCGGTTTTTTTAATGAAGGAAAACTGGACAATAAGGAGGAATTTGCCTATAATAATTTTATTATATGATGATACCAGGGTCAAAAGGTCAGAAAGCCGATGCAAGCTTGCTTGCAAGAGGATTTTTGACCTCTTGATCCGCCAAAAACCTGAGTAAGTAGCCATTTTTCAAAGGAAAATGAGCGGATTACGAATGTTTTTGAGGATTGCGAGAGTGCCAAAGCACGTAGCAATCTGGTATCAAAGGAGTCAAAATACTTTTTGACCCCAACATCATTATATAGCGTAAAAAGAGTATGAATGGCAGGATAAAATTGAGAGGATAAAGGGATGAACAAACAGGACCAAATGACAATGCAGGAAGCGGAAAGAAAGATGGAATCTTTGAGGGAAGTGTTTCAGGTTGTCAGACTGGTAGACGGGAAAATGCTGATGGATCGGGAAAAACGGATAAATGCAGGAGATTTATCTGAAACGTGTCAGTGTTACACTTTCTGGAAAAAAGACAAGGAATGCAAGAACTGCAGCTCTCTTCTGGCACTGAAAGAACAGACGCAGAAGATAAAATTTGAATTTCTGGATTTGCAGGTATTTCAGGTAATCTCGCGTTATGTTGAGATTGATGGCAGACCTTATGTTATGGAAATGATTCAGAATCTTGATGAGAGTATTCAGATTGATCAGGAAGGGTATGAGAAGCTGATCAGTAAACTGTCAGGATATAATGAAAAGTTATATACGGATGTACTGACCGGGATATATAATCGGCGTTTTTTTGAAGAAGAGATCAAAAAGATGGAGGATGAAGCCGGAATTGCAGTGATCGATCTGGATGATTTTAAGCTCCATAACGATACTTATGGACACAGTGCGGGAGATGCGGCACTTATAACGACTGCGAACATTATCAAAAAATATATCCGGAAGACGGATATTCTGATCCGGTATGGCGGAGATGAATTTTTACTGATCCTACCTTCGATTAAGAAGCATATTTTTGAGGATAAGCTGAAACTGATCCAGGAAAAAATCCACGATGCGGTTGTGCCGAATTATGAGAAAATGCAGCTTTCGGTCAGCATCGGCGGAGCTATATTCCGCGAAGGCAATATTGAAGATGCTGTTGCCAGTGCTGACAGACAGATGTATATAGCTAAAAATTATAAAAATATGGTTGTCACAGAATGGGATGAAAATGGAAAGAAAAAGGAAGAAAATTCTGCATCAGAAAAACTGAAACAACAGATCCTTATTGTGGATGATTCGGAAATAAACCGCGAGATTCTGAAAGAGATCCTGAAAGAGGACTACCGGATCCTGGAGGCGGCTAACGGAGAAGAATGTCTGGAACAACTGGAACGGTATGGAACAGGGATTTCACTGGTGCTGCTCGATATTGTGATGCCGGAAATAGATGGATTTGAAGTCCTTGCTGCGATGAACCAGAATCATTGGATTGAAGATATTCCGGTAATCATGATTTCCAGTGAAGATTCAGATAGCTATATCAGACGGGCATATGAGATGGGCGTTTCAGATTACATCAGCCGCCCGTTTGATGCGAAAATCGTATATCAACGCGTCCTGAACATGATCAAGCTATATGCAAAACAGAGAAGACTGATCCGTCTGGTGACCAGGCAGATTTACGAAAAAGAGAGAAATAACCGAATGCTGATCGGTATCCTGAGTCAGATTGTTGAGTTCAGAAACGGAGAAAGCGGTCGGCATGTGATCCATATCAATCTGATCACACAGCTTTTACTGGAACAACTGGTGAAAAAGACAGGAAAATATCAGCTCTCATGGGAAGATAGATTTTTGATTGCAACAGCATCGGCTTTGCATGATATCGGAAAGATTGGAATTGACGAGAGAATTCTGAACAAACCGGGAAAGCTTACCAAAGAGGAATTTGAGATTATGAAGGCACATACCTTGATCGGTGCACAAATGCTGGATAATCTGGATATGTACCGGAATGAAAAGCTGCTCAAGCTTGCATATGAGATTTGCCGCTGGCATCATGAAAGATATGATGGAAAGGGATATCCGGACGGACTTGTCGGAGAAGAAATTCCGATTTCGGCACAAGTAGTATCGCTGGCGGATGTGTACGATGCCCTGGTGAGTGAACGTGTTTACAAGAAGGCATTTTCGCATGAAAAAGCACTGGAAATGATCAGGAATGGTGAATGCGGTACATTTAACCCACTGTTACTCCAGTGTATGACCGAAGCGCAGGATAAATTAAAGACAATGATGGAAGTGGCAGAAGAATAAAAAGGAGTAGAAAAGACAGAATGAAGGCACTTGTAATTGCAGAAAAACCTTCTGTTGCGCGTGATATTGCGCGCGTACTTAAATGTGGGAAAAAGATAAATGGAGCAATTGAAGGAGAGCGTTATATTGTAACCTGGGGACTTGGTCATCTGGTTACGCTGGCAGATCCGGAAGATTACGATAAAAAATATAAAGAGTGGAAAATGGATGTGCTTCCGATGAAGCCGGTTCCATTTAAGCTTGAAGTAATAAAGCAGACCGGAAAACAGTTCGCAGCAGTGAAAACACAGATTCACCGCAAGGATGTGAATGAGATTATCATTGCTACGGATGCAGGACGAGAAGGAGAGTTAGTAGCAAGGCTGATTCTGGAAAAAGCAGGAAGCAAAAAGCTGATCAAGAGGTTGTGGATCTCATCTGTAACGGATAAGGCAATCAGAGAAGGTTTTGCAAAGTTGAAGAACGGGCATGAGTATGATTCGCTTTACGATGCTGCAATATGTCGTGCCGAGGCAGACTGGCTGGTTGGAATCAATGCAACAAGGGCACTGACCTGTAAATATAATGCGCAGCTTTCCTGTGGACGTGTGCAGACACCAACGCTTGCAATGATTGCAAAGAGAGAAGAAAAGATCCGTAGTTTTGTTCCGGAAGGTTATTATGGAATGATCGCAAAAGGACAAAATATTATGCTGACATGGCAGGATCAGAAGTCAAAGAGTTATCGCTCATTCGATAAAGAGAAAATGACCGGACTGATGAAAAAGCTGGATGGACAGAAAGCGGTAGTGGAAGAGATTAAAAAAACACCGAAAAAAACGTATGCACCGCCTTTATATGATCTGACAGAGCTGCAGAGAGAAGCCAATCAGCGGTTTGGATATTCGGCGAAAGAGACGCTGAATATCATGCAGAGACTGTATGAGAATCATAAGGTGCTGACCTATCCAAGAACGGATTCCAGATATCTGAGCAAAGACATTGTTCCGACGATCAAGGACCGTCTGGAGGCGTGTGGTACAGGACCGTACCGTAAGCTTGCAATGACAGCGCAGAAAAAGGATCTGAGCGGAAAGCTCGCTTTTGTAAATGATGCGAAGGTATCGGATCATCATGCGATCATCCCAACGGAGCAGTTTGTGGATCTGAGTCATATGACAAATGAAGAGCGGAAGATTTATGATCTGGTTGTGCGGCGTTTTCTTGCTGTGCTTTATCCGCCATTTGAGTATGAGCAGACACAGGTTACGGTGAAGGTTGGCGGTGAAACTTTTCTTGCGTCTGGAAAGATTGTGAAAGCGCAGGGATGGCGGGCTGCTTATGAAGAGGAAGTCTATTCGGCTGAGGATGAAGAAGAGGAAGAAGCATATGAGTCTGGAAAGAGTTTGAAAGGACAGACACTGCCGGAACTGGAAAAAGGACAGGAGATTAAAGGACTTGTGTTGTCATTGACAGAAGGTAAAACGAAGCCGCCGGCACATTTTAATGAAGCAACACTTCTGTCAGCAATGGAGAACCCGACGGCTTATATGGAAAGCCATGACAAAGCGATGGCGAAAACGCTTGGCGAGACAGGAGGATTGGGAACGGTTGCGACAAGAGCGGATATTATTGAAAAACTTTTTAAAAGCTTTTTGCTGGAAAAGCGTGGAAAAGATATCTATCTTACATCGAAAGCGAAGCAGCTTCTGGAACTTGTGCCGGAAGAGTTAAAACAGCCGGAACTTACAGCAGACTGGGAAATGCGTTTGTCGCAGATTGCGAAGGGAAAGCTTTCGCGGAAGGATTTTATGAAGGATATTGATAAATATACGGATCAGGTGGTTTCTGAGATTAAGGCGGGAGCTGGAACGTTCCGGCATGATAATCTGACAAATAGTAAATGTCCGCGATGTGGTAAGAGAATGCTTGCAGTGAAAGGAAAGAACAGTGAGATGCTGGTTTGTCAGGACAGAGAGTGCGGATACCGCGAAACAGTATCACGGACAACGAATGCGAGATGTCCTGTGTGTCACAAGAAGATGCAGCTGAAAGGAAGAGGGGATGGACAGATTTTTGTGTGTGTCTGCGGACATAAGGAGAAGCTGACATCGTTCCAGGAGAGACGGAAGAAAGAAGGTGCGGGAGTCAGCAAGAAGGATGTGCAGAAATATTTAAGACAGCAGAAGGATGAGCCGGTGAATAATCCATTTGCGGATGCGCTGGCTAAGATTAAGTTGTAGGTGGCGAATGGGATGGCGTGTGGAAGGTTTGGTTTTCTGGTACGTCTCATTGACTTGATGGCTGTAGTACAAAACGGAACCGGAAAGTCAAACCTTCCACACGCCTGTGCATTGGCAGACGGGGATGTTGTGGCGAAGTGGGAAAAACAGAGTTTATTTTTACTTATTTATTGCTTTTGGATGAACATAGGCTTAAATTCATGATATTTTTCAAAATGGGACTCATCTACACGTATGAAAGCAGATCCGATTTTGGCATGAAGATAAGGGATAATATCGCTGTCGTAATTGCAGATGGTGTTGAGTGCAAAGACATGATGATTATCCGGATTGTCCATATATTCGTCATCTTCATTACCAGCCATGAATCTCCAGCCACTGTCCGGATTCCCTTCTGTTGGCTCTTCGCGGAGCATGTAGCCGACTTTGTAGCCTTCTTTTGTGATCTTATCGGAAACGATACAACCTTCCCCATTCGGCTCGTCCCATTCGATCAGATTTTCAATCGGAATTTCGATAAATCCCTGCTCTTTTTCTGCCATTTTTTTCCAGTATTCTTTTAAAATATGAAGCAATGCTTTTGCATTTTCTGTTTCTGTGGCAGAATTGTATTCCTTCATCTCACTGAAGGTTCCGGATTCACTGACGATTCCAAGAAGCCATTTTCCAAAGAAAGATTTCTTGAATTTAAAGATCATACATTTGATCCCATCCTCATCCTCAAAAGAAGCTGTATACTCAATCTTCGCCGGTTTCCGCCCCAGCTCAGCCGGATCAGCCAACCAGTTTTCAAGTTCCTCCATAGCATTCACAATTTCATTATTCATAACTTTGCACCTCACTACTTATAATAATTCCATGTTGATTGATTTTTCTGTAAAGCCATATTTTTTGTACATTTCATATGCAGCAACATTTTTAGCGTTTACCTGTAATTCAATGCCATCAAAATGTTTCTCTTTTTTTAAGTTCTTTAGCATTTCAAAAAAATGATGTCCGATACCCATACCTCTGTAATTTTCATCAACCGCCATTGTATCGATATAAATTACATCACGGGTAAGCATCGAAGGAAATTCAATATGCCGGTATGTAAGCTCCAGAATTCCAATAATCCTGTGCTCTGATTCGGCAACATAAAAAGCTTCTTTATCCAAAGCATCCTGAAAAGCATCCAAAGAGAAAAAATCCTTACTTTCTTTGTAAATATCAGGCCGCCAGTTCACATGCAAAGCCTGAACCTGATTCAGGATATGTACTACACTGTCAAAATCACTGGTTTCCGCAGGTCTGATAATTATATCCATATATATCCTCCTTCGTAAAGCATGAAAAAATATATACCTATAATTCAGTATACCATAAACCCAATTATTTCAATATAGAATATGTTCTTTTATAATTTAAAAGATTTGCTACTCATAGCAAATTATATGGTAATCAAAAAACTAGTAAAGTAATTTCCACACAACAAATATCATCTCTTCATAAAAATATTTTAATAAATAACCTTTTCATCAACAAATTTCAACTGCACATTTGCCAAGCCACAGGACAAACGTCCGCCTGGCGCCCGTCCTGAACAACACTCAACTTCGCGAGTAGAGTTCCGGGGCGCCCCTCCCGTCTTGAAGCGCACAGATTTTCGGGCAATCCTGTTTCCAGGGCATATGCAGGAACGTTACAGGGAGTTAGGAGAAGAAAGCGGCAAGAGGTGGACACCAGCCGTGCTTCTCGCACGACTGGTGAGGACAGCCTGAGCCGCGAAATCATCAGATTTCGGGGCGAATCTGTCCGGTGCCGCCACTTGCCGCTTCCTTCCCCGTTACCTCCCTGTTACATTCCGAATCCGCCCCGGAAACAGGATTGCCCGAAAATCGTCCCCCTTCCACACCCACTCCCAGGAACCCCACTCCCCCATACCGCATACACTAAAGCATAGAAAAAAGAAATGGAAGTGCCAGACATGGACCTGAGATTGCCTTATTATATGATGTATCCGATTCCATACGCATTTGACGAAGACAAAATCCAGAAGCGCGACCGGGAATACCTGCAAAGTATGTATCCGGCAACAGCAAAAAAGATTTTTCCATATATACAGGAAGAATGCGACCGCCAGGAATATGAAGGAAGCATGATCTATGATGAGTACCCGGATAAGCTCCAACTGTGCCTGATGTGTCGCAGGGCGTATGAACAGGTCATGAAACAGGAAAAATGGGAAAAAGAGACCTATACTCCGGAACAGATCCGGGAGATCGTAGAAATCCTGATGTACCAGGAATTGATGGAAAGAAGAGGAAAAGGCAGGCGGCAACAGGAAAAAACAGTTGCTTCATGCACAGGACTTGTGCTATAATATCGTCCGATATAAAAATGACAGCATCTGAAACACAGTTTCGGTAAGGAGTGGGCCAGGGTACATATGAAGAATATTATATTTATCGGAATGCCGGCAGTTGGAAAAAGTACCGTCGGAGTGGTAGTCGCAAAGCGGCTTGGATACGAGTTTATTGATACAGATCTGTTGATTCAGAGGCAGGAGAACAGACTTTTGCGGGAGATTATCGCAGAAGAAGGTCTGGATGGATTCTTAAGTATTGAGAATCAGGTCAATCGTGATGTGGAAGCGGAACATGCGGTGATTTCCCCGGGAGGAAGCGTAGTTTACTGTGAAGAAGCAATGAAGCATTACAAAGAGATCGGAACCATTGTTTATCTGCATGCGTCATTTGAGGTTATCAATTCCAGACTGAAGAATGCAAAGAAAAGGGGAGTTGCACTTCGGGACGGGCAGACGCTGAAGGATCTATATGACGAAAGAGTAGTATTATTTGAAAAATATGCAGATATTACTGTTTCAGAGGATGGACTGGAGCTGGAAGAAACCATTGAAAATGTAATGGAAATTTTGGAAAATCAATAAATTTTTTAAAGAAATTATTACAAAAGTTTTACGAAAATGAAGAAAGCAAGATAAATAATTTTGCAATGAATATAGAAATATGCTATACTGATATGTGATATAGAGGATTATTACAAAAAGCTTCATACAAATCCTGAGAGATCTGGAAAGAATAAAAAGTATGAGGTTTTTTATTCATGAAATAATAAAGAGTATGAATAGAGTGTTTGACAGAAGTATAGAACAGGATATATTTCAGAGGGAAAGAAATCGTTAATTGAGGTGCGAAATGGAACAGTATATTATTAAGGGTGGCAATCCGCTGGTCGGCGAAGTTGAGATCGGTGGAGCAAAGAATGCAGCACTGGCAATTCTGGCAGCTGCGATTATGACAGATGAGACAGTTACTATCGATAATCTTCCGGATGTCAACGATATCAACGTTCTGCTGGAAGCAATCAGTGGAATTGGTGCCGAGGTTGACCGTATTGACCGGCACACAGTCAGAATCAACGGAAGCAACATTGAAAATTTTGATATAGAATATGATTACATCAAGAAGATCCGTGCATCTTATTACTTGCTCGGAGCACTTCTTGGCAAGTATAAAAGAGCAGAAGTCGCTCTTCCGGGAGGATGCAATATCGGAAGCCGTCCGATCGACCAGCATCTGAAAGGGTTTCGTGCGCTTGGTGCTTATGTGGATATCGAGCATGGCAAGATTATCGCAGAAGCAGAGCGTCTGATCGGAAAGCACATTTATTTTGATGTGGTAAGCGTAGGAGCTACGATCAACGTTATGATGGCAGCATCGATGGCAGAAGGACTTACGATCCTTGAGAATGTGGCAAAAGAGCCTCATGTTGTCGATGTGGCAAACTTCCTGAACAGTATGGGAGCGAACATTCGTGGAGCAGGTACGGACGTGATCAAGATTCGCGGTGTATCCCGCCTTCATAAGACAGATTATTCTATCATTCCGGATCAGATCGAAGCCGGCACATTTATGTTTGCGGCAGCAGCAACCAGAGGTGATGTGACTGTTATGAATGTCATTCCGAAGCATCTGGAAGCTACGATTGCAAAGCTTGTTGAGATCGGATGTGAAGTAGAAGAATTTGATGATGCAGTGCGTGTTGTGTCCAAAGGAGATCTTCATAATACACAGGTGAAGACTCTTCCATATCCGGGATTCCCGACAGATATGCAGCCGCAGATCGGTGTTACACTTGCTCTTTGTAAAGGGACAAGCACGATTACAGAAAGTATTTTTGAGAATCGTTTCAAATATCTTTCAGAACTTGCAAGAATGGGTGCAAATGTCAAGGTTGAAGGCAATGCAGCGACTATCGAAGGCGTAGATAAATTCTCGGGAGCAAGGGTCAGTGCACCGGATCTTCGTGCAGGAGCAGCACTTGTGATTGCAGGAATGGCCGCAGATGGCATTACGATCGTAGATGACATCGTATATATCCAGAGGGGATACGAACGTTTTGAAGAGAAGCTCAGAAGTCTCGGCGCAGTGATCGAGAGAGTTTCTACAGAACGTGAGATCCAGAAATTCAAGTTAAAAGTAGGTTAAGACAGGAATTCCTGTTTTGATAGAACATATTTCCCAAAATGTATATTGACGGAAGCTATGGACAGTGTTATGATGTGTAGCGGTAACAATTAAATACGCTTTCTCTTATTCAGAGTGGTGGAGGTACAAAGGACCTGCGAAGCCACGGCAACCCCGGTAAGCCGGAAGGTGCCAACCTGAGCGAGCAATCGAACAATAAGAGGATTGATGATGAGATATCAGGTCAGTCCTTTGGGGCTGACCTTTAAATTTGCATAGACAGAAGAGAAATTCTGTTTGTCGATTTTCATTATTCCAGAGATAAGAGAGGCAGATACAAAGAAGAAAAGAAAGGAAAAAAGATGGAGAGATTATTATTTACTTCTGAATCAGTAACTGAAGGACATCCGGATAAGATGTGTGACCAGATTTCCGATGCGATCCTGGATGCACTTATGGAGCAGGATCCAATGAGCCGTGTAGCTTGCGAGACATGCGCGACTACAGGAATTGTTATGGTAATGGGAGAAATTACTACAAATGCATATGTAGATATTCAAAAAATCGTTCGTGATACTGTTCGTGAAATTGGTTATACAAGAGGAAAGTACGGATTTGATGCTGACACATGTGGCGTTCTGACAGCAATTGACGAACAGTCAAGCGATATTGCCATGGGTGTTGATAAAGCTCTTGAAGCAAAGGAACACAAGATGTCAGATGAAGAATTGGAAGCAATCGGTGCAGGAGACCAGGGAATGATGTTCGGATATGCATCTGATGAGACAGAAGAATATATGCCTTATCCGATCGCTCTTGCACACAAACTTGCAAGACGTCTTACAGAAGTAAGAAAGAACGGAACACTTCCATATCTTCGTCCGGATGGAAAAACACAGGTAACAGTAGAATATGATGAAAATGGAGTTCCGGCCCGCCTTGATGCAGTAGTACTTTCTACACAGCATGATCCGGATGTTTCACAGGAACAGATCCATGAAGACGTGAAAAAATACATTTTTGATGAAATCCTTCCGGCAGATATGGTAGATGAGAATACAAAATTCTTCATCAATCCGACCGGACGTTTTGTGATCGGTGGACCACATGGGGACAGCGGCCTTACCGGACGTAAGATCATCGTAGATACTTATGGGGGAATGGCGCGTCACGGCGGTGGAGCTTTCTCAGGAAAAGACTGTACAAAGGTAGACCGTTCAGCAGCTTATGCAGCACGTTATGTTGCTAAGAATATCGTAGCAGCAGGAATTGCCAAAAAATGCGAGATCCAGCTTTCTTATGCAATCGGTGTTGCACAGCCGACATCTGTCATGGTAGATACTTTCGGAACAGGAAAGATTGCAGATGATAAGCTTGTGGAAATCGTTCGAGAGAACTTTGACCTTCGTCCGGCTGGAATTATCAAGATGCTTGATCTGAGACGTCCGATCTACAAACAGACAGCAGCTTACGGACACTTTGGACGTAACGACCTGGATCTTCCATGGGAGAAGTTGGATAAAGTGGATACTTTGAAGAAATATCTTTAATAACAGGTTCTGAATTTGATCGTTTTAGAAAAAATTTAGAAAATTTTACGGGTGCTTTGATGTGAAGCACCCGTTTTTATGATATGCTATTAGTTATCAGGCAGACTTGCGTGAGCGCCATACGGACCTCATAACCGGGCGTGCACGATGAATGGAGGATGAATATAGCATGAAACTAAGGACGAAACTGGTGATTTCTTTTGTGACGATGATCATGATACCGACTATCCTGACAACGGCATTTATATTTGGAATTGCGCGTTATCAGATCGGAGTCATCGAGCATACTTATGGAATTACCGGTGAGGAATATAAAGATTTTGCAAAATCCATCAGAGTGCTGGGAGATATGCCGGAGATCCAGCAGTTTATTATAAGCGCATGTATCGCAGTAGTCCTGATTCTGGCATTTACAGCGATGATCATGATGGTGTGGATTTATGGAAGTATCATCAGTCCGATTCACAAGTTGCAGGAAGCAGCGCAGAACGTAGAAGAAGGCAATCTGAATTTTGAGATCAAGCCGGAAAAAGATGATGAGATGGGACGGCTGATGCAGGCATTTGAAAAGATGCGGATCCGTCTGAGAGATAATGCAGAGGAGAAGCTGAAGAGTGACCGGGAAAGCAAAGAACTGATCAGCAATATTTCCCATGACTTAAAGACGCCGATCACAGCGATCAAGGGCTATGTGGAAGGAATCCGTGACGGGGTTGCAGATACGCCGGAGAAGATGGAAAAATATATCGGAACCATTTATAATAAGGCGAATGAGATGGATACGCTGATCAACGAACTGACCTTATATGCGAAGATCGATACAAACCGGATCCCGTACAACTTTGCACCGCTTTCAGTCAACGATTATTTCAATGACTGTGCCGAAGATATTGAGATGGAGCTGGATTCAAAGAATGTAGAGTTTGGTTATTTCAATTATGTAGAGGGTGATCAGAAGATCATTGCAGATCCGGAACAGTTAAAGAGAGTGATCAACAATATTGTCAGCAATTCTTTGAAATACATGGAACGAGAGCACGGGCTGATCAATCTGCGGGTAAAGGACGTAGGTGATTTTATTCAGGTAGAGCTTGAGGATAACGGAAAAGGAATCGCAGCGAAAGATCTGCCGAATATATTTGACCGGTTCTACCGGACGGATGCTTCAAGGAATTCATCCAAGGGCGGAAGCGGAATCGGTCTTTCGATTGTGAAGAAGATCATTGAAGATCACGGTGGCAAAATCTGGGCGACCAGCCGGGAAGGTGTTGGCACAGTGATGTATTTTGTAATCAGAAAATATCAGGAGGTACCGATAAATGAGTAAGATTTTAATTGTAGAAGACGAAGAGAGTATTGCAGATCTGGAGAAAGATTATCTGGAGCTGAGTGGATTTGAAGTAGAGGTTGCAAATGATGGACAGACAGGGCTTGATAAGGCGCTTTTCGGTGATTTTGATCTGGTGATCCTGGATCTGATGCTTCCGGGCGTGGATGGCTTTGAGATTTGTCGTAAGGTTCGTGCGGAAAAGAATACACCGATCATCATGGTATCTGCGAAAAAAGATGATATTGACAAGATCAGAGGACTCGGACTTGGGGCTGATGACTATATGACCAAGCCGTTTAGTCCAAGCGAGCTGGTGGCAAGGGTAAAAGCACATCTGGCACGTTATGAGCGGCTGATCGGAAGTGCCGTGGAAGAGAATAAGGTGATCGAGATCCGTGGACTTAAGATTGATACCACTGCACGCCGAGTGTGGGTAAACGGAGTGGAGAAGAATTTTACAACAAAAGAGTTTGATCTTCTGACCTTCCTTGCCAGTCATCCGAACCATGTATATACCAAGGATGAACTTTTCAGCGAGATCTGGGATATGGAATCCATCGGAGATATCGCAACGGTAACTGTGCACATCAAGAAAATCCGTGAGAAAATTGAATATGATACCTCAAACCCACAGTATATTGAGACAATCTGGGGTGTGGGATATCGTTTCAAGATGTAATGAAAAAGAATAAAAGGAAAGAGATTACAGTATGATAACCAGTACAGGAAATGCCAGGGTAAAACAGCTTGTTACATGGCAGAAAAAGAGAAAGGCACGTGATGAAGAAGGCGTCTATATCGTAGAAGGGATCCGGATGTACCGGGAAGCTCCGCGTGCGCAGGTGAGAGAGGTTTATGTATCGGAGCAGTTTTACAGCCGATATGGAGAAGAGCTGGGACTTTCGGCATGGGGAAGACAGCTGGAAATCCTGTCAGATCATGTATTTTCCCACGTGTCAGATACAAAGACACCACAGGGGATCCTGCTTGTGATGGAGCAGAGGAGCTGTGAGATATGTGAGATGCTGGATCTGGACGCGCAGGGAAGGAAACCGCTTCTGATGGTGCTGGATAATCTGCAGGATCCGGGAAACCTGGGAACCATTCTCCGTGCAGGGGAAGCGGCAGGCGTAACCGGCGTGATCATGAGTCACGACTGTGTGGATATTTACAATCCCAAGGTGATCCGTTCAACGATGGGATCGGTTTACCGAATGCCGTTTGTGTATGTAGAGCATTTGCCAGAAACCCTGGAAGTACTTGCAGAAGCCGGGATTCATTCCTATGCGGCACATCTGAAAGGAAAGAACAGCTACGATCAGGAGGATTACACAAGAGGGACAGCATTTTTAATTGGAAATGAGGGTAACGGACTTCGGGATGAAGTGGCAGATGCAGCAGAGTGTTATATCAAGATTCCGATGTGTGGAGAGGTAGAATCACTGAATGCGGCGGTTGCATCTTCGATTCTGATGTTCGAGGCGGCAAGACAGCGACGGTAGTGATGAGGGGAAGTCAAGCGCAAAGGAGAGTGTGATTTGATGAAACCGATAATCGATTTAAATAAAGAATATGGATTGGTATTCGATGGAGGAGGAGCCAGAGGTGCGTATCAGATCGGTGCGTGGCGGGCTCTTTCGGAAGCTGGTGTGAAGATCAGTGCAGTAGCGGGTACTTCTGTGGGCGCCCTGAATGGCGCCCTTGTTTGTATGGGAGATCTGGAGAAAGCAGGACATATCTGGAAAGAGATGGCATTTTCCCGTGTTATGGATGTGGATGATGAGTTGATGGAACAGTTCTTTGATGGAGAGGCATCCATAAGAGAGATTTTGAAAGGTCTCTGGAAGAAGCTTGCAGATGGTGGAATTGATATTACACCGCTTAAGGAATTGATCCATGAGGTTGTAGACGAAGAAAAGATCAGGAAATGCGGAAAAGAATTCTGCCTTTTGACATTTTCTGTATCGGATATGAAGGAACTTGATCTGAGTATTGAAGATATACCGGAAGGTCTTCTGGAGGATTTTCTTCTTGCCAGCGCATATCTGCTTGGATTTAAAAATGAACCGCTGCACGGCAAGACATATATTGATGGTGGTGCGGTCAATAATGTGCCGACCGCGTCTCTCCTAAAAAGGGGATATAAGGATCTGATCCAGGTAAGGATCTTTGGTCCGGGAAGAGTGCCGAAGACGACGATTCCGGAAGACGGCTCTCTGTTGGAGATCGAACCGAGAGTAGGACTTGGCAGTATTCTTGAATTTTCGGCAAAGCGGAGCAGACAGAATTTGAAAATTGGCTATTATGATGCAAAAAGAGCGCTTTACGGGCTCACTGGATCGATTTACTATATTGAAGAAACACGAGAAGAGTGTTATTATGTAGAAATAATGAAGCTTTTGAGCGAACTTGAAAAGACGGAATATCGTTTCAAACTCAAGTTGCCGATCGGCTGTTCAGACAGAGAGTTGTTCTATGGAATGCTGGAGGCAAGTGCGAAGCTCATGAGAATTCCAAAATATAATATTTATACAGCAGATGAACTGTGGAATGAGACGAGCAGAAAGTACGAGACTCGTACAGATGAGGAAAAAGAAAAACTGCCGAAATTCGTCCATGCGATTGCAAAGCTGAGAAAGGACTACAAGATGAATTTAAAAGGAAGAAGTTTTTTGAAACTGGAAGATTATACACCGGCAGAGATTGAATATCTCGTTGACCTGGCAGGTGAATTAAAGGCAAAGAAGAAAGCAGGAATTAAAGGACACAGCCTGGAAGGAAAGAACATTGCCCTTATTTTTGAAAAGCCATCTACAAGAACCAGATGTGCATTTACCGTAGGAGCACAGGATGAAGGTGGAATCCCGACATACCTTGCAGGTAATGAGATCCAGTTAGGCGATAAAGAGAGTATCGAAGATACAGCACGTGTACTTGGAAGAATGTTCGATGGAATCGAATTCCGTGGATTTGAACAGAGATACGCAGATGTACTTGCAGAGTACAGTGGAGTTCCGGTATGGAATGGTCTGACAGATACTACACATCCGACACAATGTCTGGCTATGCTCCTTACCATGAAAGAAGAATTCGGACACCTGAAAGGTCTGAAGGTTGCATACCTTGGAGATGGACGCAACAACGTTGCGAACAGCCTTCTGGTAGGATGCGCCAAAATCGGAGTAGATGTAACAATCGTTGCACCGAAGCCACTCTGGACTTCGGAATCTCTGTGGAAGAGATGTGACGAATATGCAAAAGAATCCGGAGCAACTATCGAGATCACCGATGACCTTGATGGTGTAAAGGGAGCAGATGTCATTTACACAGACGTATGGATTTCCATGGGTGAAGAAAAGAAAGAGCAGGAAAGAGAGCGTCTCGGAAAGCCATATCAGGTAAATGCAGCTCTGATGGAACGTACAGGAAAAGATACTACAATCTTCTCACACTGCCTGCCGGCGATCAAAGAAAAAGAAGTTACCGAAGAAGTATTTGAAGGACCACAGTCAAGAGTATTTGATGAAGCTGAGAATCGTCTGCATACAATCAAGGCAGTTATGGTTGCAACTTTAGGAGAGAACGAATAATAAGCATGAAAGCGGAGATATTAAAGATGCTCCGGCAGAGCGATGGGTATCTGTCGGGGCAGCAGCTCTGTGACCACTTTCAGGTGTCCAGGACTGCTGTGTGGAAAGCAATCAACCAGTTAAAAGAAGAAGGCTATGAGATTGAAGCCGTGAGAAACAAAGGTTATCGCATTGTGGATATTCCGGATCGGATTACCGCAGATGCGATAAAAAGCTGTCTGGAGACAAAATGGATGGCGAAAAATCTGGAGTATTATGACGAGATCGATTCGACTAATAACCGGGCTAAAGCACTTGGCGAGGCCGGAGGTGCAGATGGAACTCTTTTTGTTGCGGAGACGCAGACGGCGGGAAAAGGAAGACGCGGCAGATGCTGGCAATCACCGGCGGGCAGCAGTATTTCCATGTCGATTCTGTTAAGACCTGTGATGAATCCGTCAGATGCACCGATGCTGACACTTGTCATGGCATATGCGGCAACGAAAGCTTTGCGTGAAAAGACCGAGTTGGATATAGGAATCAAATGGCCGAATGATCTGGTCGTGAGTGGAAAGAAGATCAGTGGGATATTGACGGAGATGAGCGCAGAGATCGATTACATCAATCATGTAGTGATCGGAATCGGAATCAATGTCAATATGGAGTCCTTTCCGGAAGATATCGCAAAGACAGCGACTTCACTGCGGATCGAAGCGGGCAAAGAATTTCGCAGGTTTGAGCTGATCGCTACGATCATGGAGCATTTTGAAAAAGCCTACGAAGCGGTCTGCGAGGCGGGGAGTCTGGAGCCGATCATGGAAGATTATAACCGTCTGCTGGTAAACTGTGGGCGTCGGGTGCGTGTACTGGAACCGGAACATGAATATGATGCACTGGCACTGGGGATTGACAAGACCGGGGAATTGCAGGTAGAATGTGAAGACGGCAGCAGAAAGTCTGTCTTTGCCGGAGAAGTTTCGGTACGTGGAATTTATGGGTATGTATAGAAGGAGAATTTATGTATCAGGATAAGATCGTATTATGCGGAGCCAACTCTTACGAAGAAAAATTTTATATGAATCCGGATTTTGATAATCTGCCACAGCACATCAAAGATGAATTGAAGATCATGTGTGTGCTGTATGTACATGATGTCGGGGGAATCCTTACACTTGTATTTGAGGAGAATGGGGAGCTGGAATTTGAAGTGACTTCTGCAGAGGGAGATCCGATGTTTGACGAGATCGGAAGCCGTGTGAAGATCAAGGAGATTCAGACAGACGAGAAGAAGCAGGAGCTTCTGACACAGCTTCAGCTTTATTACAAAGTATTTTTTTTGGGGGAAGAGATTGAATGATAAAGACACTGACGATAGGAAATGTAGAGCTTCCGAACCGTTATGTGCTGGCACCGATGGCAGGGGTAACAGACCTGCCATTTCGTCTGTTATGCAAGGAACAGGGAGCAGGGCTTCTGTGCATGGAAATGATCAGTGCAAAGGCGCTCCGGTATAAGAATAAGAATACCAAGGCGTTACTTGCGATCGATCCAAGAGAATACCCGGTATCACTTCAGCTTTTTGGGGAAGATCCGGACATCATTTCCGAGCAGGCAAAGCGGATCGAAGAACTTCCATTTCAGATCCTGGATATCAATATGGGCTGTCCGGTTCCAAAGGTCGTGCGCAATGGAGAAGGTTCGGCGTTGATGAAGGATCCGAAGCGAATCTATGATATTGTATATAAGACAGCGAGAGCGATCAAGAAACCGGTGACGATAAAGATCCGCAAAGGATTTGACGATACCTGTATCAATGCACCGGAGATTGCGAAGGTTGCAGAAGAAGCAGGTGCAGCGGCAATCGCAGTACATGGAAGGACCAGAGAACAGTATTACTCCGGAAATGCAGACTGGGAGATTATCCGTAAGGTGAAAGAAGCAGTGAAGATTCCTGTAATCGGAAATGGGGATGTGACAAGCGGACAGAAGGCACTGGATATGTTTGAGCAGACCGGCTGTGATGGTGTGATGATCGGAAGAGGCTGCCAGGGAAATCCATGGATCTTCAGGGAATTACTGACATATGAAGAGACCGGATCCATTCCGGAAAGACCGGGCACAGACCAGATCCGGGAAACAATGCTGCGTCATGCAAGACTGCAGATCGAGTTCAAGGGAGATTATATCGGAATCCGTGAAATGCGCAAGCATGTGGCATGGTATACCAAGGGAATGCAGGGTTCTGCGAAGCTCAGAGATGAGATCAATCAGGTGGAAAGTTATGAAGAACTGGAGAACCTTTTAATGGAAAAAATCGGATAGACATAAAACGTGTTCTTTCGCATGAGAGAATGCGTTTTTGCATATATTAAACCAGCAAAGAATTGTTGACACAGCCGCTGGAAATATGTATAATAATGAAATTGTGAAAGTAGCTTTAAATGCGGATAAAATCAGTATCTGCGGCTTGAATAGAAAATGATTTGTCGGTAAGTAAGGAGAATTATAATGGAAGCAAAGAAAACATTACTCACCTATACAGGACTTAAGAAACTGGAAGATGAGCTTGAAAATTTAAAAGTTGTGAAAAGAAAAGAAGTAGCAGGAAAGATCAAAGAAGCCAGAGAACAGGGAGACCTTTCAGAGAACGCTGAGTACGATGCAGCAAAGGACGAGCAGCGTGATATCGAGGCACGTATCGAAGAACTTGAGAAAATCCTCAAGAATGCAGAAGTTGTAGTAGAAGATGACGTGGATCTTGATACCATCAACATCGGATGTACAGTAGATGTATATGATAAAGAATTTGAAGAGGAAATCGTATTTCAGCTGGTAGGTTCTACAGAAGCAAACAGCCTGGAAGGTAAGATTTCCAATGAATCTCCGGTAGGAAAAGCCCTGATCGGTAAGAAAGTCGGAGACGTAGTAGCAGTTGAGACACAGGCAGGAGTTATTGAGTACGAAGTACTGAAGATCAATCGTTCAGTATAAGATGGTATACAGCAGAGAGAAGGAGTGAAAAAAGTGGCAACACAGCAGAACAATGGACAAGAACAGGATTTGAATCATTTAAGAAAGGTGCGCCGTGAGAAGCTTGCAGAACTGCAGGCAAACGGACAGAATCCTTTTGAGATCACAAAATATGACGTAACACATCACAGCCAGGAAGTGAAAGACAACTTTAATGAACTGGAAGGAAAACACGTTGTACTCGCAGGACGTATGATGTCCAAACGTGTGATGGGAAAAGCATCTTTCTGTAATGTGCAGGATTTACAGGGAAATATCCAGTCTTATGTAGCAAGAGACAGTATCGGAGAAGAAGAATATAAAGCATTCAAGAAGATGGATATCGGTGATATCGTAGGTCTTGAAGGAGAAGTATTCAAAACAAAGACAGGGGAGATTTCCATTCATGCATCTGCTGTAAAGCTTCTCTCAAAGAGTCTGCAGATCCTTCCGGAGAAGTTCCACGGACTGACAAATACAGATACCCGTTATCGTCAGAGATATGTGGATCTGATCATGAACCCGGAAGTAAAGGATACTTTTATTAAACGTTCCAAGATCCTTACCGCAATCCGTAAATATCTTGGAAATGAAGGCTTTATGGAAGTAGAGACTCCGATGCTTGTACAGAATGCCGGAGGAGCAGCTGCAAGACCGTTCGAGACACATTTCAACGCTCTGAACGAAGACCTGAAGCTCCGTATCTCTCTGGAACTTTATCTGAAGAGACTGATCGTTGGTGGTCTGGAAAGAGTATATGAGATTGGACGTGTATTCCGTAACGAAGGTCTTGATACAAGACATAACCCGGAATTCACTCTGATGGAACTTTACCAGGCATACACAGACTATCATGGCATGATGGATCTGACAGAGAACCTGTACCGTTTTGTTGCACAGGAAGTTCTTGGAACTACTCAGATTGTATATAAAGGAATCGAGATGGATCTCGGAAAGCCGTTCGAGCGTATCACAATGGTTGATGCTGTTAAGAAATATGCAGGTGTTGACTGGAACGAAGTAGAAACTCTTGAACAGGCAAGAGAACTTGCGAAAGCACACAATCTTGAATTTGAAGAAAGACATAAAAAAGGTGATATTCTGAATCTGTTCTTCGAAGAATATGTAGAAGAACACCTTCTTCAGCCGACATTCGTTATGGATCATCCGGTTGAGATTTCACCACTTACAAAGAAGAAACCGGAAAATCCGGACTATGTAGAACGTTTCGAGTTCTTCATGAACGGATGGGAAATGGCAAATGCATACTCAGAGCTGAATGACCCGATCGATCAGAGAGAACGTTTCAAAGCACAGGAAGAACTGCTTGCACAGGGTGATGATGAAGCCAACACAACAGATGAAGACTTCATGAACGCACTGGAAATTGGTATGCCGCCTACAGGTGGTATCGGATTCGGTATCGACCGTATGTGTATGCTGTTGACAGGGGCTGAGGCGATCAGAGATGTGCTGCTGTTCCCAACAATGAAGTCCTTAGATGGTGTAAATAAGAAAAATGATGTAAATAATACAGCTTCTGAAGCACCTGAAAAAAATGTAAAAACTGAGTCTGAAAAGATTGATTTTTCTAAGGTAAAGGTAGAGCCTTTATTTGAGGAAATGGTAGACTTTGATACATTCAGCAAGTCAGATTTCCGTGCAGTAAAGGTTAAAGAGTGTGTTGCAGTACCGAAGTCAAAGAAACTCCTTCAGTTTACTCTTGATGACGGAACAGGCACAGATCGCACGATTTTAAGCGGTATTCACGCTTATTACGAGCCGGAAGAACTGGTTGGTAAGACACTGATCGCCATCACAAACCTTCCACCGAGAAAGATGATGGGCATTGAATCTTGTGGTATGTTACTTTCAGCAGTAAATAATCTGAAAGACTCAGAAGATGAAGAACTGCATCTGATTATGGTTGATAACCACATTCCAGCAGGTGCAAAGCTCTATTAAGATGAGAAAACTGAGCCTTGCGGCGGTGTGCGCTTGCGAACACCGACATAAGGCGAAAAACACACGGAGACGCCAGTCGACGTGATGTATGGATGTACCGTTTTACCGAATAGACGGGACGTACTTCATTTGATAAAAAACTAAAAAAACAGCGATTTACATCAAACTTACATCATTTGATGCAGAAATCGGTGCAAGCAAGAAAAAATCGCATAATTAGTGCAATGAGTGGGCAATTCCAATCGGAGTTGCCCATTTTTAAAACAAACAGAAATATAAATTTATAAAGGAGAATATTGATG
>NZ_JAQESL010000039.1:0-18677 GCF_027697525.1 Coprococcus sp. AM97-35 | reverse complement strand
TTCCATTTTTTCATATACATCTTCTCCTAATCCTAAGATAGTTTGATTAAAATTCTTTTTTAGAAAATATTATGTTAGAAACTATTCCAGACATTGCAAATAAACACATACAGACCAAAATAAATATTGGAATTATATACTTGTATTTATAAACATCAAAAATATTGTTTAAATCTAATATATTTTTCATTATTATCATAAAAAATCTTATGGGAACGATAGTCAATATAAATGATACTATTCCAATTACTTTTATTTTATCTTGTTGAAACAAAAAAATTGCTGGTATTAATAAACTTCCGAATAGCAATGTTATTCCAACACCTAACAACATCAAGTTTATTTCATAATTCTCAAAAACTATTCTACCCATTTTATAATTAACTAACAAAAAAGTTACTATTACAGGTAAAATTATAAAAAGTGAAATTAGATATACCAAATATTTTGCCAAAACAATTTGGCTTCTTTTTACAGGTAAAATGAGCTCATTTTTATAATCATCTGCACTTGTTTGATTCACAATGCTTAAGATAACGCTCCCAGGTACCAGGGTTAATAGCGAGTAAACAATTATCGGAATATAATTATCAATTGGAGCTACAAATGATATAATTATTAAGCACAAAAACATTATAAAATAGTGCTTTCTTCTAAAACCAGAAGTCAATAAATTTTTTCTAATTAAACCTACCATAAGAGATTCCTTTCTTCAATCAACCAGTATTTTTTAGATTCGTTTCCCCTTTACAAACATATTCATAATTTCTTCAAAAGTAGGATTTTCTATCACTAATTTATCGGAAAGTTCAGTTCGATCATTAACTAAAACCACATTGTTATATGCTTTTTTTTGATAAGATACAATTATCTCCTTGGGAATACGTCCTAATTCCTGAGTTGTACATCTCACAATTCCATATTTGTAAATTATATCTGTTACTTCTGCATCTAATATTTTTTTTCCATTTTTTATAAAAACAACGTAATCCGCTATTCTTTCCAAATCATTTGTTATATGACTTGAAAACAAAATAGATTTTTCACCATCCTCAATAAATTCTTGGAAAAGTTCTAATATTTCATGTCTTTTTACTGGATCAAGTGATGCTGTTGGTTCATCTAGTAATAATAGTTTGGGATGATGTGCCATTCCTAATATAATGGATAATGTTTTTTGCATCCCTTTTGAATAATTTTTTACTTTTTTATCAAGTGGAATTTCAAATCTTTTTAATGTTTTTTCAAAAAAATCCAAATCCCATTGCTGATAAATTTTCATATATATATGCGATATCTCTTTAGCAGTTAATTGTTCTGGTAAATAAATATCGTCAAACACGACGCCTATCTTTTCTAAAATAGAAGTTCTATTTTCGTCCATTTTTTGCCCGAAAATTTTCACTTCTCCACTCTTTTTTAACTTCAATCCCAAAATTGTGTTAAAAATTGTTGTTTTCCCCGCGCCATTTTCTCCTACCATTCCTAATATTTTCCCTTTTGGAATAGAAAAACTAACATTCTCAACTAGAAAATCACTGTTTTTATATCCTACATTCAACGAAGTAACTTCCAAATTATTTAGCACTTAAAATTCCTCCTTAAATTTTGATATTTCATACAAGTTACATTTATCAAAAAATATATGTTTCAATTCATCAATTTCATATCCATTAGCCAAAGCTTCATCTATAAGTTCTTGTATTTTTTTTTCAATTTCACCTTGTTTTTGCCTTTTAAGAACACTAACCTGAGGTACTGATACAAAACTCCCTCTACCCACTACTGAATTGATAAAACCTTCAGCCTGTAACTGTTCATATGCCTTTTGAATCGTAATAACACTTACTCCCAAAGATTTTGCAAAACTTCTCATAGGCGGTAAACTTTCTCCCTTTTTCAAACAATCATTCATAATATGTGTTTTAATCTGTAAAACAATTTGTTCATATATTGGTGTTTTAGATTGATAGTCAATTATAATTTCCATTTTTTATTCCCCAATATGAGAGTTATGCAGTATGGATTTCTTCAAACAATAAAACTTTTCAGCTTTGTTTGAATTAGCCCATACTGCATAATCTCATACAACTGATAGTAATTACATTTCTATCAATTATATGTTTCTAATCTGATTTATTTTTGTGCAATAGTACTTTATTATATCTATACTTTTTGATATAATAAATATAGGATACTTGAATTTGTGTATGATAATTAATTTTATTTATGTAAAGTTATTTACATCCGCAGGTGCGATTGCATGAAAATAATGCTGTTACGGATGAAACAGCCGGTAAACAAATCTTTAAGGTCGCTGAAACAACGGCACTAATTGATTGTGGTTCAATCTCTCCCTGATCACTACCACCACATTTTGCCAGTCTTTCTAATTCATTAAAATCAATTTCTGCATTATTATTCTTTTTTTCCATAGCGTAACCTCCTATTCAAGTATCTTTTTTTACTTTCATAGATTCTTTAATTGTCTTTTATCTACTATTTACATCCGCAAGTACGATTACATGAGAATAATGCTGTTACGGATGAAACCGCTGGTAAACAAATTTTTAATGTCGCTGAAACAACAGCACTAATTGATTGTGGTTCAATCTCTCCCTGATCGCTACCACCACATTTAGATAGTCTTTCCAATTCGCTAAAATCAATTTCTGTATTACTTTCCTTTTTTCCCACAGTAATTCCACCTTTCTTTTTCAAGCTTCATATTGTACTTATTGCACATGTACATTATATATTACTGTTTTGATATTGTCAATCGTCTTTCAAAAACTTGTGTATTAAAAATATTTTATGTTGTATACACTTCTCTATTTCGTACCATTCATTATTTTGCGTCTTCATTTTCTTAATCCATTGCCCTGTTACTGCCTTTAAGACAATATAAAATGTGTGAATGTCTTCTGCTTTTATATTTTTCTGTAACAGTGCTCTTAGAAATATTTTTGAATAAAATGAATTTTTATTGAATTTTTCTACATCTTTTAATGACATTTAAAAGTTTTCTATTTTGCGAATTCAACACATATAGTATGTAAGATACTGTGATATCTCCTATTATTTGTATCATATTTTTTGTAACTGTTATATATAAAAGACGGGCAGAAAGCTGATTTTACTCAAGCTTTCTGCCCACACTCATCATAAAAAAACCTATATTAATTCATCTGAATATTTCGTTTTTTCTTCTTCAGGAATCTTCAGGCTTTCCATTGCCTGTTCTACTGACCACCCCATTGTTTCCATAAGGTTTCTAATTGAAAGAAGAATTCCTTTCTGAATTCCTTTTTCTTCAACGCCTTTACTCAGATTACACATAATAGGCACCTCTTTCTAATGTCTTTGCGTTTCAGACAAACCATGCGATAAGGTGAACAACAATAATACTGCTCACCTCTATTTTCAAAATTTATATATTTTGTACTTTTACATTTTTTTCAATTCATCTAAATACTTGCTCTTTTCTTCTTCAGGAATTTTCAGGACTTCCATTGCCTGTTCTACCGACCACCCCATTGTTTCCATAAGGTTTCTAATTGAAAGAAGAATTCCCTTCTCAATTCCTTGTTCAATTCCTTGTTCAATACCCTTCTGAATTCCTTGTTCAATACCCTTCTGAATTCCTTGTTCTTCAACGCCTTTACTCAGATTACACATAGTAGACACCTCTCTTTCTAATGTCTTTGTCATTTCAATTGAAAAATCATTCTGTAATATCTCTTTCTTTTCCTTTACTTCACGATCCGAAGAAAGCAAAACTTCCAGTAACTTTAAGATACCTGAAGCATTTTCATCATCAGAATCCCCTAAACATATCATAATTGCCGTTAGTAAATCATAATTTTCTTTTCTTTCCGAACAACTACCAATTAACTGTTCTTCTGTAACAGAATATCTGTTTATACTATTTTCCCGATATTTCGGTGGATTCATACAAATCCAAATGCTATAGACTTTCTTTATCTTCTCATAATGTGCATCTGAAAATTCAACACCATACTGCGAAGATATCAATCTGCTGCAATAGTAAATTCCTCTGCTTATAATCGGGTAGCCTGGATAAAAATCATTTTGCGCTTCAATATTTATGATCAATCGAATTTTTTCTTTCGACACCGGAGCCTTCGCACAAAAGCGAATATCGTATGTAACCACCCCTTCATAAATAGAAGCGTCTTCGGTTGCTCCATTTTGTATTTGTTCTTCTGATACCTGTTCATCTATATTTACGGGTACGTCTGCAACATCTGCCTCTCCTTCTATATAGTTCTCTACAATTTCCTGAATCTCACAATCTCTATATTCCTCTATACAACTTTTCATAATCCATGCCAAGATCACCTTATTTGCCAGAAGGCGTTTGCATGCTGCATCGTAGGAGGCTTTCTCTCCTGCAGAACTAATATTCTTTGTCAGTATATTTTCAACTTTCAACCTATATTCACCTGCCTATTCCTCTTTTTCTTATTTTATCACACACGAAAAAAAGATGCCACTTATTTTTCTCACCAGATTATCCTCCTTCCGTATGATAAGGAAGAATTGTTTATGTTCTTTTCGCATTAAAACTCTTTCTGCTTTTATAAGCAGTTTACCACTATTTTCTTATGCCGCTTCATTCTTATCCAAAACCTCCGTAAATGCTTTTTTTAACCGATAAGATAACAACGTATTTCTTTTTTTGGATCTTCCCGCCCGTATTGCCTGGGAAAATGCCTGTTTGCTTCCCACAAGAATGACTTTTCTTTTTGCCCTTGTAATTGCCGTATAATATAGATTTCGCTTTAAGGTATGCCGCCGAAAACATGACAAAATCGGAATGATGACTACCGGATACTCGGAGCCTTGTCCTTTATGTGCAGTAATTGCATACGCATGAACAAGGTTCCAAGATTCTCCTTCCTGATATCGCATAACCCGCTCTTCTCCAAAATCTACTTCCATATATTTCTTACCGCTCACCTTTCCTATTTTTCGTACAATCCCGATATCTCCGTTGGAAATTTCATCTTCATTTTTCGTCTGCATTACTTTATCCTGTATACGAAAAATTTTGTTTCCATTTTTGATTTCCTGTTGTCCTATCTGGTAAGGATTGATTCTGTCTTTGATTTTTAGATTCAAAGCATTTGCGCTTACCTTCGTATCTTCCCTTAAAGGTGTTAATACCTGCACTGCATTTACATTTTTCCTTTGCAACTTCCACTCCATATCAAAAAGTTTCATAATCTTTTTCGCGGCTTCTTCATCATCATGTGCTGCTACAAAGGAAAAACTGTTATCATATACCAAATTTTGTTTGCCACAGTTGATTTTTATCGCATTCTCCAAAATAGTAGGGTTTTCCTGCCGGAAACATTGATCTAAAACAGTAACTGGAATGACTCTGGAGTCAATGAGTTCTTTAAATACATTTCCAGGACCTACTGATTCCAGCTGGTCTTTATCTCCCACAAAAACAATCCTACTTCCAGTCTTTATTTTCATCATCAGACTGGTAAACAGATGCATATCTACCATGCTACACTCATCAATGATGATCAAGTCATCGCAAAGCATTTCTCCAGCATTCCATGCTTCTTCACCGTCTGCTCCTGTAAGTCCGATACTTTTATGTATCGTCAACGCCGGATATCCCGTTGCTTCATACATTCTCTGTCGCGCTCTTCCGGTAGGTGCTGCCAATAAAATCATACTATCTATATTCAATTTTTCCTGGATCATAACAATAAAACGCAGCAGGGTTGTTTTCCCGCTTCCAGGTCCTCCTGTTATAATGGAAATTGAATTTTGAAAAACCATTTCAATCCCTTTTCTTTGTTTTTCCGCTAACTTTATGTTTTCTTTGGTTTCCAAATTAGAAATCCATTTCTCTACATCATACCTTTTTATCGGATATCTGCTTAGCGTGGCAAGTTGTATAACAGCCTTTTGTTCTGACTCATAATTTTTCTTAGAATAAATCTTTGTATAACTACAGATTAGTTCTTTATCATCTTTAATCAGAGAATTGCCAGCATCGCGAATTTTCCGTTCTGTTACACTGCCTTTTTTATCTCCACGCATCAACAGCGGCTTGGTTCTTGTTAAAATGTCAGACACCTCTAAATAGAGATGCCCTTCCCCTTCTGCTTCTTTTAAAACATATAATATAGCTGCTTTTATTCGTAAAGGATTATCTGCCTGAAAATGTTTTACTCTCCTTGCTATCGGATCCACTGTTTTAAATCCAAACCCTTCTATCTCACACAACCGGAATGGATCCTTTTTAATAATGCTGACTGCCTTGTGTCCAAAATGTTCCTGGATTTTTTCTATCTTCTTTGGTGTTACCCCCGCAGAAGACAGAAAAAGTGAAAGCTGACGGATATTTTCACTTTGATAATAGCCATCTAAAATCTGATCCAGTTTTTTTTGTGTAATTCCAGGAATTTCAAGCAATCGTTCCGGGCATTCTTCAAAAACATAGAAAGTATTTTTCCCAAATCGTTCTACAACCCTTTCTGCGATAACAGGCCCTATTCCTTTCACCAATCCTGAAGAAAGGTACGCTTTTACCCCCTCTTCTGTTGTTGGCATTTGAATTTGGAAAGATGTCACATGATACTGTTTTCCATATTTCTCTGATTCTTGCCACTGTCCTTTTAAAGATATATCAATCCCTTCGTTTCTGGGCAATTCACAGCCAACTGCCACAAACTGCCTTTTTCCAATTTCATTCTTCCCTTCAGGAATGTTCTCCTCTGTTTCATATACTGCCACAGTATATCCGTTTTCCTGATTATAATAAATGGAAGAAGCATATCTGCACTCTAACAAGTCACTACCTCCTTGTAATCCACATATAACGACCAGATATTTTTACAGAGTAACCGCCTTCCTTTTCCAGCTCCTTTTTGATGAGTATTCTTTTATCTGCCGGAAAATCCCGAATTGCAGCAACTCTGCGAAATCCTTTCTCTGTTCGGATAGTACATAATCCGTCTTTCCCAATAGAAAATGAATAGATACCTTCTGCCGCCAGTTTCTTCGAAATACGAAGAAATTTTTCTCTTCCTTCTCCAAGATACCATTTTGTTGCTGCTATGTCTGCTTCATTCCACTGCTCTTGGGGAACATCAGGAATTGTTTCTGTCTTCTTTTCAGTTTCTATCGCCTTTTCTGTTTGCTGTTTTGCTTTCCGATAAATGGGTGCTTCCTTCTTTTCTGGCACCTCTTCCGTCACTGTTGCTTTCGGTTTATCTCTTTCCTTATGCTCCGCTAAGGTTTCTCCCTTCACTTCTTGGGGCTTCTTTTTCAAATGACAGACCAACAGATACACCAACAAAACCGGCACTGTAAGGGATAATGTATTAACTAGAATTGCAAGAAAAAAGGGCCATAAGAACGGAGCTAACAAAAATCCTGCAATGCCCGACACAATGCAAAAGTTTTGATACTTTTTCACAAAATATTTCCACTTACCGCTCATAACAGTACCATTTCCTTTCTCTTCGAGTATTTTTAGTCAAATCCATAATTGTTATATTCTGATTCTTGTACACGCTCAAATTCTTCGTCCACCAGGTTTCTTTTTTTATTTTCATTCCTTCTTCTTTCAGGCACACTTTTTCTCGACTGCCGATTTCTCCTTTCCGGCTGTTCTCTTTTCCTTTGCTCTGACTTTTTCCTGGAACTAGGTTTCTTTATCCTGCTATTTCTTCTACGGGGATCAGAGTTTCCTTTTTTCTGACTGCTTTTCCTTATACTTCGATGATATCCATCTTCTTCCTCATCTTCGTCGTCATCCTCTTCTTCGTCATCCTCTTCTAGATATTCCTCCTCATAGTCGTCATCTTCGTCGTCCTCATAATCATCCTCATCATAAAATTCGTCATCGTAATCCTCTTCTTCCTCATCTTCGTAATCGTTCTCATCTTCGTCTTTTCGCTTGCGGAGTAATTCGATTTTATCAAGATTTATCTTATCTCTATACATCGTCATTCCATCCTCATTTTCATAATTATCATTTAAAAGGATTCCCTCTATTCCAACGCAATCTCCTTTTTCGATATACTCTTCTATAAATTCTGCACTCTTATCAAATGCAGAGCAGGAAAAATAATCATATTTTGTTCCGTCTTTCGTTTTAAAAGGACGCCTTACAGACAATCGGAAACTTGCAACTAATCCATATTTCGATGCCCTTTTGTTTCTGCGCCTCTTCCTTTTAAATTCATTTACTTCCGGATCTTTTACAACGTATCCGGTCATTATTACTTTATTCATGCTCTTTCTCTCCTTTTTAAAGTAGGCAGGAAATTATTTTCCTGCCTGATAGGTATAAAAAAAGACACTTAGAATTTCCATTCAAAATGCCTTATTCTATATACGCATTGTTTCTAAATCATACTGAAAATCAGATCCAATACATCTTACAATCTTTTTTAAAATCTCATAAAAATTCAGGCTGTCTTCCTGTATCGGTCTTATACCTTTTACATAATTTGGCCAAAAACAATATTCGTAAAATCGTTTCACCTGCATAGAAGGTGAAATAAAAATCCCCTGAAATTCATTTTTCATTTTCTTTGTAGTTCCTTCTTCGGAAAATAATTTTAGATGTAGTGCCTCACTTTTGCCTTTCTTGTCCATCTGAAGCCAGACTGTATGATCGGCAAGACGAATACTGCTGTGCAGCATATAGATGTCTTCTCCGTTCCGGCACCAGATAATTTCTCCGCAAAGTCCGTTTTCAAACTGCGACGTAATACACACTCCATTTTCCGGAATATCCGAAAAGCAAATCTCATCATCAACCACCGGAATTGCCCTTTTTACACCCTTGGAAACGCCCACATCTTTTCGACATTCTTCAAACATCTGCTTTGTACTTTCATAATTTTTGTTCTGTTCATACTCATAGTTTTTCATCCTGCTTCCTCCTGTTCTTTAATTATTTCTTTTCAGTGATGTTTTGTGTATTTCTTCATATTTTGCTTCATATCTGCGATACCCTTCCAGATCATAATACTTTAATCGTTCCGGATAGAAACGAACTTTCTCATAAGTACAATATCCATTTCTGCTGATTTCTTCTGTCACTTCTCCTAATCCGCTTTCTGAAATCCAGGACAAAATTTTTCTTCCATGATGGTTCGTATCTACATAGGTACAGTCCTTTTCGCACACCTCATGCAAATCAACGGTCAGGGTTGCCCATGGTGAAGGATATCGGTATTTCCAGTTCACCATTTCAATTTCTAAATTTCCGGTGTAGGAATATCCTTTTACTATTAGCTGTATCGGAAATTTTTCTCCAAAAGCTTCATAGAAAACCGTTTTGGGTTCTTCCTGTTTTCTGAAGTTGTCATAATCTTCATCACTATAACCTGACCAGAAAAAATAGTTCCAGTCTGGCATTGGCGGACAATATCCTTCTAACTGTTCTGCACCTATTTGTTTTAATGGTATCAGATTTTTTTTACCTTCCTTCACAGCCAGAAGCAATGGTTTTAACTTCTCTTCCAGGTACATTCGATCTGGGCAAATATCAATCCACTTCCCTTTTATTGTTGTAAGAAAGCGTTTCCCATCCAATGTTCTGATTTCTGAACGTTCTGCAGATAGACTATTCTTTAAGAAGCTGATTATATTATTTTCTGTTGCCCGAAAAATAATTGCATCTTTTCCACACATCTCACTGTGAATTCCTTTTAAGTACTCTTGGTTCATGATTTTCCTCCTATTTTTCTTTCTTTTGTGGCTTAACTCTATCCTCCTTTTTCGTTGATTGAAATAAAAAAAGGCACCTAGAATATTTTTCATTCTAAATGCCTAATAATTCTTTATTTCTTATTGAAACAGCCACCTGTTTCCAAAATCTGTTTCCGATTCTTTATCGGAAAAAATTTTTGTACTCATCTTTGATTTTTATGAGTATAAATGTTAATTCATTTTCACTCTAACATAAGATATTGTATGTGTCAATATCTAAGTAATTTAACAATTTACTACGTTATGTTTATTACTCTGATACAACTTTTGAAAAGATTTCCCAACGTCCTTTTACATTTTCACCTTTGTCCGTACTTCTTCCACAATATTCCAGATATTTTGTCTGATTATCATAATTTTCAAAAAAGTCTTTCAGCCATAACAGATAACTGTTTTCTTTTTCTTCATCTCCGTACACTACATCCATTGCTGCAACTACCATTGGAATGGATAACTTTTTCATCTTATCCATTTTATCCACAATCTTTTCATCTAACTTGTCAAGAACCTCCAAGGCATGTCCAATCAAACGGATACTTTCCTCAGAATCACTATTCAATATTTCAACATACTTTTCAATATTCTTTTGATCAAAAGCAGTATATTCGTATCCAGAAATAAGCATTAGTATTTGGCAGGCTACTTTACGCATATTATCTGATCTGATATCACCTTTTGTAATTCCAGTCTTTGCCCAAAATGGATGCTCCATAATTTTATAAAGTTCTGTACTAATGTCAAGATTTAAAAGGCCTGTCAGCATCTGTGCTCCGTTCAATCGCTTTCCACTATTCAAACGCACAAACATATCCCGTACTTCTTTTTCTGTGCAGTCCCACATTTCAAAAATCAAGACTTCTGCATTCAATAGTTTGTCTTGTACAATCTCATCTAATTGAGAAAACCTTTTACCTGCAATTTCATAAGTTTCCCCATCAATCATAACCGAATCAAGTTTCTTAGAAAGTGGAAATTTGTCCCCTTTATATTTCTGTAGGGTAGTAATCCTCTGCTTTCCTTCTATCACATAGTTTTTATTGTCTTTTTTCCAAATATAAACTAAATTGATAGAATATCCTCTTAGCAGCGAATCCACTTCCAACGATTCCATATACCGAGTCCACTGTCCCTCCTTTCTCTGAAAAGGATGAGAAAAATCAAGCTTTCCTTTTCCGGACTCCCGCAACAATGATGATACAATTTTAGTCTTACATGTAGATTCCATTTTCCAACACCACTCCTTAACTTTTTTATCATTCTATCACGATATACCGTACATTGCAAACACCTCAAAAATTAAAATATCTGCTTAACTTCCTATTTTTACCACACATACAATAGTTATCTATTATCTATCCACTGTGTAGTTCTTTCAACAATTGCCTTCTTCTGTTCAAAATGTAAATAGTGAGAACCTTCTAGCAAAATTACTTTTCCATTTTCTTTATCTGCTATAATATCCCTATGTAGTTGTTCCCACTGTGGCATAGTCTTGCAATTCTCTTTTGAAACAAATTCCAATATTGGTATTTCTCTTGGAATCTTCATATCCTCCACTACTTCCATATTTTTTTCAAGATTTTTCATTTCTGCCATAACCGTTGCGTTATATCCTTTATCCAGCGTTAATATGCGGAAAACTTCCAATTCCTTCTCTGAATATAGGTACTGCGGATCTGCATACACAACTTTCTTTGGATTGTTTATAGAAAGCAACCTTGTAACTCCCGTTATATTGACTATCTTCTGAGTATACGCAGATATTTGATTGAGCAACTGTACACTGACTGGAAAAGGATTATTTTCTTTACTTGTCATTTTCGGAACTGATGGATCAATCCCTATAATTCCTTTAATTTCATTTGGATATATCTGGCTCCAATACAAACTATATATCCCTGATATGGAATGCCCCATTAGATAGTATTCCTCTTCTCCTAAGTTTTTTACACATTCATGAAGTTCTTCTACGATATTTTCAATCGTCCGGTCACGCTTTGTTCCATCAGATAATCCATATCCAAATGGCTCAATCGTAATCACCTTGTATTTTTTAGCTAATTCACTTGCTAAAGGTTTAAATTCTAAAATAGGCGACGGTTCACCCAAACCAGGAAGCAAGATAATCGGAGGACCGTCATGTTCCGCTCCGGCAATCTCCACAACCATACTTTTTCCATCTATTTGCACACTGTTTCCATACGCATCTTTTATTTTGTATTCATCTATTTTCTTACATATAGTGTTCCATATAATTCCCAATAAAATGAATATAATGGTAATACCTATAATCCATTTTATAATGATCCATATTTTTTTCTTTCGCTTCATTTAAAAATTCAAACTCCCTCCTGTAATACTAATTGTACTAGAAGATTTATTTGTTATATAGAATTTATAATATCCTGTACTTCTAATTGTAAATGTGGTACTGTGACTTTTTCCTGTTCCACTATACTTTTTTGTTCTGACACCATTTGAATTTTTATATCCCATTTCAACACTTCCTGATGCTTTCAAACTAATAGAAAAACTTATCTTAGTCCCACCCGGAACGTAAAATGCCATCCCATCATTATCAATAATATTAATGGTTTCTCCTGCACTCAACGCTGTACTTGAAATTCCCATCCTCTCACTTTGCTGATGCATAGTATTTGATTGAGGTTCCGCTGCCTGTACAGAAGTACTATTTGTTGTCATAACCAAAAGAGCCATTATTGCTATTACTTTTTTTACTTTCTTCATTTCTCCATACTCTCCTTTACTATATGATAATTAAGAATAATTCGATCGCTTGATATATTTTTGAAATATGGAAAATATTCTCTCTGCGTTCCCCCTTTCAGCCAAACTTCATACTGTTCGACCTCAACAGTATCTACTTTAAATGGCTTTCCATTTTCAATATATCCTATTTCAAACGTATGTCCAGGCTGTTTATTCATGTTCTCCTGCTTGACACTTATTTTGACCTTTTCATTCTCTTCTAGAAAAATCCCCTTTCCTTGATCCTGTAAAATCAGCATTGTACCATTTTCTACATATATTTGTTGATCAGCTGTATAAAAATCTGTCTGTATTTCTAAAATATGTTTTGCAATAGGAATACCATTTTGATATAAACAGTCTTTATTAAGCAATTCTGTTTGAATATCAATCACTATCTTCTCTTCTTCTGTATCTGATTCGTAGAGCGTATGCTCTTCTACCAGGTTTTCTATTTTTTCTACTTTCCCACCTGGATCCAAAAGAGTTTTCGCCAAAACAATGCTGCCGGTCACCAAACATATTGTGCCAACTGCAGCTACTGATTTTAAAAAATAGGACTGTTTTTTTCGACGAATAATCTTTTTATATACCATATCCTGAATATCTGTGAGATTGTCTATGTCAGTTCTTTCCTTTGTTAATATCTCAACCGAATTATCCAACATCTCACTAATCTTGATTTTCATAAACCGTATACCCCTCCTCACGCAAAGCATGACGCAAAGTTTCCCTGCCTCTTCGAAGTCTGGTTTTTATGGTCTGTGGATTCATATTAAGTTGTAATGCGATTTCTTCTATTTTAAAATATCTATAATAATATAAAAGAAAGATTTCCTGATCCATCGGCTTTAATTTCTGAAGAAGTTTCTGAATAATCCTCTGTTGTTCCTTTTGCTCCATGAGTTTTTCGGCCTGGTTATCAATTAAAACCACATCATCATAAAGTTCCAGATTCCAATTTTTAATTGCACGTATTTTATCTTTTGCCTTATTCCTTGCAATCATACCTATATATGCTTTAATACTGGTGTATTTTTCATAATCAATTCTTTCAGCAGTATTCCATAAAGAGATAAATACATCTGATACTACTTCTTCCACATCTTCGTTTGTACCTTTCCCCGCAAGTATTTCTTTTGAAATCGTAGTGACATATGCACCATATTTCTTCATAATCTCTTCTAAAGCCTTTTCGTTCTTTCTCTGTAGTTGTTTTAATAACTTTCTTTCCTTCATTCGTAAGAATCCTGATTTTTGTTTTTGTATCAATACGTAAAATTCATAATTCAGGTTTCAAAAAAGAGGAGATATTTTATAATATTTTTTTCAAAGATTATTTATTTTTCAATCTATCTTAAATCTTAACAACACTTTTGAATAAAAAAATAAGAAGACTTAACAGCCTCCTTATTCTTTATTATTCTATTTGCTATGTAAATACATCTCTATGCTGTTCGTGCAAGATTTGCATTCGCATTTCGGGTTACTGTTCCATTATTGCCACAATAACCAACACAATATGCTGGTCCTGCATTATGAGCATTTGCCACTGCTACAGATCCACTGCAAATACAACCTGCTTTACTTCCTTCAAAATGCGATCCTGTTTTCATTGTTTTTGTTTTTACTAATTTCATGCTGTATCTTCCTTTCCTTGTTATGATGTTCGTGCCAGATTAGCGTTTGCATTTCGGGTTACTGTTCCATTATTGCCACAATAACCAACACAATATGCTGGTCCTGCATCATGAGCATTTGCTACTGCTACAGATCCACTACAAATGCAACCCGCTTTATTCCCTTCAAAATTGGAACCTACTGCGATCTTTTTAGACTGTACTAATCTCATGTTTTTCCCTCCCTCCTCTGTAACTTTTTATTTTAAATCCTTCAAAATAGATTTAAAATTCTTATTTCGTTTCACAATGTATAGTATATACACACTTCGTATGATTTTTTCGTCTTTTCTGTGTAGTTTTTGTGTAGAAACCTATTTTCTCATATTTGTTATTATATTCTCCTTGGCAAACAATTTCTTAATGTCATAAATGTCTTTTTGAACATTTCTTTCTTCTTTTGAAAGCATATCCTTAAAAGTAAAAGCATTTATAAAATATTCTCTCAAAGAGTTACAATTATAACCTATTGGTTCTTCCTTTAAAAACTTCAAATATCTCTTTTCTATCTCCGTTACTGGCAAATTTTCTATTTCTCTACAAATGTCTTTCCATTCTAAACTCTCTTCTATCGTTACCTTAATAAATTCCTGCTTAGGAGATAAAAATATTTTTTCCACACCAACCTTACCTACATTTTCTTTCAAAAATTCTTGTATTACATAAAGTAAATCTTCATTTATTGACTCAGCATCCGATTTTCTCTCCCTATATAAATAGTATGATGCATTACCCTGTTGATTTTTGATGGCAAATCCACCTGTTTCCGCATAAGACAAAATCTTTTCTTCAATCTTCCCATGCTCTCCACTAAGATTTGCAATCCATCCGTCTCCAATGTTCTCCAACGTTTGTGTTGATGTAATCCAAATAATACATACATTTTCTAGAAAATAAAATCTTTTGAAAAATGTTCTGATTTCGTCATTTGATATGGAACGAATCGTTTTTGGGTTTCCTATGGATAAATGGTTTTCATAATCAGTTCCATTTAATAATATACGAAAATCTGAGTTTCTATTTTTCACTTCATATGCTTTATATTCCTCAAGAATATCTGATCTTACCTTCTCAACATCTTTCATTTCTAAATACTTACCTTTTAAAATATTCTGTATGATATCTATTACACACTCTAACGATGTATCCTTTACATCAAAATAATAGGTTGTTGAATAAAAATCCGTATAGGCTGAACAAAGATACCTCTTCTCATTTTTATCAAAAAAATTCATTTGTACATGCTCCAAAAAGTGTGCAATTCCTGCATTTTCTATATCTTCTGAAGAAGAACCTACATTGATTGTTAGCGCTATATAATTCATTCCTTGAAGGTTTTCTAGTGGAAACACACATTTTGTTATTTGATTTTCACATTTTGAAAAAAAATTATTCTCTACCAACCCAGTCACTCCTCTCTATAAGCCTCTGCTTGTATGCTATAAAGCTTTGCATATTCTCCGTCTAATTTCATCAAGTCTCTATGATTTCCTTTCTCTATAATTTTGCCGTCCTGTAAAACTAAAATTTCATCTGCTAATTTTACTGTAGAAAATCTATGTGCAATTAATATACTTGTCCTTCCTTCCATTAAACCCCTAAATTGTTTATAAATCTCATATTCTGCCTTAGGATCCAATGAGGCTGTTGGTTCATCTAATACTACAAGTGGAAAATCCTTCATAAAAATTCTACTGATTGCAATTTTTTGCCATTGCCCCAGAGATAATTGGATCCCTCCACTCCATTCTCTATGTAACTGTGTATCATACTTTTCCGGCAAGGAAGAAATAAATTCTGTTGCCCCAGCTTTCTCTGCTGCACAGTAAATTTGATCAATATTTTTCATTTCTTCCACATTTCCACAACCAATATTCTCTCTAACTGTCAATGGATATTTCACAAAATCTTGAAATACTGCTCCTATCATTGTTTGATAAGATTCTGTATCAATATCACATATATTAGCTCCATCAATTAAAATTTCCCCCTTATCTGGAACATATAACTTTAATAACAACTTAATAATAGTGGTCTTTCCAGATCCGTTCAATCCTACAATAGAATAACAGTGTTTAGCATCTATTGTGAAAGAAATACCTTTTAATATATATTTTTCTGATTCAGGATATCGAAACCATACATTTTTAAATTCTATCTTTTGAAAATTTTTATTAAACGATAACGAGTTCTCTATCCTTTCCGTTGTTTTCATGTCTAAAAATTCAAATAGGTTTTGTATATAAAGACCATCTTCAAAAATTGTGACTATCGTATTTAATATTGTCGTAGCTGAACCTCTAAAATTATCAATGGAATTTATATAAAGAGAAAAATCTCCAAGGGTTCTTTTCTCTAAAATAACCTTTAAAGTAATATATATTTTAAAAAATAAGATTGCAGCCTCTTCTACCAAATCTGTCAATGATAATTTTTTGCAGAAACTACGTCTGATTTTTTTATCTTCTTGAATATATCCATCATATTGTTTCAGTATGTGCCCCCGAAAAAAATCATGTACATGATAAATTTTCATTTCCTTTATATTTTCATAATCAGTTACAATATCTTTCAAATATGCTATAAAGCGTAATCCTTCAAATCGCTTAGTATAAATTTCATATTGTGTAACTGCCATCTTCATACTAACAATTAGTGTTGGTATGCAAATAAAAATACACAATAGCATAATTCCAACATTAAGACTTGCTAACACTGTGATGGTTCCAATCAAACTGCTAAAACTTTGAATGAAGTTTGTTAAGGTCGCCAATAAACTGATGGATCTCCCTGTCGATTCTTCATTGACTTTCCTAATTTTGTCATAAATCATTGAACTGTCAAAATACTTTAAATCCGTATCTTTTACCTTTTTCAAAATCAAATCACTTGTATAACGATTTAAGTAACTTGATAAAATATTCTGTTGATAATCTTTTATTCTCATCAGTACACTCTGCAAATAATTGAATATAAAATAGAATATTAACCAAAATAAGACCGGTGCAATGTTTCCTGAAACAATTGATCGACTCATATCATCAATAAGATATTTCCAAATAACCAAAGTAAATGGGATCGTAATACCTGAAACAATACTCACTATCATTGTTTTAATAAAATTGGACTTCGAGCTATTCCATAATAACCGAACTACTCTGCTTATTATCAAAAAAAACTCTTTGCTTTTTTTGATTAAACCCTTTAATCTTTTCATAAACTTTCACTCCACTTACTTTTATAAAAGGAGACCGTACCTACTTGGCAGTCTCCTTCTTTTCTTATAACATAATATTAAGCTTTTTAACTCTGTTCATATATCTATTTTATAGAATTTGCTTAGGTATTGAACAGAGTTATTTTTCTTTTTCAGACTGACATGTTCTGTTTAAAATACATCTTCTATGCAGTTCTTGCAAGATCTGCATTGGCATTTCTTGTCATCACTCCACTGTTGCCACAATATCCCACACAATATGCCGGTCCTGCATCATGAGAATTTGCCACTGCTACAGTACCATTACAAATACATCCAGCCCTATTTCCTTCAAAGTCTGTTCCTGTTTTTGTTGTTTTTGTTTCTACTAATTTCATAATCCAATACCTCCTACTAGTTTTTTTTTGCAAGATTATAATTCGCATTTCTTGTTACTGCTCCATGGTTTCCACAGTATCCTACGCAATATGCTGGTCCTGCATAATGAGAGCTTGCTACTGCTGCGCTTCCACTACAAACACATCCACTTCTGCTGCCTTCAAAGTCTGCTCCTGTCTGTAACTTTCCTGCTAAGATTTTTCTCATGCCCAACGCCTCCTTTCTGTCTGTTTTTCTATTTTAAATTATCTTTGATAATCTAAAACCTTTTCTTAATAATACGGTACCGCATCTATCTCTTCGATCACTTCCGGTTTCTCTTCCAGAATGCTGTAATACGAGATCAATTCTCCTTTTGTGGCATACCTGTGGGCTCCGCAGACCTTCTCTTTTCTTTCCATATCAATTCCTTCTGTTTCATAGCAGGCTGCATAACAAAGTCCACACAGGTTTCTTGCCCAGCACTCATTGCATCTTGCGATGGATTTTTCATCGTATTCATCCATATAATATTTCTTTATTTTTTCTAGATCTGCCCCTTCAAACACGTTTCCTATATCCGGTGCATCTCCGGTCTTTTCACACAAAAGGAATTTCCCATCTGTCTTGACATAGACCCTCCGGTTCCCTGGAATGCAGCAGCCGTTTCTTCTGAGGTCTTTGCATGGTTCCTGTGTCTGTCTTCGGTTATGTATCCGCACCAGTTTATCCGCTACAATCCCTGCCACATAACTTTTGGGATCCTCTTCTTCTAAATCCCTTGCCAGTGCCCAGCCTTCGATGGCATCTAACGTGAAACCGTCCAGTTCCTCTCCGATAAACTCCCCATCTCCAGCATACTCCATGGAAATATCTTC
>NZ_JAQESL010000038.1:0-20136 GCF_027697525.1 Coprococcus sp. AM97-35 | reverse complement strand
AAGACATATATGATTTTTAATAACAAATTATTTGTAGTAAGTTCTATGCGGTAGGAATAGGGTTGTCATCTAAAATATGGATTTATAATAACGATGATTTTCAATCTAATTGTAGGTGGTATGAGCACAGAGGTAACTCTGAACGAACAACCGGAGAATCACTCCTCAAATCTATTTCAGATTGCACGAACGCAGCTTCAAAAGAAGCAATTAACCTGACCGACTCTTCAAAATTGACAGATAAATTTAAAGAAATTGCCGGTCAGACTTTAACCGCTGCCTGCACAAACGTAACAATTACAGATCAGTTAAGTCAATATGTAGATGTAACAGATGCTAGTAAACTTCAGGTCAAAATTGCAAGCAAGGATAATAATAAATACACCAATGTATATACGCAAGATTTTGATTTGAACAAAACTGGAAAAGTAACATTGAACAATAAAGAAATTGCAACTGTTACTTACGATTCATTAAAAAAAGAAGCAAAATTAAAATTCAATGACGATTATAGTTTAGAAGCTAATTACTACTATTACTTAACAATCACTAATGTAACACCAAATCAGAGAGCATTTAATGAATACAAAAAGAACGGCGGCTATTATACTACAAAGGGTGATGCAAACACTGATGAAGATACTGGTGGATATACTTCAAAAAATGAAGGTACTTCTTCCGGACAGGCTGGCTTTTATTCAAATGCTACAGCAACTGTATCATATAAAAATAAAAAGTCATCTGATTTAATAACAGAAAATTATCAAAAACCAGTGATTCAGGTACAAAGCATTTCTGTAAGAAAGGATTGGGAAAACGTAACACCACCTAAAACCACTACAGTTCTTGCACAGTTAGTTGATGAAAAGGGTAATCCAGTTGACGGAAAAATCCTTGAACTCAACAGTAGTAACAATTGGACTGGTAGCTTTGAATTTGTCAAGCTTGACAAGTATGATCGTTACGGTTTTAAAGAGCTAAAAGAAGATTCAAACGGTAGCATCACTTATAAAGGTAAGAACTACTCAATTGTTGCCGCCAATGATATTATTGAAATAAATAATACCAATTACAAAGTTACCTACGGCAAAGATAACGATGTGTATGTTATTACCAATACAAAGAACTCTCAATCAATTAAAATTATTAAACAAAATAATTCTGGAGTCACTTTGGAAGATGCTGAATTCACTTTAAGAGATAGTAATAATAATTCAACCACATATACTTCTAATGATAATGGAATTATTTTTGAAGGTGAATTGAATTACGATACTTATACATTGACAGAAACAAAAGCACCATCTGGTTATTCAAAATTAGTTGATTCTATCACTATCACAGTTACTAAAAATAACATTATAATACGTGGAAGTGCTAAAGCTCAGCTTACCCAAAATGCAAATGGTACTTATGAACTTGTCGTAAAAAATGATATGTTATATTCACTTCCATCAACCGGAGGTTCCGGAATTTACCTGTATATGATCGGCGGTATCTTACTTATGTTCGCAGCCGCATGGATCTTATATCAAAACAAATGCAGGGAGGTGCTGAAAAGATAATTTTATCAATTTATTTTTCAGTGGCTCCCAAGCCACAAACAACGTTATTTTCCCTTATGAGGGGACAATAAATCGGGCATAGCCCTAAAAACGAAAAGGAGACAACAATATGAAAAAGATGAAAAAATTATTTGCAGTGTTATTAACACTGGCAATGGTACTCGGAATGAGCATGACTTCATTCGCAGCAGAAACCTCTTACACAAGCGAAATCAAAGTGACAGGTTTATCCTCACAGGAAGATGAAACTGTTAATCTGTATGCAGCAATTACATTAAATGCAGACAAAAACGAATGGGTGATTGCAGAGTGGGCAAAACCATATATTCGGTTAAACAAAGATAAAAAGAAATACGAAATTACAGATGAAAAAAAATTATCAGAAGTTGTTTCTGGAACTCCTATTCAGCAGACACATTCAGCAGGTCAGACAGAAGTAACATTTGATGCCGTTCCAGTTGGTGCATATGTAGTAACAGCCTCTGGTAATAAAATTGCTTACGCACCGATGGTAGCTGAAACATATAACGCAGATGAAACTTATATGCAGGCAAAAAATGTTCAGCTGGTAGCAAAATCTACAGGATACATTGTAGACAAATCCGCTGATGACAATTTTGTAGCACGTGGTCAGGAAGTAACATTTACAATTACTACTACATTCCCAAGTTTCGACGTTGCAGATTCAGCTGATAACCACTTCACAATCATTGATACACCAACAGGACTTGACATCACAGACGTAACTAACATTACAATCGGTGGAGCAAAAACAGAAGACTATACTATAAGCGAAGCAAATGATGGCAAATATACAATTGACTTAACAAAGGCAATTGGAACTTCTAATGCAAATGCAGGTAAAACTGTAGTTGTAACATACAAAGCAATTGTTACCGCAGATGATGGATATAGCAATACAGCGAATGCATACAGAAATAACGCAGATATGGGACATGGTGATGAAAAGGGTTATACAGGTAATATCGTTCTTACTAAGTATGCAGAAAACGGAAAAACCGTTCTTGAAGGTGCAGAATTCAAGTTATACAAAGCTACAAAAAATGAAGTAAAAGCAGATGGTTCTACTGTTTCAGCATTAAAATTTATCAAATTAGATGACGGTGTATACAAATTAGCACTGGCAAACGAAGAGGGAACTACAGATACCTTAGTCGCAACCAACGGAACTCTGACAGTCAAAGGTCTTGCTGAAGGTACATACTGGTTTGAAGAAACAAAGGCACCAGAAGGATATTCAATCAATGTAGACGGAGCTACAGCAACTGTTACAGAAAGTACTACAGCAAATGTAAACATTCCAACATCATTAAAAGATACCAAACTTTCCGCTCTTCCATCAACCGGTGGTATCGGTACAACAATCTTCACAATCGCTGGATGCCTCATCATGATCGCAGCAGCTGGCTTATTCTTCGCAAGCCGCAAAAAAACAAACAAATAATCTTTCATGATTATTTATAACCAGATATTGAATCCGGGGCAGGTCGCCCCGGATTCCTAAAAAATAATACAACAGCAAGGAGAGTTCGGATGAAACGCAAAGCAAACAAACTTATTATTGGCATCATATTTTTAGCCGGGTTGTCCTTACTGCTGTATCCATTCGTTGCAAACCAGTGGAATAACTACAGGCAGAAGCAATTGATCAGCAGTTATGAACAGACTGTATCCGAAAAGGATGCAGCACATGAGATTGATTATGACGCAGAACTGCAGAAAGCAGAATCTTACAACGAAGCATTACTTCCAAGTATCCTTCCTGACTCATTTGCAGTAGCCGCAGCCAGTGACAAAGAAGACCAGTCCTACATGGATGCTCTGAATATTGCCGGTGACGAGATGATGGGAATCGTGGAGATCCCGAAGATTGACATCAAGCTTCCGATCTACCACACTACCGACGAAGATGTTCTCAAACAGGCAGCCGGACATCTGGAAGGAAGCTCTCTTCCAATCGGCGGTAAAAGTACACACGCCGTTATCTCCGCACACCGTGGACTTCCGAGTGCGTCTCTTTTTACCGATCTGGATCAGCTGGAAGAAGGCGATCATTTTCTGATCCATGTATTAAACGAAACATTAAGTTATGAAGTCGACAAGATTTCCGTAGTAAAACCGGAAGAAACTTCCTCTCTTGCAGTAGAAGAAGGAAAAGATCTTGTAACACTTCTTACCTGTACTCCATACGGAGTCAATACCGAGCGACTTCTGGTCCGTGGTCACAGAGTACCTTATGTGGAACAGGAAGTTGCCGATGAGAAGACACCGCTCAGCGGAATCAGTCTTCATACAAATTATCTTTTATGGGTAATTATTGGTCTTGTAATTACCACAATCTTCATCCTTGTGTTATACTTAAAGGAGAAGAAGCTTCAAAAGAAGAAAAATGAGACCTCTTAAAAAGAGAATAAGAACGAGAAAGGGAATATGCCTATGAAAAGAAAAATCTCAACCTTCCTTTTCGGTCTGTTATTCTTGATAGGATTTGGGATTCTGATCTACCCGACGGTATCCAACCAGTGGAACACCTACAGACAGAATCAGCTGATCAGCAGCTATGACAATACAATACAGGACATGGAACCGGAGGACTTCACCTCTGAGTGGGAAAAGGCAAAAGCTTTCAATGATACCATTCAGCAGAACAACCTCTACGGAGATGTATTTGGTGAAGATGAAAATGACATCAAAGATACCGAATACTGGAAGATCCTGAACGTTGCAGATGACGGAGTAATGGGATATCTTTCCATTCCGAAGATCAACATCAAGCTTGCCATTTACCATGGTACCGGTGACAAGGATCTGCAGACCGGTGTCGGACATCTGAACGGCACAAAGCTTCCGATCGGAGGGGAGAGTACCCACAGTGTTCTCGCAGCTCACCGTGGACTTCCAAGCGCAAAGCTTTTTACCGATATCGATCAGCTCAAAGTTGGCGATAAATTTTACATCCATGTACTGGATGAAGTCCTTGCCTACAAGGTAGATCAGATTCTTCCGATGGTAGACAAAGACGATCATGAAACACTGGAGAAAGCACTCCAGATTGAAGAAGGAAAAGATCAGGTAACTTTATTTACCTGTACACCATATGGAGTCAACTCCCATCGTCTTCTCGTAAGAGGAACCAGAATTCCATATAACGGCGAAGAGGATGCTACCGAATCAGTTACAGATTCTATGGTAAAAGCCATTCAGAATTATTATATGCTTTATTTAATTTTAGGACTTTCAATCACGATTCTTGTGATCATTCTCTTGCGATTCCTTTCCAAGAGAAAAGCTCACAAAGAATAACCAAGATTTTTAAGGAGGACATGAGGCGATGATGAATAAACGATTAAAACAGGGAAGTACTTTTCTCTTAGCTGTCGCTCTTACATTTCCACTGCTCACTCTTCCGGGTGCGAAAGCCGCAAGCGCGATCGATACCGATAAAGAGTGTTCCATCGAATTTGACATTAGTGGGAACAGCAGTGAACTTCTAAGCGCAAGCATTCCGGTAAACCTGTATAAAGTTGCTTCGGTTGATGTATCTGGCAACTATACCGCAACCGGTGCATTCACCGGACTGGATCTTTCTTCCGTAAGTGCTGATAACTTGGATACTGCAGCTGCTACCTGGGCTGCACGTGCCAAAGAAGCACAAGGTAAGTTGACAGATTCTGATGGAAAAACAGTTGTTGAACCAACTGAAACCGTTACACTGCAGAATGGAAGAGGCTACAAAGATAAATTGAAGACCGGACTTTACCTTGTAGATACACCAAAAGTAATTACAACCAATTATACTTATACCTTTACACCTTACCTTGTATCACTTCCGACCAATAACTACTACAGTGGTAACGGTACAAGTGATGACTGGATCTACGATCTGACCAAAGAATCCAACAGTGCAGTTGGTCTGAAACCAGAACAGCACGTAAGATACGGTGATCTGGTGATCAAAAAGGAACTGGTAGATCACAATGCTACCTTCGGTAACAATGCAACTTTCGTATTCCAGATCGATATCACAACACTGGATAAGAAAAAAGAAACCAGAATCGAAGAGCTTACCTTTAGCGCAGCAGGCAGCCATTCTGTAACGATCGAAAAAATTCCTGCTGGATCTCATGTCAAGGTAACGGAGGTTTACAGCGGTGCAAGCTATGAACTCGCTTCTGCTAAAAGTCAGGAAACAGACATCATTGCTAATCCTGAAAAAGAAACCGAAGTAGAATTCAAACCGGCAGAGGTTTCATTTATCAACAAACACGATGGACGTACCAATGGCGGCTACGGTGTAAAAAATAATTTCAAGCTGGACGAAAATGGTCAGTATCAGTACACCAAACCGGCAGCAAAGAACTAGAAAGGGGGAATCGGAATGAGAAAGTTACATAAAAAACCACTAATCATGGCAGCAGCAACACTTGCTCTTACCGGAACCCTGGCAGTTGGAAGCGCGATGGCGTATTTTACAACCTATTCGACAGCCGGTGGCGGTGTGAAAATGAATATGGGATTTACTGAGACAGTCCCGAAAGAAGACGTTGATGAAAACGGAAAGCACATTACAATTGAAAATACCGGTAATTATGACTGTTTCGTAAGAGTCACAGCATTCGCACCGGTAAAGCTTACTTATAACGCACCAGACGGCGGATGGACAGACCGCGGTGACGGCTACTGGTATTACGATGAAGTACTTCCGGCAAAAGCAAAAACCACAAAGGAACTCAACATCAAATACTCGTTCCCGTCAGGCGATGACAAACCGGAAGAATTCAACATCGTAGTCATCCAGGAATGCACCCCTGTTCTCTACGACGAGGACGGTAATCCAGACGCCAACTGGAATCACGTAATCACAGACGACAGCACACAGACGACAGAGTAGGAGGTAATGAGAATGAAAAAGAAAAAGAAATCATTTCCAAAGAAACCTGCCCTGGTCCTGACAGCCGCAGCACTCCTGCTGGTTGGAAGCACTGTCGGCAGTACACGCGCCGCACTCACTTACTACAGTGAGAATTATTCCGCACAGATGAATATGCAGAGTATCGGCGTATCTCTTCTGGAAAATGACAAAGTAGTCAGCAGCCGGGATTATGTATCGAACAATGAATGGAAGGGAACCTCAGATGGTACACTTCTCACAAACCTTCTTGGAAAGGATGAGACATTTACACCCGGCAAGAAATATAACGAAGCAATCAGCGTCAAGAACAGCGGTACGATCGACACCTTTGTACGTGTGATCATCACAAAAAGCTGGCAGGACGAAAAAGGCAATAAGAACACGAATCTTTCACCGGATCTGATCGAGCTGAACTTCCTCACAGACAACGGATGGCAGGTTGCAAATGCACAGTCCACGAGAGAGCGTACCGTTCTTTATTATACCAAAGCTCTCAAAGCGGGTAAACCGACACCGGCATTATCCGATACACTCCGTATCAATCCTTCGATTGCATCGGATGTAACAAAGGTACCAAAAGGTAAAACCATCACTTATACTTACAAGTACAATGGCTACACCTTCCACATTGACGCAGAGGTGGATGCAGTTCAGACACACAACGCAAAGGACGCAATCAAGAGTGCCTGGGGCGTAGATGTCAATGTATCAGACGACGAAACAACAATGAGCTTACAGTAGGGAGGTACAGAGTATGAAAAAGAAAATTTTGTGCCTCGCCATGACAGTGATAATGGCAGCAGGGGTACACACAACTGCATTTGCAAAGGATTATCAGGGAGCCGACGGATGGCAGGTTAATTTCACCGGCGGCAAGATGGAAAGTAATTTTAAAAGCTCCGATGTGACTGACGAGCTGGCAAATATCCAGCCGGGTGACAGCATCGAGCTCAAGGTTCAGCTTAAGAACTCCGACAGTACGGATACCGACTGGTACATGACCAATGAAGTGATCCAGACGCTGGAGGATGCACAGTCTTCCGCAGAAGGTGGTGCTTATGAATACAAGCTGACATATATTGGAAGTAATAATGCCGAAAAGGTACTATATGACAGTACAACTGTCGGAGGGGAAGGCGCTTCCAAAGCAGGAGAAGGTCTGAAGCAGATTGATAGCTCAACCCAAGAATATTTCTACCTCGGAAGACTTGCTTCCAATAATACCGGAACGGTACACCTTACCGTCGGTGTTGAAGGTGAGACACAGGGCAACGGTTATCAGCTCACACTCGCAAAGCTCCGTATGAACTTTGCAGTAGAAAAGGTTTCAGCCGGCAAAACCATCACCAAGAATAAGATTGTTAAGACAACCAAGACCGTTAAAACCGGTGATACCGCAAGAGTTCTTCTCTTCTGTGTGCTTGCACTCATCAGTGGACTGATCCTTCTTGCATATGGTATCTACACACTCAATAAGAACACAAAAAGACGCAGACAGAAAGGAGAGTAAGCAGATGAAAAAATGGAAAAGATTACTGGTTTCTCTTCTGACTGTATCCATGACACTCGGTGCATCCACAATGAGCGTTATGGCAGATGATACTACACCGTATACCTACAAGGTAACATTATCCGCAGGTAACAAAGGAACAATTAACGGACAGAACAAGATCGAGCAGACAAACATTGCTTCCGGTTCTACCGTTACTTTCAATCTGAATGACATCCAGGTAACAGACGACAAGTATTATGTCAAAGGAATCCGTCTCAGCGGACGTGACAATAACGAAACACTTGCGGCTCCTTCCTTTACCGTTGATAAAGATGCCGACTATGTAGTCGCTTATGGAATCAAAGGCAACATGGTTGCCTATACCGTCAATTATCAGGATGCATCCGGTAAATCACTGGCAAAGAGCCAGACCTTCTACGGAAACGTCGGCGACAAGCCGGTCGTTGCTTACCGTTACGTTGAAAATTATATTCCAGATGCTCTTGCACTTACGAAGACTTTGAGTGATAATGAATCTGAGAATGTATTTACGTTTACCTACACACCGGGAGCTACAGACCGTATCGTTGAGACAACAACTACCGTCACAACAACAGTTCCTGGAACCGCAACTCCTGCCGGTGCAGCAGGTACAACCGGAGCTGCCGGTACAACAGGTGCAGCCGCCGGTACTGGTACAGGTACTACAGCAGGTGGCACTACAGCAGGTGGCACTACAGCAGGTGGCACTACAGCGGGTGGTACTACAACAGGCGGTACTGCCGGTGGTACAACGAATGCAGACAATTCTCAGGATACGACAGACGATACGACCACCGCACCGGATGAACAGACACCAAAGTCTCTGGTAGATCTGGATGATGAAGACACTCCAAAAGGAAATATCGATGCGGAAGACAAGACGAGCAAGACTCCGATCGCAGCAGGGATCGGCATTATCGTTGTTGCAGTAGCAGCTCTCGCAGGACTGATCGTATTCTTGAAAAAACGTGCAAAATAAAAAAAGCGCGGCACTAAAGGAGAAGTCTTTTTTGAAGAGAACGAAGAAAAAGAAAAGCCCAGTGGCTGCATTTTGCAGTGCACTGGGCACTGTTTTACTGACAGTACTGATTCTTGCCTGTATTCCGCTGACGCTTCCGAAAGCTTTTGGTTTTCAGATGTATACCGTGATCAGTGGGAGCATGGAACCGGCGATCCCGACGGGAAGCCTGGTCTATGTCCGGTATGAAGAACCAGACACGATCGTCAAAGATGATGTCATTGCTTTTTACAGCAACAATGCAGACGGCTCGATCATCACCCACCGTGTAGTATCCAACAGCCCGGCGATGGGACAGTTTATCACAAAAGGGGATGCCAATAAGGAAAAAGATATGAATCCGATCCCTTACAACAACTACATCGGAAAAGTAAAGCTTTCTGTTCCGGTTGTTGGCGGTATCGCACAGACTGCAACCGGCACTGCTGGAAAGATTGCCGCTGCATCTATGATCGGTCTTGCTGTGATTCTTGAAATCGTTGCTGCCATGCTTGACAGACGCGATGACGAAGACGAATAAGAGAGAACGTTTTTCATTTTAGCTTGCTAAAGTGTGAAACATTTGCTAAAATAATATCAGATTGTATTGTCAGAAGAAGATGGGGGAATTTCACAATTCTCCCATTTGTCATATATTGAAAAGAATGGAGAGGTGAATGGATTGTTATCCAACCAGATTTTACAGAGAACAATCAATGAAATAGGGGATATCATCGAGTGTAACTGTTCCATCTGGAACACAGACGGAGTGATGCTTGCAGCTGTAGGTAAGGAGAAACCTTCAGTGAAAAAAGCAGTTTGCTCATTTTTAAAAGAGCTGGAGGTTACCGGCGTATCGGAGGAGCACCTGGATGAATGCTATGGTCTGTTTCCGGTTTATGATGATGATGAACTGACTTATATTTTCGTGATCGAGCACAATAATGAGATTGATGTGCATACCAGCGGACGCTTAAGTGTCTGCCAGCTGGAGAGCCTTTTAAGATCCGGAAGCGAACGTCTTGACCGTAACCGTTTTATCCAGAACCTGCTCCTGGATAACCTGCTTCTCGTAGATATCTACAATCAGGCGAAAAAGCTTGGTATTACAGTGGAGCAGCGCAGAGTCGTCTATCTGATCGAACCGAAGAATCCGGATGACACGATCGTCCTGGATATGATCCGTGGGATTTATTCCTCGGGAACCGGTGATTTTGTTACTGCCGTAGATGAGGGACATATTATTCTGATCAAATCCCTTGACAGTACGGATGATTATGATACGATCCGTTCGACTGCCGATATGCTGGTGAATGCGATCAACACCGAAGCTATGGTCAATGTCCGGCTTTCCTTCGGAACCATCATTCCCGAGCTCAAAGAGGTCTCACAGTCTTACAAAGAAGCAGGCATGGCTCTGGATGTGGGACGTATCTTCTATCCGGAACGCAATATTTTATCCTACCGCGAACTCGGTATCGGACGGCTGATCCACCAGCTTCCCGTTTCCTTATGCGAGATGTTCCTGGAAGAAGTATTTGCCGGAAATACCGTTGATCAGTTTGACGAAGAAACCTTATCCACAGTTGATAAATTTTTTGAAAACAGCCTGAATATTTCGGAGACAGCAAGACAGCTTTTCGTCCACCGGAATACGCTCGTCTACCGGCTGGAGAAGATCCAGAAGCAGACCGGGCTGGATGTCAGAGTCTTTGAGGACGCCCTGACATTTAAGATTGCTTTGATGGTCGCAGACCACATGAAATTCATAGAAAACAGAAAATAGGAGGACATGATATGGTGAAATTATACGAAGGCGGTGCCTATCTTTTACACGGTACTGAGGTAATTGCAGATGCACCCGATGCACTTGCTGCCGTAAAAAGCAAGACAGGGATTGAGACAACAAAAGAAGCTGCTGCAAAAGAGACAATGGCTTATGGGATCTTAAGTGCGCATAATACTTCCGGTAATATGCAGCAGCTTCAGATCAAATTTGACAAGCTGACTTCGCACGACATTACCTTTGTCGGAATCATCCAGACTGCAAGAGCATCCGGACTGGTGAAATTCCCAATCCCTTATGTTCTGACCAACTGCCATAACTCTCTGTGTGCAGTCGGCGGTACGATCAATGAAGATGACCACATGTTTGGACTGACCTGTGCAAAGAAGTACGGCGGTGTCTATGTTCCGCCTCATCAGGCCGTTATCCACCAGTTCGCCCGTGAAATGCTCGCAGGCGGCGGCAAGATGATCCTTGGTTCTGACAGCCACACCCGTTATGGTGCACTCGGTACCATGGCAATGGGAGAGGGCGGACCGGAACTTGTAAAACAGCTTCTGAACAAGACTTATGATATCAAGATGCCGGGCGTTGTCGGAATCTATCTGGACGGCGAACCGGTGAAAGGTGTCGGACCGCAGGACGTTGCCCTTGCGATCATCGGCGCAACCTTCGGCAATGGCTATGTCAATAACAAGGTCATGGAATTTGTCGGACCTGGCGTTGGCAAATTAAGTGCAGACTTCCGTATCGGAATCGATGTTATGACGACAGAGACAACCTGCCTTTCTTCTATCTGGAGAACCGATGACAAGATCAAAGAGTTCTACGATATCCACGGAAGAAGTGATGACTTCAAGGAACTGAATCCTGGCGCAGTCGCTTACTATGACGGTCTTGTATACGTCAACTTGAGTGAGATCAAGCCTATGATCGCCATGCCGTTCCATCCGTCCAATGTCTACACCATCGAGGATGTCAATGCCAACCTTGCAGATGTTCTCCACGATGTAGAGCAGCGCGCGCTGGTAAGCCTGGATGGTGCTGTGAATTACTCTCTTCAGGACAAGATCGTAAATGGTAAGCTTTATGTCGATCAGGGTATCATCGCAGGCTGTGCCGGTGGCGGTTTTGAAAATATCTGTGCTGCCGCAGACATCATCCGTGGCAAATACATCGGATCAGATGAATTTACCTTCAGTGTTTACCCGGCAAGTACACCGATCTACATGGAGCTTGTGAAAAATGGTGCGGTTGCTGACCTGATGGAAGCCGGTACGATCGTGAAGACAGCCTTCTGCGGACCGTGCTTCGGTGCAGGGGATACCCCGGCAAACAATGCATTTTCCATCCGTCACTCTACCCGTAACTTCCCGAACCGTGAAGGAAGCAAGCTGCAGAGTGGACAGATCGCATCTGTTGCCCTTATGGATGCACGTTCCATTGCCGCAACTGCTGCAAACAAAGGTTTCCTTACTCCGGCAACAGATTTTGATATTGAATACAAGAACCCGACCTACCACTTTGATTCCAGAATTTACGCCAACCGTGTATTTGACAGCCACGGCGTTGCTGATCCTTCGGTTGAGATCAAATTCGGACCGAACATCAAAGACTGGCCGGCAATGAGCGCTCTTCCTGAGAATCTGATTCTGAAGGTCGTATCTGAGATCCACGATCCGGTTACAACGACAGACGAACTGATCCCGTCCGGCGAGACTTCTTCTTATCGTTCCAACCCGCTTGGACTTGCTGAATTTGCACTTTCCAGAAAGGATCCTGCCTATGTAGGACGCGCGAAAGAGGTCCAGAAAGCCCAGAAAGCGATTGAAGCAGGTACTTGTCCACTGGATGTACTGGATGAATTAAAACCGGTGATGGCAGCAATCCAGAAGTCTTATCCGGAAGTCGGCAAAGGAAATATCGGTGTCGGAAGTACCATTTTCGCGGTCAAACCTGGTGATGGTTCTGCCCGTGAGCAGGCTGCTTCCTGCCAGAAGGTCCTCGGCGGCTGGGCGAATATCGCGAATGAGTACGCAACCAAACGTTACCGCTCGAACCTGATCAACTGGGGCATGCTTCCGTTTATTACCGAAGAGGAACACACAAAGCTTTCTTTCAGGAACGGTGACTATCTCTTCGTGCCGGATATCCGCAAAGCAGTAGAAGATAAAGTTTCCACGATCAAGGCTTATGTCGTAGGCGATGATCTGAAGGAGATCGATCTGAAGCTCGGTGATCTGACGGATGCAGAACGTGAGATCATCCTCAAAGGATGTCTGATCAATTATTACAGAGGTTAATTTTTCTCAGACAATAATATGATTTCAAAGGGACGGAAATTTTTCTGTCCCTTTTTGCAACACTTCCGACTTTTTTATACTCTTATATACAAAGAACCTGTTATGAGAGGAGGGACCTTATGATCGATGCAATTGCATTTAAAGAATTATATAAGACGGTTTATCAGGATCTGTATCGTTTTGCGCTCTGCATGATGCATCATCCGCAGGATGCAGAAGACGCCGTCAGTGAAGCCGTTCTTTCCGCCTATGAGAACATACATAAATTACGCAAAGAAGAAGCATTCCGTTCCTGGATCTTTCAGATTCTGGCAAATGTGTGCCGCCGGAAGTTAAAGAGCCGTGAACAGACCGAGACCGAGCTGAAAGAAGATCATGCTTCTGCCACATACTGTGACGGACTCCGCACAGATGTCGAACGTGCTTTTCTTATTCTCGATGAAGACGATCAGCTGATCATCGGCTTATCCGTCTATGGCGGTTACAACAGTAAAGAGATCGGAAAAATGCTAAAAATGAACCCGAATACAGTCCGCTCCCGCAGAAAGCGTGCCCTCGAAAAGATGAGCTGGCTTCTGAAAGAGTAGGATAAAAGAGTAATAGGAGGTGTTTCATATGACAGATCACGAAAAAGAAATACTGGATAAAATAAAACAATCTACGGAAAAAACTCCTGTTCCGGAAAGCCTTGCACCGGATCAGATTATGAAAATGCTGGAAGAGCATAACAGCACTCAGGCTTCCGGACATATCCAGAAAAAGCATGGATTTTCCCGCGGCCACCGGATGCGCGGAGGACTTATCGCTGCCGCACTGGTACTGGTTGTCGGCATTGGCGCCCACATCCGCCAGCAGAATCTTTCTTCAGACTCAGCCACTTCTTCCACAAAAGGCAGTTCTTCAATCGATACATCCTCCGGTAAGCTTGCCTCTTCCGATACTTTAGAGACGGCAACCGATTATGATGAAGTCTACACATACCTGCAATCTTATCAGGATGAGTTGGATTCTTCATCTGTTACCGGTTCAACCGACAACGGAATTGTTATGTATTCAACTGAAACAGCCGACAGTGGTGCACGCACCGATAGTTCCAGCTCCTCTTCGGATTCTTCAACAGCCTCTGCACGTGCTGTGGATACTTCATTTTCCGATACCAACGTCCGCACAGAGGGCGTCGGTGAAGCAGACATTGTAAAAACGGATGGAAGTTATCTTTATACACTGAAAGCAAACTCACAGGAAATTTCCATTGTAGATATCCGGTCTGATCAGATGAAGGTTGTTTCCTGTATTTCGCTGAATGAGAATTTTCAGGCATCCGAATTTTACCTGAGTGACCAGAAGCTTTTTGTCCTTGGCAACATGCAGAACACGCAGGTTGATTCTGACAGTAAAACCTTGTACCGCGGCAGCTGTACCCGTATCCAGACTTATGATCTGGCAGATATCAACAATCCGAAATCCATCGGAACCGTGGATCAGAGTGGTTACTACCGCACTTCACGTTTTAAAGACGGATATCTGTATGTATTCAGCGACTATTATATTTACGATACGATCACCAAGAAAGATTATCCTTCCTATGTTCCGCTTGTTGGTGACAATCTTCTGAAGCAGTCGGATATCTATCTCCCGACGAACCATGCAGCAGACCAGTACCTTGTTGTCAGCTCCGTTTCCGCTTCCAGTCCGGATAAGGCAGCAGACCAGAAAGCAGTCATGTCTGAGAATGGCGAAGTCTATGTGAGTGAGAACAACATTTATATTTATGAGTATGCGAACAGCAGTATCCTCGCAGATAATCTTGCGGCAAAGAATCAGACGATCCTCCGCAAGCTGTCTTACAATAAAGGAAAACTTTCCGGCTCTGCACAGGGCAAAGTAAAAGGATATCTGAACGATTCCTTCAGCATTGATGAGTATGACAATACGTTGCGGCTGGTGACAACGGTTACGCATAATGTCGGAAGTTCTTCACAGTCCAATTCAGTCTATGTGCTGGATGCAGATTTGAAAACAATCGGTAAGATCGAGGATCTTGCCAAAAATGAACAGGTCTATTCCGCAAGATTTTTGGGCGATACCGGTTACTTTGTAACTTATGAACAGACAGATCCTTTATTCTCCGTAGACTTTTCCAATCCGGAGAATCCGAAGATCCTTGGCAAGCTGAAAATTCCCGGCTTTTCGGAATACCTGCATTTTTACAGTGATAACCTGCTTCTTGGCATCGGTATGGATACCGATGAAAATGGCATTACAAACGGGGTAAAGATCTCCATGTTTGATATCAGTGATCCTTCGGATGTGAAGGAAGTCAGCAAGTACACCCTGGATCAGTACTATTACTCGGATGTTTTTTCTGACTACCGTGCAGCACTGGTTGATCCGGAAAAGAATCTGATCGGCTTTCCGCTTTCCGGATCTGCCAACCAGTATGTGATCCTTTCTTACGATAAAGATCAGGGCTTCCAGGTACAGATGCAGGAGGAAGTCAACGGTAATTCTTACCTTGGAACCCGCGGTGTGTATGCAAACGAAAAGTTCTATGTGATCAATGGAAATGCAATTGAAGCATACCGGATGGGAGACTATGTGAAGATAGATGATCTGCTGCTATAGTGCAGCTTTGCAGAAGGAGCTGCCGCTCCGCATACTTTGTACACCATTCCACATCATTGTATACACCAAAATCGTATATAATCGAGTAGGCTGACTCCTACTCGATTCTTATACTTTGTACATCATCTCGCTTAACAGCTCGATGATGTACATTCGCCAAATGCAGATCCTTGTGCAAGCACAAATCCGCACTTGGCTCATCGTATACACAAAAACAGGTGCCCACTGGGATATATCACTAAGATATACTTACGTGGACACCTGTTTTCTATTTTCATTTACCTGTTATTCCACACCGTTAAAGCAATAGGTACATACCTGGCATGCATCAATCCCGATTGATTTGATCAGATCATCCAGTCTGTGATAACGAAGGGAAGTGAAATTCTGTCTCTTGCGGATTTCCTCCAGCATTGCTGCATACCGGTCACTGTTCGGATCCGCATATTCATCCAGCACATTGACATCATTGTCGCCTTCCCACTCACGGATGATTCTTCTTGTGATCAGATCCAGGTCTGATTTGGAACGCGAGAAGTTCAGATATTTGCAACCGTACAGAAGCGGTGGACATGCCGGGCGGACATGCACTTCTTTTGCGCCACTCTGATACAGGAACTCTGTCGTCTCACGGAGCTGTGTGCCACGCACGATCGAATCATCGATCAGCAGAAGGCTTCTGTCTTCGATCAGACTATGTACCGGGATCAGTTTCATTCTGGCGATCAGATTACGCTGACTCTGTGTTGTCGGCATGAAGGATCTTGGCCAGGTCGGAGTATATTTGATAAATGGTCTTGCATACGGAATACCTGATTCATTTGCATAGCCTATCGCATGAGCGATACCTGAATCCGGAACTCCTGCAACAATATCCACGTCGATCGAATGGTCATCTCTCTGTGCTAAAAGCTTTCCACAGTTGTAACGCATTTCTTCTACACCAACCCCTTCATAAGAAGAAGTAGGATATCCATAGTATACCCACAGGAACGAACAGATTCTCATCTTTTCACATGCAGGACTTACAGTCTCCACAGATTCCGGTGTCACGTAGACGATTTCCCCAGGTCCCAGCTCTTTGTAATCTGTGTATCCAAGGTTGATATATGCAAAGCTTTCAAAGGAAACGCAGTATGCATTTTCTTTCTTTCCGATCACAACCGGTGTACGTCCGAGAAGGTCTCTGGCTGCATAAATTCCATTCTCTGTCAGAAGCAGAAGTGTCATCGAGCCTTCAACTACTGACTGCACATAACGGATTCCCTCAACAAACGAATCCTTTTTACAGATCAATGCCGCAACCAGCTCTGTAGAATTGATCTGTCCACTGGTCATAGACTGAAAATGTGTATGTCCATTTTCATAAAGATTCCGGATTAGCTGATCCGCATTATTGATCTTACCTACTGTCGTAATTCCAAAGCACCCCAGATGCGACTGGATCAGAATTGGCTGTGGATCATAATCTGAAATACATCCAATTCCAATATTTCCCTTCATTGTATCAACATCTTTCTCAAATTTTGTACGGAACGGCGAATTTTCAATATTATGAATCGCTCTCTTCCAGCCATCACTTCCGTAAGTAGCCATACCTCCGCGGCGGGTTCCAAGATGCGAATGATAATCTGTTCCATAAAAAAGATCCAGATTACATGCTTCTTTTGATGCAACGCCAAAAAATCCTCCCATATCTGTAGGTCTCCTTTCTTTATCCCAATGCCATAGCCTGTATTTTTCATCTATTTTTTAGTGTATCATGCATTTATGGACGGAAACAATAGCAAAACCCCGAATATATTGCAAATGGCTATAACTATTTCTAATCGTATTTATAATTGTTTGAATTTTCTGATATATATATTGCAATTTCAGTTCTTTCTAATTTTATTAAAATTATTTTAAAATTATATTGACAAATAAGTATTTGGGTGTTATTATTAAGTCAATCCAAAAGAAAAGAAGTTCCTGACGAGAAAGGGAATTTCAAAAAGATATTTTTTTAATCTGTTACATAGTTTCATATATACTCGCCAAGAGTATAAGATGAAGAACCAGATCAGAAAAGGGTAACAAGAATAATTGTTATTTGAAGGTTAGAAAGTTTTAAAAAAGCAACTATACATTTTGGTTATGAGCGTTTTGTAAGTGGAGTGTGTAGAGAACAATTTTTTAAATTGATAATTTATAATAATAAGAGAAAATTGATATCTGACTTCTGAACAGAAAAAAGTATAAGAGAAAAAGAATATCCGGATAAAATTTTGGAACGAGAACGAAAGGAAGGAGGCTTTGACCGTTGGATATTTCATCATCTAAAACTCAATATGTTAATGGTATGGCAAATGTAAATTCCTGTGAGATGAGCCTTAACCATAGATTATAATCCGGTAAGAGAAAAGTTAATGATAAAAAAGGTCGGAGTAGTAGATAAACCGGAAGCGATTATAAGATATAAAAAGATTCAGCATTTGTTGACATATTGAAGTAAATACCACAGTAATTCAAGATCAGAAAATGTGTAAAGAAACATTCATTGATAAGTAAATTTAACAGTGACGAGAAAGCTGATAAATACCAAAATTGGATTACCTGATTATATAAAATAACGAACGATCAGAATTGATCAAAATCGATTCATATGATTTCATTTTTATAAATTTTATAAAATCTGAATATCATATGAAATGCTCAAAGAACTTACAGGAATAAGAATTACTTAATTCCTCCGATATAAAAATAAAAATTACAATTGAATATTCCGAGACAGCCATTCAAAAGATGGCTGTCTCCTTTTTTTCTGTTACCAGCTCCCAATTTGTGAATTTTTTGTAATATTTTTTTAACATTTCTGAAAAATATCAGCCGTAATTTTTGACATTGACAACGCTCTATGATACACTTAGTAAGTAAAATTATAAGACTTTTGTTTTCCGTTTCTGGTACAAAAGTCAGACTTACTGAGGAAAAGTAAAATAATTAATAATAATCATATGAGGTGAGAAACGTTGGATAAATATGAATATCGCGCAAAGACAGAGCAGATGCTTGCGTATGCCGAACAGAAGTCTTACCAGAAAGCGATGTCGATTGCAGATACGATCGACTGGCGTAAAGTAAAAAATACCGCCATGCTCTCTACCGTAAGCGAAATCTATGAAAATGCGGGGGAACTTGGTAAAGCACGTGATACCTTATTTATTGCGTATGATAAAGCACCTTCCAGCAGAAAGGTTGTATACCGCCTGGGAATTATTTCTCTGAAGCTGGGACATTTCGATGAAGCAGCTGATTGCTACGAAGAATTTGTCAAGCTTGCTCCGAAAGATCCAAACCAGTACATTCTCCGGTATAAGATCTTAAAAGCACAGAAAGCGCCAGTCAAAGAACAGATTGAAGCTCTTGAAGATTTCAAGCATTCTGAATACGTTGAAAAATGGGCATATGAACTTGCCAGATTATACGCTGAAGCTGGTATGACTTCCGAATGTCTTGATGAATGTGATGATCTGATTCTCTGGTTCAGCGAAGGTACTTATGTATACCAGGCAATGGAACTTAAAATGAAATACAAACCGCTGACTCCACTTCAGCAGGAAAAATACGATCATCGAAATGATGGTATCGGCCGTAAGGATTCTTCCAAGAGAAAACCTTCCTTCCGAAAATCCAAAGAACGTCCGGCACCGAATCCACGAATTGCAGACAAGGTCCGCAAAGATGTACATGTCACAGACAGTATTGATCTTCCGGATCTTCCAGAGCCAATGGCCCGGACACATGCTTCCGAACCAGAAGCTGAGTCACAGCCAAAAACCCGGATTCGAAGCACTTCCGATATTTCCACAACCATTTCCGGTGCTTCCCTTTCAGATGCCCTGAAAGCCGGTGTTGCCGTTGCAAGTGGTGCAGTTGCTCCTGAATCTGCTTCAGACGATTCACAGATGACCGGTAAGATGAAGATTGAAGAAATTCTTGCCAACTGGGAAGCAACCCAGCGTGAAAATGCAAAGATTCTTGAAAAGAGCCAGGAGGAAGCTGAGAAAGAAAAAGCCCTGCGCGAGAAGAAGAAAGAAGAAGAAGAGGAAGTTCTTGGAGCTACAAAACCAATCCTTTCTGATGATATCCGCAAACTGATGGAACAGCTTGAAAATGGTGAAGAGCCTGAAATCACCGATGAAGATGCTGAAGATTTCGTTGATGATGAAGAGGATGAAGCGCCTGAAAGCCCGGAAGATTCATCCAAAGAAGCTTCAGACACTGACGAGGAAGATCCGGAAGAAAATGATTTTGAAGAAATCGTTGACTCCGAAGAAGATGATGAATCGGATGCGGTTTACGATGAAGAAGCTGAATACGAGGATGAGGATGATTCCGAGTATGACGATGA
>NZ_JAQESL010000037.1:0-20634 GCF_027697525.1 Coprococcus sp. AM97-35 | reverse complement strand
TTAGTCACCGCCTCCTACTTGATCTTGGAATCATGCTTTCCACGCACATACCCAAGACTGTAAAAAGTCGCACACAGTGAAATAGCACCTTGAACTTATGGTAACAAACATAAAGAAGAAAATCAATATAAAATAAAATGACAGAATTGTCTAATCCATCAACTGCAATTCATACAATTTCTTATACAACCCATCCTTCACCAGCAGCTCCTGATGGGTTCCGGATTCTTTTATTTCCCCGTGATGCATCACAATAATTTTATCCGCATGCTGGATCGTAGAAAGCCGGTGGGCGACCATGATCGTAGTTCTTCCATCCATTAGCCGCGCAAGTGCCTGTGTGATCAGTGTTTCGGTTTCTGTATCGATGTTGGCAGTTGCTTCATCGAGAACAAGGATCTTTGGATCATAAGCAAGTGTCCGTGCGAAGGACAAAAGCTGGCGCTGACCGGCAGATAGAGTACTTCCGCGTTCTGTAACCGGTTCATCATATCCGTGCGGCAGTTTCTGAATAAATGGATCTGCATTTACAATTTCGGCAGCCCGTCTGACATCGTCCGGTGAGATTGCTTCATTATTCAGCGAGATATTACTTTTGATGTCTCCGGTGAAGATGAAGACATCCTGCTGAACCTGACCAATCGCACCGCGGAGTACATTCAGATCAATTTCATGAATATCAATCCCATCAATCAGGATCTGTCCCTTCTGAATATCAAAATATCTTCCGATCAGATTTAAAATTGTAGATTTTCCTGCTCCGGTAGCGCCGACAAAAGCAGCCTTTTCACCCGGATGGATTACAAAACTTACATCTTTTAAAATATAATTTTCCTCTTCGTAGGCAAACCAGACATGGCGGAATTCAATTTCACCAAGAATATTGACCGGAGTCGGATCGACCGGAGATACGATCTCTGGTTTTACATCAAGAACACTGAAAATCTTTTCTGCGGAAGCAATGGAAGACTGCAGGGTTCCAAGCTGTTCGGAAAGCTCTTGGATTGGCTCGAAAAAGGAGCTGATGTAGGTGATAAACACGAACAGAGTTCCGAGAGAAAGACTTCCATTTAACACAGAAAGGCTTCCGGTACGGATAACAAGGATCATGGCAATGACCGAAACCAGATAGATTGAAGGCCGGAAGATCGCAAAAGTCATGATCTCGCGGAAATTGGCACGGTACAGTTCCATAGATTTGCCTTCAAATTCACTGTATTTCTCTTTTTCGCGTGCAAAGATCTGGATCAGCTTCATACCGGAAATATGTTCGGACAGGAAGGTGTTCAACTCTGTGATTTTATTTCTTGTGATCTGGTAAGCTTTTCTGGAGAGATGTCGGAAAACAAAAGTCAGGATTGCAACCAGAGGTAAAAGCAGGAAGGATATACCTGCCATTTTCACATTAATTGAGAGCATGACAACAGCGTAACCAATAATCTTTACAACGTTTTTAAAAAGTTTCACAAGAATGGTGGAAAACAGTTCGTTGACTGCTTCAGTATCGTTAGATACACGTGTTACGAGCTTTCCAACCGGTGTTATATTGAAAAAAGAAAGTGACAGGCTGTGTATATGTGTAAATGTTTCTTCACGCAGTTTGTACACAATCTGCTGGCCCATCTTCTGCAAAAGCCAGGTGTCGGCAAGGTTCAGGAAAAATCCGCTAAAAAGCAGCAGAAGAAACAGAATTCCGGCTTTTAGGATCCCCTTAAAATCATTTTGTCTTAAAACCTTCAGATCATTGGAAGTAAGCTTCTGGGCACCTTCTCTGACATAACTTTTTAAAACAGATGTATCGGCATTTTGCAGTGCAGTACATTCAGAGCGGGTGAGATTTTCTGCCATGTAATAGTGATCCTTCCAGAGAAAAATCTGATAAAAGGAAGCAGAGTCCGCCGTGGATACTGCCTGGTCGCGCGACAATACAAGACCGTTCCAGTTTATAGCGTCCGAAGCGGAAACGTCGGCTTCTACATACGGATGATAATAACCATTGATATACTGGTCGATTGCATTTCCGATGATGATCGGGCGGTAAAGTTCCACAGCAATGATGAAGAGAACCAGGACAGTTGCCAGGGTCATTACCCATTTATGCGGTTTTAGATAACTTAAAAGTCGTTTCATCTTATGGCTACCGTTACTGAAAACTTATAAAAAGTTACAAACTTCTATGTTTCATTCCTACTTCAACGAGTATGCTTTTGATGATATAAATATCTATCTACTCACAAGTTCTTGTACTCTCCATAGGCGTAAATTCCGGACTAACGTATCCGTACATATTTGCATTAACGTTTCAGTGTCAGCTTGCAAATCGTTCTCCGTAACCCTTAAGATTTATTGATGCCTGGAAATCTCTGTCAATTATATTCCCACATTCACATCTATATTCCCTGTCAGATAATTTCAAATCTTTTTTGATATTTCCACAACAGCTGCAAAGCTTTGATGATGGATAAAAACGATCAGCCACAATAAGCTGGATCCCTTTATCACTGCATTTGTATTCAAGCTGTTTTCTAAACCAAAAAAATCCTTGTTCCTGAACTGCTTTGGATAAATGTCTGTTTTTCATCATTCCGCTGACATTCAGATCTTCAATACAGATAAATCTTGGTTTTCGATTTACGATCTCAGATATGGTCTGATTCAAATAGTTTTTACGGATGTTTGTTAATCTGTGATTTCGTTTTAATAAAAGTTTTTCCTTTTTGATTACATTATTGGTTTTGCAGTAACTTTCCCCTTTCTTATTCTTCTCGTAAGAACGAGAGATACTACGCTGTAATCTGCGTTTCTGTTTTTCCAGTTTCTTTACTTTCTGACTCTTATTAATGTTCTTATATTTAACAGCATCAGAGCAGACAGCCAAATCTTTGATTCCTAAGTCTATGCCAACTCCATCATCATTAAGTGTTTCCTTGCAATCAGGAAATTCCACACATACACTGATCCACCAGTTCAATCCGTCAAAGGATATTCTCGGATTCATATATTTAACATCTGTCGGAATACGTCCATGTTCTGCAAGTCTTACCCAATTCATTTTCTGCTTATTTGCTTTCCTGCTGGAAGAAAAGCCTTCAAACTTAACGTGGGTATTACTGAATTGTATCTTAACATTATCCTGATAGAACTTCGGCATTGATCTCTTTTTAGACTTGAATCTTGGGAATTTTTGCAAACCCTTGAAAAAGTTCTTATACGCAGTACAGGCATCTTTGATTGCCTGTTTGGTTACATTATTTGAAATATTCAGCAGCCATGCGTATTCATCAGAATGTCTGAGCTTTGTAAATTCTTTTCTGAGTTCTGAATCTGAAATGAATTTGCCACCTTTTTCATAATTTTCTTTTTCCCTGGCCAAAGCCCAGTTATAAGCAAATCTTGAAGCACCTGCGTACTGAAACATCTTAGTTTTCTGTACGTTGTTTGGTATCAGCATTACTTTTATGGCTTTTACCATCTGTTTCCTCCTGTATCAATTCCCGGATAAAAAACTCACTATCTACTTACATGATTTTATAATTTATCTTTAACTGTTAATGACCTCCTGTTCTCCAATGGAAGCTTCCAACTGTTGTTTTTCAAACATATCTTTATAAATGCCATTTTTCTGAATCAGTTCGGTGTGTGTTCCAAGCTCTTTCATTTCTCCGTTTTCAAGTACCATGATCAGATCGGCATGCTGTACTGTGGAAATGCGGTGTGCGATCAGGATCGTTGTTTTCCCTTTACGATCGTCCCTGAGATTATGCAGGATATGTTCTTCCGTATCGGTGTCGACAGCGGAAAGGGAGTCATCAAGAATCAGGATCGGCGCATTTTTCATCAGGGCGCGGGCGATGGAGCTGCGCTGTTTCTGACCGCCGGAAAGCGTAACGCCACGTTCGCCGACGATCGTATCGTAGTTGTCCGGAAAATTTGCAATATTATCGTGAATGCAGGCTGATTTTGCTGCGGCGATAATACGGCTCATATCCTGTGACTTTGTGCCGAATGCAATATTTGCTTTCAGAGTATCGGAAAAAAGAAAATTATCCTGTGGTACATAAGCAATATTTTCACGCAGAGTTTTCAGCGGAATTGTGTTGATATCATGGTCATCCAGATAAATCATGCCTGGCTCGGTGTTGTAAAGCCGGAGCAGAAGATTGACCAGAGTGGATTTTCCGTTGCCGGTGCGCCCGATGATGGCAAGGGTTGTCCCGGATGGGATGTCCAGATTGATATCATGCAGTACCGGAGAAGTATTTCCAAGGTGTGCAAAGGTCAGGTGGTTAAAACGGATATCCCCGTGCAGGGTGTCTAAAGTCGTGACAGAAGCAGTATCTTTTACATTTGTCTGTGCTTCCAGGATTTCCTGTACACGGCGGATGGATGCAGTTCCCTGGGAAAACATGACGGCAGCTTCCGAACAGGCGAGCATCGGCCATACCAGCATATTGACATACTGATTGAAAGCTACGAAGCGTCCGAGTGTAATCTGTCCGATCAGGGCGAGGTATCCCCCATAAAGGAGTGAGGCAAGACTGGAAAATCCGATGATCACATCCAGAAGCGGGATCAGGATGGCTTCCAGCTTTGCGATGCGCATACTTTTATCCATGGTGTCCTGGTTCTTTTTGGAAAAAGAAAGGATTTCTGCCTGCTTGCGAACAAAGGCCTTGATCACACGGATCCCGGAGAAGCTTTCCTGTACAAAGTCGGCAAGATTGGAAACACTGTCCTGACGTTCGGTGTAGAGGTTATCCAGTACCTTTCCGTAATGCATATAGCCGAGGCAGATGATGACCATCGGGATCAGTGCCAGAAGGGTTAGTTTTATATTGACATAATACATCATCTGGCAGACGACCAGGAGCGTCATGACTACGGAATCAAAGATGCAGATGACAGCAGGACCAAGTGCCATGCGGACCGCATTTAAGTCACTGGTAAACCGGGTCATCAGATCACCTGTTTTGTGGCTGTTGTAGTATTCCACATCCATAGTTTCTAGATGGGAAAACATTTCATTACGCAGTTCACGCTCGATAATACGTGCGGTTCCAAAAAGAAAATAACGCCACAAAAAACGGCCGACTGCAAGCAGAAGACCAATCAGAAAGATCCCAAGAAGACAGGTACGAATGGAACTCCAGGTAATGCTGCGCGCGGTAAGACCATCAGTAATGATACCGGTAAGTTTTGGAATAAATACACTTGCCGCATCTACAGCAAAAAGAGTAAGGATTCCGGCAATATAGCGATATTTGTATCGTCTGACATATTGCATGATAAAGGGCAGTGGTTTCATATCAATGCCTCCTGAAAATGATAATTTTTTTCTATATAAAATATTATAGAGGATAGAATCTGGGGTGTCAAAGATTCCGTCAAATAAACGGGAAATACTTTGTGAAACAGGGGGAATTTCGTGAAAACGACAATTGCAATTTAAGATACATTTTTCTATAATGACGAGAGGTAAAATGTTAATAAGATAAACAGAGGGAATATATGAAAACATTACAGAAAGATTTGACGACCGGGAATCCGGGAAAAATTATTTTTAATTTCACACTGCCGATCTTCATTGGAAATGTATTTCAGCAGTTCTACAGTATGGCGGACACAATTATCGTAGGAAAGTTCGTGGGAACCAAAGCACTTGCGGCTGTTGGAAGTACGGGAACGATCATGTTTCTGATCAATGGATTTATTCTGGGAATGACAGCAGGATTTACCGTACTTACGGCACAGAAATTTGGCGCAGGTGATATGAAAGCAATGCGCAAGACTGTAGGAAATGCCGCGATTCTGGCGATTATTATGTCTCTTATTATGACTGTGCTCGGAATGATGGCAATGAAACCGCTTCTTGGGATTATGAAGACACCGGATGATATTTTCAAGGATGCCTATGCGTATATTATGGTAATCTGTGGTGGAATTGCGGCGCAGATGCTATATAACTTTTTATCCAGTGTCTTGCGGGCACTTGGTAACAGCAAGGTTCCGCTGTATTTCCTGATTCTTGCGGCGCTGCTCAACATTGTGCTGGATATGGTATTTATCATTGCATTTCACATGGGCGCAGCCGGTGCGGCATGGGCGACTGTGATTTCACAGGGGATTTCGGGAATCCTGTGTCTGGTATATATTGTGAAGGCGGTTCCAATCCTGCATTTACATAAGGAGGACTGGCGTCCGAGCGGACATCTGCTAAAGATCCAGCTTGCAGTCGGAATCCCGATGGCTCTTCAATATTCGATCACAGCGATCGGAACCATGATGGTACAGACTGCCCTGAATTTGCTTGGCTCCACACAGGTAGCAGCATTTACCGCAGCGAATAAGATCGAGCAGATCGTGACGCAGGCATATGTTGCGATGGGAACCACGATGGCAACCTATTGCGCACAGAATATTGGAGCGGGTAAGATCAAAAGGATCCGTCAGGGATTTAAGTCAATTACGATCATGGGAAGTATCTATTCAGTCGTAGTTGCGGCGATCATTATGACAGTTGGAAAATATATGACGTATCTGTTCCTGTCTGGGGATCTGACAGAAATTATGCATTCCGTGGATATTTACCTGAAATGCGTCGGTACTTTCTTTATTCCGCTTACCGTTGTAAATGTTTACCGGAATGGAATCCAGGGAATGGGATATGGACTGCTCCCGATGATGGCTGGTGTGGCTGAGTTGGTTGGCAGGGGCGTTGTTGCCATGATCGCGGCAGGGCAGAAGAGTTACTTTGGAGTATGCATGGCAAGTCCGGCGGCATGGATCCTGGCAAGTGCATTGCTGATCGTGATGTATTATTATGTGATCCATCAGAATGAGAAGCGGTTTGCGAAGTATGCGGATGAGGAATAGAAAAGTTTTCTTTATAAAGCAAACGGAATGAATAACAGCTCCGGCGAATATACTTTTTAGTAAAGTGGTTCGCCAGGAGCTGTTTTTATGCGCCTTTTTTTATACATATCTGACTTTATAGTCCCTTTTATGATTTTGTCCATTCTTATATATGGAATTTTTGCAGGAGTGAATGTATATGATACTTTTATTCAGGGAGCAAAGCGTGGATTTTGGACGGTCGTGCGGCTGATGCCGACGTTGATCGGATTGATGGCAGCAGTGGGGATTTTGCGTGCATCGGGTTTTCTGGAATTTATATCGGAAATAATTGGAAATGTGACGGAGCAGATTGGATTTCCGGGGGCATTGGTTCCGCTTACGATTGTGAAAATGTTTTCGTCCTCTGCCGCAACGGGATTATTGCTTGATATCTATAAGGAATTTGGAACGGATTCGAGAAACGGAATGATCGCTTCAATTTCGATGGCGTGTACGGAAACGATTTTCTATACGATGTCTGTGTATTTTATGTCAGCAAAGGTGAAAAAAACCAGGTATACTCTTGCCAGAGCACTTATTGCAACATTTGCAGGGCTTGCAGCGAGTGTGTGGCTGGCAGCACTTGTATAAATAAAGTGCTAAATAGTTAATGAAAAATATGCACATATTGTACGCTTAAAAAAGTAAAGTTGTATGATAAAATTACAAGAAGTTGTATGGCTGAAAAACGATAAATTGTACATAACACACAATAAATTTAATCATATTTCACAATAGATGTGCAAGTTTCTTGACAAAGCATGTCGAAATATGTAGAATATAGTCTATAGATGGTTCATACATGTACCTGGTATACAAATTACAGAGTTGTATACATTGTAATTTGGAAGACGCCTTATGGAATAGCTGGCGCAGAGGAATGAAAGCGGGAGGAAAAGATGGTCAGGACTGCACAGAACAAGATTTTCATTTTCCGAGAAGGAGAAAAGGTTCAGATTGAAGCATATGGAGAGCATATTATTCGGGTAAGAGCTTCAAAAGGAGAGATCGAAGATCTTAATTGGACTTTATTACCGCCAAAAGAAGATCGGGCAAGTGTAAGTGAAGAAGGAGACAATGTCGTACTGGAGAATGGGAGAATCCGTGCTGTTGTCAGTAGCGATGGAAAGATTGCTTTTAAGAATCAGGCGGGTGAAGTATTATTTGAAGAACTCTGGAGAAATGAGAGGGATATAGATGCCAGAGCTTTAAAAGGACATGTTGGAGGATCCAGTCATATCGAATTGCATTTACGACAGTATGCAGGGGAACATTTTTATGGACTGGGACAGGAAGCACATGATTTATTTGATCTGAAAGGTGCTACGTTGGACTTGTGTCAGCAGAATACGAAAAGCACAATTCCATTTGTGATGTCATCAAGAGGATATGGATTTATTTGGAATAATCCGGCAATTGGACGAGTTGAATTTGGAACATCGGGAACCAGATGGGTGGCCGAGTCAGCAAGACAGATGGATTATCTTGTAATTGCAGGAGATACACCGGGAGAGATTGAACATCGTTACTGTGAAGTGACGGGGTATGCACCAGAATTTCCGGAGTGGGCGACAGGACTTTGGCAGTCAAAGCTTCGCTATGAGACACAGGATGAGTTGATGGAAGTTGCCCGTGAATACAAGAGAAGAGGAATTACACCTTCTATTATTGTATGTGATTATTTTCATTGGCCGCAACAGGGAGAATGGAAATTTGATAAAAAATACTGGCCGGAACCGGAAAAGATGGTGAAAGAACTGAATGAGATGGGAATTCGCCTACTGGTTTCCATCTGGCCGACAGTTGATCCAAGAAGTGAGAATTATATTGAGATGAGAGATCAGAACATGCTGATTCGCTCAGAAAGAGGACCTGGAACTTTAATGTATTGCAGGGGACCGGAGACCTACTATGATCCGACAAATCCGGAAGCAAGAAAGTTTGTTTGGAACAAGGCAAAAGAGAATTATTACAATCTTGGAATTCGAAATTTTTGGCTGGATGAGGCAGAACCGGAAATCACACCGTATGATTATGATAATCTCCGTTATTGGATTGGCAATGGAATGGAAGTCAGTAGTTTATATCCTTTCTATTATGCAAAGACGTTCTATGATGGACAGAAGGAAGAAGGACAGGATGAAATCGTGAATCTGATTCGGTGTGCATTCCTTGGAAGCCAGAGATTCGGAACGGTATTATGGTCTGGTGATATTTGCTCTGATTTTGACAGTTTGAGAAGGCAGATCAAGACAGGGCTTCATGTGGCGATTAGTGGAATCCCATGGTGGACAACCGATATCGGCGGATTTCATGGAGGGGATCCAAATTCAGAAGAGTATAGAGAATGCCTGATCCGTTGGTTTCAGTTTGGAGCATTTTGCCCGGTATTCAGAATGCATGGATTCCGGTTTAAACCAGACAGACCAGTTGTATCCCCAATGAGTATGGACACTTTCTGTTACTCAGGAGGACCAAATGAGATTTGGAGCTATGGAGAAGAAGCATATGAGATACTTAAGAAGTATGTGGATATCCGTGAAAGCTTGAGACCATATATTTATCAGAACCTGAAGAAGGCTTCAGAAGATGGAACACCGATCATGAGACCATTGTTTTATGATTATCCAGATGAAGCGAATTATGAAATTTTCGATCAGTATATGTTTGGACCGGATCTTATGGTCTGCCCAGTATATGAATTAAACCGGAGAGAGAGGAAAGTATATCTTCCAAAAGGAACTGAATGGATAGATTCACAAAGTAGACAGATTTATGAAGGCGGACAATGGATCAAAGTTTTAGCACCACTTGAGTCTATTCCGATTTTCATACGAAAAGGAGCCAAAATCGACCAGACATTTTTTAGGAATGGGAAAGGTTATTAGTGTCGCAAAATCAGGCAGGTACCAGCCTGAATATAGACACATAATAATGATAAAGCCGGTAAGTACCGGTGACAACAAGAAAGGAGACAGACTTATGAAAAAGAAATTAAGAGGTACTGTTGTGCTGCTTACTACAGCGGCATTGGCTGCATCAACACTTGCAGGATGTGGAGGATCTGGCAAGAGTGATGACACAAAGAGTGCAGACAAGAAACCTACAGCTTCTGCTGAAGATACCAACTGGGAGGGAGCTAAAAAAGCAGCTGACTTAAGTGGTAAAGTTACTTACATGCATTCAGGTGATGATTATGAGCGTGAAATGTATGCCAACGTATTCAAAGACTATCAGGCATATGCACCAAATGTAGAAGTTGAACAGATGTATGTTCCTTCTGACTATTCAACAAAACTTCAGACACTGGCAGCAGCAGGAAATCTTCCGGATCTGTTCTGGACAGGTGAAGCTGGAGTTAAAAGCTACTATGAAGCTGGAATGTTAGCAGATATGAATGACATTCTTGATGAATATCCACAGCTGACGGAAGATATTATTGATGGAGTTTTGGAATTTGGTAATATCGATGGCAAACAGGTTGCATTCCCGAAAGACTGGACATCCTATGTTATGTATCTGAACCTGGATCTTTTCAAAGAAGCAGGTGTTGATGTTCCGACAAATGACTGGACAGTGGAAGATTATGAAGATATTGCAGCAAAACTGACAAAGAAAAGCGGAGATCGTGTTGATGTGTATGGTACAGCCATTAACAATTATCGTGCAGACTGGATCAACTGGATGGGTAACTACGATGCAGAGTGGTTTAAAGATGGAAAATCAAACCTTTCTGATGCAAAATCTCTTGAAGGTTTAAGTGTAATGTACGACCTTGTACAGGATGGATCAGCTCCTTCGCCAGGAACTGTATCTTCAACAGGTGACAGTGAAGACCGTCTCTTCGTTATCGGAAAAGTTGCCATGTATCCGTCAGGACGCTGGGTAGTTCCGTCATTCCGTACAGAATGTGATTTTGAATGGACAGCAGTAGAGATGCCGAAGGGAACAACTCGTACATGCCCATTTATCTGTAGTATGGTTTGTATTGCTGATTCAAGCAAAAACAAAGATATTGCAGCGAACCTTCTGTCTTATCAGATGAGTGATGAAGGACTTGCTACTGTTATGGAACAGGGACTTTCACTGCCGGTTTATAAAGATCTTATGAGTAATGATACTTATGTAAGTACTCCACCGGATGCTGACGCTTTCATTAATTCAGCAGCATACCTTGGAAATAAATCTCAGATTGAAGCTTCTCTTACAGGACAGTGGTCTGAGTACAGCAGTATCATCAGTGCAGGTCTGTCAGATGCATTCGAAGGTAAAACAACAATCGAAGAAGCAGTTAAGACTATTGACGAGCAGGCTAATACAACTGTATTCAAGTAAGATAACTAAAAAGGCCGGAGTACAAAAGCAAGGGGGCTGCTTCAGTAGAGAGCAGAATGCGGCTGTACTACCGGCTTTAAAAAAGTAATCAGGAATGGAGAAGATTATGAAGAATACGAAATCATCCCGCAAAGGGCTTACTTTGAAACAAAAAGAAGCGGTGACTGGTTTAATTTTTATTTCGCTTCCGCTTTTGAGTCTGATAATCATGATGTATTATCCGATCATTCGTTCATTTTTTATCAGTTTCTTTGAGTGGAACCTGCTTCAGAAACCGAAGTTTATCGGAATAGAAAACTATAAGACGCTGATTCATGATGAAGTATTTAAACAGGCACTTACAAATACTTTCAAATGGGTTATTATTTACGTGCCGATGTCAACGATTACTTCTTTCCTTTTAGCACTTCTTCTTGACAGAAAGTTAAAGGGAGCAGGATTTTTCAGAACATTATATTACCTCCCGGTAGTATGCCCGATCGTAGTAGTATCGCTTTTGTTTGTATGGATTTACAATACAGACTACGGTATTTTAAACTTTATTTTAAAAAATTTGTTCCACATGGATCCAATCGGCTGGCTGACAGATTCAAAATATTCATTGTTTGCAATTGCAATTATGTCAGTATGGAAATGGGCCGGTTATAATATGTTAATTTTCCTTTCAGCATTGCAGGGAATTGATGAATCTTTATATGAAGCCGCAGCAATCGACGGAATCACACCTTGGAGAAAGTTAATTGATATTAAAATTCCACTTGTTATGCCGTCTATTTATTTCGTAATGCTTACAGCAGTTATTGATGCATTCCAGATCTTTACTGAGATCTTCATCATGACAAAAGGTGGACCGGGATATTCAACCTACACAGTATCATATTATCTCTGGTCTAACGCATTTGAATATTCTAAGATGGGATATGCCTGTGCTATGGCTGCCGTAATGTTTGTAATTATTTTGACTATTACTTTAATTCAGAATAAAGTTATGAGTAAAAAAGTAGATTATGAGGCTTAAAGGAGGGCAAAAGACATGGTAAAGAAAAAAGGACATAAATTTTTTGCCTATTTAGGCGTTATATTAGTTGCCATCCTGGTTATTCTTCCATTTTTATGGATGGTAGTATCTGCTTTCAAAAGTCAGAGAGAATTGTTTGCGTATCCGCCAACATTTTTCCCAAAAGTATGGAAAGTAGAAAACTTTATTGAAGCTGCATCCCGAGGAAGTATCAGTTTCTGGCAGATGTTCCTCAATACAATGAAGATTGCACTTCCATCAACAATATTTAATATTATTTTTTCATCACTTGCAGGATATGCTTTTGCAAGATTGAAATTTCCATTCAGAGATACAATTTTTATGTGTTTTATCGCAGCAATGATGGTTCCGTTTGCAATTACATTGATTCCAAGATTCTTAATGTTTAAAGACTTTGGTTTCTATGATACATATGTACCATTGATTGTTCCGGTTATGTTCGGTACACCGTTCTCCATTTTCCTGACCAGGCAGTTCTTTATGACTTTGCCGAAAGAACTTGAAGAGGCGGCAATCATGGATGGATGCAGTCATTTCAGAATCTGGGCACAGATTTTCATGCCACTTTGCAAACCAATTATTGCGACGTTGTCAGTATTCCAGTTTCAGAGCTCATACAATGACTTCATGGGACCAGTTATTTATATTGCTTCAGATGCGAAATTTACGGTACAGATGGGATTATCTTCATTCAGAAATTCATTTACATCAAGATATGACTTAATCATGGCGGGATCTATTCTTGCACTTATTCCGGTAATGATCCTTTTTGTTTGCTGCCAGAAGTACATTGTACGTGGTATTGCCATGAGTGGAATGAAGGGATAAACTAAGAATGATAGAAGTAAGAGAACTGGTAAAAAAATATGGAAATAAAACCGTCCTGGATCACGTCAGTTTTGACGTGAAGGACGGGGAAATTCTTGGACTTCTCGGACCTAATGGTGCCGGGAAGTCCACAACAATGAATATTATAACGGGAAATTTGGCGGCTACAGATGGGACAGCAGCAATCGATGGACATGAGATACTGGAAGAACCGCTCAGGGCAAAAAAAGAGCTCGGATACTTGCCGGAGATACCGCCGCTTTATGTGGACATGACGGTAAAGGCGTATCTGAGCTTTATTTATCGTTTGAAAAAATGTAAACTTCCGAAAAAAGAACATTTAGAAGAAGTATGCAGGGCAGTTCAGATTATAGATGTGTACGACAGAGTAATTAAAAATCTGTCAAAAGGATATCGACAGAGAATTGGAATTGCACAGGCTATGATTGGAAATCCTAAAGTTCTGATTCTGGATGAACCTACGGTAGGTCTGGATCCGAAACAGATGATTGAAATTCGTAATCTGATTCGTGGCCTCGGAAAAACACATACCGTTATTTTATCTTCACATATTCTGTCGGAAGTACAGGCTGTGTGTGACAGAGTTGTTGTGATCAATAAAGGAAAAGTAATTGCGGATGACACTGCAGAAAACTTATCAGGACATTTGAATGGAAGAAGACTTCGAATAAAAGTCGAGGGACCACAGAAAATGGTAGAGGAAGGGCTTAAGACTATTCTAGGTGTAAAGGCAGTATATCCAATTGTTTGTACGGAACCAGGATGCTGTGCTTTTGAATTACAGTCAGATGAGCATACGGATATTCGCAGACAGACTTCTGCATATTTCAAGGCAAGCCCATGGTTGCTTCTGGAATTTACAGAAGCAGAGATGTCGCTTGAAAATATATTCCTCAAATTAACAGATAGTAAAGGGGGGAAAAAATAATGACAGCGATTTTTTTAAGAGAGTTGAACTCATATTTTATTTCCCCAATAGGATATGTATATCTTGCCGCAGTCTACGTACTTGCAGGGTATGAATATGCAATTCTGATTCTGGGAGGAAGTGCAGATTTGAGTAATGAGTTTGCGTTTTTATATACGGTTACCTTACTTCTGACGCCAATTCTTACAATGCGTCTGATGAGTGAGGATAAAAAGCAGAAGACAGAGCAGGCTCTTTTTTCAGCACCGGTAACATCAGGTGCTATTGTTGCAGGAAAATATTTTTCCGCTTTTGTAGTATATCTTGCAGGAGTGGCAGTTACCCTTTTACATACGGTATTTCTTGCACCATATGCAAAGATCAACTGGATGATCATTATTGGAAATTTTGTAGGGATTGCGCTTATGGGGCTGGCAGGAATTGCATTGTGTATGTACATTTCAGCACAGACAGAGAATCAGATTGTTGCAGCTGTCGGTGGACTGGCTGCAATGCTGTTGGTGATTTCTTTAAATTCTCTGGCAGGCGTGATTCCGTTTGGACCAGTACAGAAGGCACTATATGCGATTTCATTCTATTCAAGATACCATAATCTGACACTGGGAATCTTTAAGGTTTCGGATTTGTTTTTCTTTATCAGCTTTGCGTCTGTATTCTTTTTCCTGACAACACGTGTACTGGAAAAGAGAAGATGGAGCGGTAAATAGGATAAGGCAGAAAGGAAGAAGAACAATGAAACAGAGCAGAAGATGGAAATACGGTGCAATGGCGACGACGATTACCGTACTGGGAATTGTGCTGATCATTGTTGCCAATATTGTAGTTGGTCAGCTTACTGAAAAGTATGGCTGGAGTATTGATTTAACAGCAGATGACAGATATGCAATATCAGATGAGTCCATTCAGTATTTGAAAAAATTAAAAGATGAAGTGGACATCACAGTATTTGTGGATGAAAAATCCATGTCTACCGGAAGTTATTATCTGGTACAGGCATATCAGAACTTACTGCAGTATAAAGAACACTCAAAAAAAGTAAAATTAGAATTTGTGGATCTGACAGAAAATCCGACTTATATTTCCAAGTATCCAGATCTTGACTTAAGTTCCTGGGATATTCTGGTAGAATCAGGAAAAAAACAGAAAGTTATTTCTTTTCAGGATCTGTATGAGTATGACAGCTCAGGATCACAAATCACTGCTTCGAAAGTAGAGCAGAAAGTTACCGGAGCGATTGCTTCTGTAACATCAGATGCAACTGAGAAGAAAGTCGTTGTATTAAATGGATTTGGAGAAAACGAACCTACGGATCTGATGAATCTTTTACAAGATAATCAGTATGAGATCACTTCCCAGTCATTACTGACCGATGATTTGGATGAAACTGCAACCGATGCAATTTTGTTTGCACCGCAGAAGGATCTGAATGAAGATTGCCTGAAAAAACTTAGCAGCTGGCTTGATAATGATGGAAATCAGGGAAGGAATCTTTATGTATTCCTTGATCCGAATGCAGGAAGTCTTCCGAATCTGGAAGCATTTCTGGGAGAATGGGGACTGAAAGCGGAAGAAGGGTATGCATTTGAATCGAACAGTAGCATGTACTACGGAAAATTCTATTATCCGGTTGCACAGTATGCAAATATGGATTATGCAGAAGGAATGACATCAAGCGATTTGACGATTATGGCACTCTGCCGCCCAGTTGATACATTATTTGAAAATAAAGATGGCTATGAGACATCTGTACTTTTGAATTTTACTTCCGGCTCAGGAACAGTAAAACTTGGACAGACAGAGATCACGGCAGACCAGATCACGGGTGATGTAAAAGGTATGGTCTTATCGACCCATAGCTGGTATGGAGAAGAAGTAACCAAATCCAACATACTGGTATCAGGTTCTGCACTTGCATTTACAGGTGATGTAATGACCAGTGATACTTTTGCAAATGGAAGATATATTCTCGGAGTATTTAAGAAGCTGGATGATCAGAGCGAGACTGTAAATATTCCGGCAAAGAATTTAAGTGTAGAAAACCATACAATGAGTCAGATGAAGACGAATATATATACTTGGGGATTCATGGTAGTACTTCCTGTAATCGTTCTGGCAGTTGGAATTGTTGTTTGGGTAAGGAGAAGACATCGATGAAAAAACAATGGCTGACAATCGGCATTTTATGTATAGGAATATTAATTCTGGGAGGCGCATGTTTTTTCCTGCTGAAATCAGATGATTCAGAGAAGAGTGATGTTGAGAGCGGAAACTATCAGATCCTGGATGAAATTACAGAAGATGACGTAGCGTCAGTCGTAGTTTCCAATGCTTCCGGCGGTTATGAAGCTGACTGGAACGATGATTCAGTAATCATTAAGGACTGTGACAATATTGCAATCGACAATTCAGCTGTAAAGAAGATTCAAAATGCAGTAAAAGGGATCACGGCAGAGAAAAAGGTTACAGATGGAAAAGGGCGCCTGAATGAATTTGGATTGGAAGATGATCCGGTAGAAGTTACAGTAACAGGAAAAGGTGAAAAAGAATCTCTGATGATTGGAGATGAGGTTCCGGGTCAGGATAGCAGTCAGTGGTATGTACTGTGGAAAGAAGAGGTCTATATCGTATCCGACAGTAATGTGGAAGCATTTCAGTATGGTGTAAAAGATTTGGTTTCAAAACAGATCACACCAGACCGAGATGAGAGTGATGACAGTTTTCGAGTTACTTTGGCTGATATTCAGGGAGCAGGTATGGATGAGATTCAGATCAGACACCAGGGAAGTGAAGAACTTGCAGGCTATCAGGTAGATTCATACCAGCTGACAGCTCCAATAAACTATCCGGCTTCTGCATCTGTATCAGAAGATATTCTTCCAATGTTCTTTGGATTAAAAGCGCAGGAAGTGGCGGTACTTCATCCAACTGCAGAAGACCGGGCACAGGTCGGGCTGGATCAGCCTTACAGGCAGGTAGAAATTGAATATCAGACTAAAGACAGCGAAAAGAACAAGATTAGTATTTTGGTATCGAATATTGATGGCGCAGGTAATCTTTACGTGGAAAATGGTTCTGATGTGATTTATAAATGCCGACCACAGGATATCAGCTGGCTGAATATTACCGTTGATACAGTGATCAGCCATACGATTTTGATACCGGATGTGACGAGCTTAAAGACGTTGACGGTCACACAGGGAGATGGAAGTAGTTATCAGATTCAGCTTCAGAATATGGGAGCAGATAATGGAAAGGTTCTCTATGATGGGAAAGAACTGGATGTAGATAGTTTTCGTAATTTCTATTATGGACTGATCAGTGTGGAAGCAGATGAAGTAATTCTTGAAAATCTTCCAGATACATCGGGAATGAACAAGATTGCAGAAATTCAGTTTGCATATATGGATGAAAGCAAAAAGTCCAATACGATAACGTATTATTCAGAATCAGCAAGAAAAGCGTATGCGGTGCTTGATGGAAATGAAAGAGGTTTCCGGCTTTCCGAAACACAGCTTGATACTGTGCTCGGAAATTTGCAGAAACTGATAAACGGCGAAGAAATCAAAGCGAGATATTAGACGGTCTCGCTATCGTTCGGCTGAGAAGCATCTGCCAGTTTTTTGAACCCTGGTTCAAGAATTCGTTCGGCTGCCATTGCAAAACAGGCAGGAAGAACGAATCCGGTGACTGGAGCAACGAGAAATGCACTGGCACACATGAGAAAGATCACAATAAGCATCAAGGTAAACCCAATTCTGGTGATACCAAGAGCAATCGCTGCTTTTAACAGATTTGGGATTGTCATATAAAAACGCGATAATAAAGGAAATACTGTAGTAAGCAGAATCAAGAATAAGAGTGCACAAAGGATGGATACGGCAAAGTAGATAATACCGAGTATATGTGTACGTCCTACACCATCAGAAAAGAACCAGCTGATTACTACAAAAATAGCAAGCGGAATCAGGATCAGAGTTAAAAGAACTCCTTGCTTTAAATTGGTACGGAATGAATTCCAGAAGGTTGACAATACATATCCTTCTCCATTCAGAAGTACTTTGTGTACACTGTGATACAGGGCGGCAGATGAAGCACCGAGAGTGACAGCTGGAAGACTGAAGAACATCCAGAGGATGCTGAGAATCAGAATGTCACAGAACTTATTGAGGATAGTAAAAACAGGACCATCCAGTTTGAAAATACTATTCATGGCAAATCTTCTTTCTGTAAAAAATGTGAAAAACATATAAATTATATGGTGTTGATTTATTGTAACATGTACAGAAAGAACAGTCAAACAAGAAAATACGGAGGAGAAAAATGAACGCAGCAGAAATTATTAAAAAAGAGTTGGATGCAATTTATATTGGGAATCTGAGCACGGTAGATGACAATCTTACACTCCCGGAGAACGGAAAATATGGTGCTCAATTTACCTGGGAGACAGGGGAAGAAAGATTTATTGATAATACAGGAAAGGTACATCGTCCGCTGCATGGCATGGGAAACCGTAAGGTTACACTGACGGTTACTGCAACCTATGAAGGATGTAGTGAGTCAAGAGAATATGTGGCGACCGTATTGCAGGAAGCAAAAGAAAATATCGTAAAAGAAGTACGTAAAGTCGTCCTTAATGCACAGGTCGGTGAAGAAGCACATCTTCCGTCTGTTGTGATCGCATATACAGAAGATGGACGCCGCATGACAATGCCGGTGAAATGGAATACATATGAGCCGGCAAAAGAAGAGACAGTGGTTGCAGTTGCAGGTGTGATTGATGGAACAGAAAAGGAAGCATCTGCAGAGATCCATTATAAAAAGGAAATAGTACCAGTAAAAGGACCGGAGAAAAAGGTGGATTATGTTCCACTTGGACAGGTTCGGTTGAAAGAAGGAACTCTTTATTATAAATACCAGAAGCTGATGGAAGAATATCTTCTTGGAATTGACGATGACCAGATGCTTTATAATTTCCGCAAAGCGACCGGACTGGATACCAAAGGAGCACCTCCGATGACCGGTTGGGATGAGGAAAGCTGTAAACTGAAAGGGCACACGACCGGACATTATCTGTCAGGTATTGCACTTGCATTTGCAGCAACCGGCAATCCAAAATTTTTAGATAAAGTCAATTACATGGTAGCAGAGCTGAAAAAGTGCCAGGATGCATTTGCGGCAACCGGCAAATATCACAGAGGATTTTTGAGCGCATACTCAGAGGAACAGTTCGATCTTCTGGAAGTATATACTAAATACCCGGAAATCTGGGCTCCGTATTATACTTTGGATAAGATTATGTCCGGATTATATGATTGTCATGTACTTGCCGGAAATGAGACGGCAAAAGAGATCCTGGACTTGATGGGAGACTGGGTATATGACAGACTTTCCCGTCTGCCAAAAGAAACACTGGATAAAATGTGGGCAATGTATATTGCGGGCGAGTTTGGTGGTATGCTTGGAACAATGGTAAAAGTCTATGAGCTGACCGGAAAAGAAAATCATCTGAAGGCTGCAAAACTTTTTGAAAATGAAAAGTTATTCTATCCGATGGAAGAAGAATGCGATACATTGGAGGATATGCATGCAAACCAGCATATTCCGCAGATTATCGGTGCAATGGATCTGTATCGGGCAACTGGTGATGAGATTTATTGGGAAATCGGAAAGAATTTCTGGAATATCGTGACTGGTGGACATACATATTGTATCGGTGGGGTTGGTGAGACTGAGATGTTCCATCGTGCAAATACAACGTGCTCTTATCTTACGGATAAGGCTGCTGAAAGCTGTGCAAGTTATAATATGCTGCGCCTGACCAGTCAGTTATTTGAATATACTCGAAGCGGCGATCTGATGGATTATTATGATAATACGCTGAGAAATCATATCCTGACATCAAGTAGTCATAAATGTGATGGTGGAACGACTTATTTTCTTCCACTTGGTCCGGGTGGCAGAAAAGAATTCTTCCTTTCAGAGAATTCCTGCTGTCATGGAACCGGTATGGAGAGCAGATTCCGTTATATGGAAAATATTTATGCGCAGGATGAAGATGCGCTTTACATTAACCTTCTTGTAGATTCCGTGCTGACGGACGAAAATGGAAAAACGATGATCGAACTTCAGAGTGTGGATGAAGAAGGTGTAATGGAAATCTGTTGTCAAAAGGATCAGAAAAAAGTTCTTAAAATCCATATTCCGGCATGGGGGCAGAAGGATTTTAATGTGACTGTAAATGGAAAAGTTCTTGCAGATACAGCACTTCATGATGGGTATCTGGTAATTGATGCAGATCCGAAAGCCGGAGATGTGATCCGACTGGAACTTCCGATGGAATTCCGTGTGTTGGATAACAAGTCTGATGCGGCATTTGTCAATCTTGCATATGGGCCATATATTCTTGCGGCACTTTCAGAGGAAAAAGAATTCCTTGCAGCACCGGCAGTAGAAGAAATTCATATGGTTGATGGAAAATTACAGTTTGAAGCGAATGGAATGAAGATGATCCCTCTTCCGGAAGTAGATATGGAAGCTTATCATGTATATTTTCATAAAGAACACCAGTTTACAACTTTATAAATGATAG
>NZ_JAQESL010000036.1:0-23118 GCF_027697525.1 Coprococcus sp. AM97-35 | reverse complement strand
TATCTTTTTGTTTGGGAAACACCTCGTTCCCATTTAGAAACCGATTTGTCACTCATATTCAGTTTTTCTGCCAATTGCTTCTGCGTCAGTCCAAGAGCTTTTCTTTTTTCTGCAATATATTTTCCGATTTTGATTAAATCCATATAATTCACTCCCTTCTGTTTAATCTAAGCATAATATAAATTATAAGAAATGAACACCCCTTATGAGTAGAATGCGTTGAGTATTTGAGTTCTGGCTGAATTAGTGATAGATTAGGACGCAAGAGTTGATTGACGTTGGATAATGCTCCATAATATAATGAAAAGAAAAGAATAAAAGGCAGATATCTATGCCTGGATAGATGGAGAAGAACCTATGGAGAAAAAAAGAGGAATTGATTCGTTTACACTGCATATTCTGGCAATGCTGTTTATGTTATGTGATCATTTGTGGGCGACACTATTTCCAGCACAGGAATGGATGACATGCGTAGGAAGACTTGCTTTTCCGATTTTCGCATTTATGATCGCAGAAGGATGCTATTATACTTCGAATGTGAAAAAATACATGCTGCGTCTTTTTCTATTTGCCATAATTTCAGAAATACCATTTAACCTGATTATGGGAAGTTCTGTATTTTACCCGTTTCATCAAAATGTACTATGGACCTTTTTATTAGGGGTGTTATCGATACAGATCATTGAAAAGGCAAAGAAGAAACAAAAGAAATGGATATCGTTTTTTGTGGTTTGCCTCGTGCTTTTGATGGATTTTCTGCTTGGAACCATAACCATGGTAGATTACAATGCTGCAGGAATACTGACGGTATTGCTTTTTTATTTTTTTCGCAAGAAAACCTGGATTTCTTTTGCGGCACAGCTTGTCGGGCTGTATTATTTGAATGTAGTTATGCTGGGGAATCTGTATTATCCGGTAACGATTCTGGGACATCATTTTGAGATTGCACAGCAGAGCTTTGCACTGCTGGCACTGATTCCAATCTGGTTATATCATGGAGAGCAGGGGTATCATAGCAAGTGGTTCAAGTATTTCTGTTATGCGTTTTATCCAGTGCACCTTCTTATCTTGGTTGTTATTTGGCAATGGCGTATTCGGTAATAGATCAGCAGCGGAAATTCTTGATAAATTATTATAGAAAGTGATGGGGAAAAGAATGCAGACTTATACTTATGTTTCAAAAGGAAAATTTGAATTAATGGAAAAGCCAAAGCCTGTGCTGATGCATGAAAGAGATGCCATTGTAAAGGTGACACTTGCCAGCATTTGTTCCAGTGACCTGCACATTAAGCATGGAAGCGTTCCACGGGCAGTGCCGGGGATTACAGTCGGTCATGAGATGGTTGGAATTGTGGAAGAAGTCGGAACTGCTGTGAAGAATGTGAAGCCAGGAGACCGGGTGACGGTAAATGTAGAAACTTTTTGTGGAGAATGTTTTTTCTGCAAGAAAGGTTATGTGAATAACTGTACCGATGAAAATGGCGGCTGGGCTCTTGGATGCCGTATCGATGGCGGTCAGGCAGAATATGTCCGTGTACCATTTGCAGATCAGGGGCTGAATAAGATTCCGGATAAAGTTACGGACAGACAGGCGTTATTTGTAGGAGATGTACTTGCCACCGGTTACTGGGCAGCACGTATTTCCGAGATCACTGAGGATGACACGGTGCTGATCATTGGAGCCGGTCCTACAGGTATCTGTACCTTACTGTCTGTTATGCTGAAAAATCCGAAGCGGATCATCATGTGTGAAAAAGACGAAAAGCGTATGCACTTTATCAGGGAACATTATCCGGAAGTTCTTACAGTTTCGCCGGAAGAATGTTTTGATTTTGTTCAGGCAAACAGCGAGCATGGTGGAGCGGATGTTGTTCTTGAAGTTGCAGGAGCAGAATCTACTTTCCGTCTTGCATGGGAATGCGCAAGGCCAAATGCAATCGTGACGGTGGTGGCACTTTACGATAAAGCCCAGACGTTACCTCTGCCGGATATGTATGGAAAGAATCTGACTTTTAAAACAGGAGGAGTAGACGGTTGTGATTGTGAAGAAACGCTGAGACTGATCGCGGAAGGTAAGATCAACACGGAACCACTGATCACACACACCTATCCACTTAGCAGAATCGAAGAAGCCTATGAACTTTTTGAAAATAAGAGGAACGGCGTGATCAAGGTGGCGGTAGAATGTTAAATATAATAGAAATAAAAGATGCCACAGAGTAAGATTTTAATGAAAGCGGTTGAATTTGATATATCAGAAATAGAATGAAAATTCATGTAGAAGACTTGATGTTATATCATTCAGCACCATCAAAACTTTCGGAAGCAACGTTGTGTTCACAGAACGCACCGACGAATCATGAAATGTACGATACAGCAAAGAAGCAGTATAATTTACTTCTTGATATAATTGATTTGTGTGCGATTTATTATTAAAGGTAAAGATATAGATGATGCCTGGGATGCAATATGATAGAATGGTTACAAGAAAAATTTGTAGGAATATAAAGATATGGAATTAAGATTATTACGCTATTTTTTAACAGTAGCAAAAGAACAGAGCTTTACAAGAGCAGCAGAACAATTGCATATTACCCAGCCAACGCTATCCAGACAAATGGCGGCATTTGAAGAGGACCTGGGAATAACATTATTTATTCGAAACGGGAAGAAAATATCGCTCACTGATGAAGGAATTTTATTAAAAAGGCGTGCCTTGGAGATTCTTAATCTTGAGGAAAGGACGCTTGAGGAACTGAAAGGAAAAGAAGAGGTTGTAGAGGGCACGATAACCATTGGATGCGGTGAATTTGCAGCAGTGGAGACATTGGCGAAGATATGTAAAACATATAAAGAAAAATATCCGCTGGTTCAGATTGTATTGCATACTGCAACAGCAGATGCAGTGTATGAGATGATGAACAAAGGACTTGTAGATATTGCATTATTCATGGAGCCGGTGGACACCGAAGGGCTGGATTATATCAGAATTACAGATTGCGATCACTGGTGTGTCGGAATGCGGCCGGATGATCCACTGGCAGAAAAAGAGTTTATAAAAAAAGAAGATCTTATTGGAAAGCCCTTGATCCTGCCGGAAAGAATGAACGTTCAAAGTGAACTTGCCAACTGGTTTGGGAAAGACTTTTCAAAATTACAGATTGCTTTTACGAGTAATCTTGGAACGAATGCCGGAGTTATGGCGGCAAATGGATTGGGGTATCCAATTTCAATTGAGGGTGCTGCAAAGTATTGGCGAGAGGATATTCTTGTACAGCGAAGAATTTCTCCTGAAATCACGACCAGTACGGTGATTGCCTGGCGACGGAATATCCCATATTCTTTGGCAGTCCGTAAAATGATCGAGGAGATTAATGCTTTTCAGGCATAAAACAAAATTCAATATAAGCATTAGACATAATGAAGCGATAGAGCTTAAAATAGATGTGTAAGATGAATGTAAATCTTATACATCTATTTTTTTGTGAAAAATACGTATAGAAAGGGGCTTTTTATTATGAGTAAAAAATTAGTGGCATTTTTCAGTGCAAGCGGAACAACAAAAAAAGTAGCACAGATGATCGCAGAGGAAGCAAAAGCGGATTTGTTTGAGATTGAGCCGAAAGTTCCATATACAAAGCTTGATCTTGACTGGATGAATAAAAAATCCAGAAGCAGTGTGGAAATGAGTGATAAAAAATATAGACCGGCGATTATGAAAAAAGAGATGGATATGAGTTCTTATGACGAGATCCTTCTGGGATTCCCAATCTGGTGGTATGTGGCTCCGACAATCATCAATACATTTTTAGAAGCTTACGATTTCAGTGGTAAAAAGATTGTGCTTTTTGCAACATCCGGAGGAAGTGGATTTGGGAACACTGTGAAAGAATTGCAGTCATCTGCATCAGACGCAGTTATTACAGAAGGCAGACTGTTAAATTGTGGAACGAAACAGGAAATCACTGAATGGGTAAACTCTTTATAAATAACAGCGTTATGGAGGTATACAGAATATGGGAAAAATAGTACAGACAGCAGGGAGAAATACACTTGGTGAATTCGCACCGGAATTTGCACATTTTAACGATGATGTACTTTTCGGCGAAAACTGGAATAATCAGGACATCGACGTAAAAACAAGAAGCATTATTACAGTGGTTGCTCTGATGGCTTCCGGAATTACGGATTCATCTTTAAGATATCATCTTCAAAATGCAAAAAATCATGGTGTGACACAAAAAGAGATTGCTGCAGTGATCACACATGTCGCATTCTATGTAGGTTGGCCAAAAGCATGGGCTGTTTTCAATCTTGCAAAGGAAGTGTGGGAAACAGGCGAAGGAGATTTGTCATACGAAGAGGAAGCGATGCGGGCGCATGCAAAAAAGATGGTATTTCCAATTGGTGCACCAAACGATGGCTTTGCACAGTATTTTTCGGGCAGAAGTTTTCTTGCACCGATTTCTACTTCTCAGGTTGGAATTTTCAATGTGACATTTGAACCAGGATGCAGAAATAACTGGCATATCCATCATGCAAAAAGTGGAGGCGGACAGATTCTGGTATGCGTTGCCGGAAGAGGATATTATCAGGAAGAAGGTAAAGAAGCTATAGAAATGAAGCCAGGTGACTGCATCAATATTCCTACAGGTGTTAAACACTGGCATGGTGCTGTACCGGATGAATGGTTTTCTCATCTGGCAATAGAGGTTCCGGGCGAAAATGGTTCTAATGAATGGCTTGAACCGGTAAGTGATGAAGAATATGGGAAATTACAATAGGCAGGGGAATGAAATGTTTGATAACAGTATTGTATTGAACATTCTGTACTAAAATGTGCGCGATTCCACTAATATCATGAACTTATGGGAACGTATTGCGGATACTTTGTGAACTTTATCCTGATACAATGATTATGCTGATGAAAGAGGGCATAGATAACTGAATACAAGAAAGAGACGAAAGCCTCAGTAGTTAAGAAAAACTACCGGGGCTTTTTTTCGTGCCCGAATTTCTCAGCCAATAACTGCGGATATGTCGACATTTCAAGCACCATATAAAGCAGTGTTGGTATCTTTGTATGAATATGCTATACAAAGTGAAAATGAAAAGCTTTGTGGCAAAATCAAAGAAGTATTTGACCTTCAGTTTGATGATTTACCAAACAGATTCAGAAGGCTTGGATTGGATGACAGTCTGGTATGCCCTTCTTATGTCATTAATACATCTTTTTTACAAGAGAAAATAAAGAGGACAAGAGATGAAAATCCGGAACTTCGTTATCATGAAGATAATGAGGAGTATTTAATCAGGAAAACAAAGAAACAATATACGCTCTCGATCCGGTGGAGGAATGGGAGACATGTAAAAATTAATTTTTAAATAATGAATGCAAAAAAAACATTAACGAAATTTGAGAATTAATATTGTTAAAAAATACTAATTGACAATTTCAAAGTGAATGATATACTAAATACATAAAAACGTTTGCGCAAACGTTTATCTACAGAAAGTTCAATCAGGAGGAGAAAAAATGCAGAAAAATAATATGTCTTTTTTAAAAAATCTTACAACAGTAGCAGATGCAAGAACTGCCAGAGCTTCAAGCTGGGATCAGAGTGGCAGAAATAAAGATTACTGGCTTGTAAATGCAGGGGATACAGCGGTTATGGCGGACGTTGAAGGACCAGGTTGCATCAATCATATCTGGGTAACGACTTTTTGCAGAGAAATTCTCGGACCGTCTATTCAGCATCCGGTTTTAAGTGGCTCTGTTGCACCGGTAACTGAAATGGAAAATGCGGAAGGCGTTAACTGGGAAATCAATGATCCGGATTATTACCGTAAGGTCCTGATTCGTATGACCTGGGATGATTTTGATGGTCCCAGTGTGCTGGCACCGCTGGGAGATTTCTTCTGTATTGGTCATTCTATGCCGTCAAGTTTTTCGTCAATTCCTTTTAATGTATCTTCAAGACCGTGTGAGGAACTGACTTTTGGTGGAACGGCTTCCATGAACTGCTATTTTCCGATGCCGTTTAACAAACGGGCCAAAATAGAAGTTATCAATGAAAATGAAAGACCGCTTGGATTGTTTTTCCATATTGATTATGAACTTTATCACGAAGAGACTCCGGATATTGCTTATTTTCAGGCAGCATGGAGACGTGATATGCCATGCAGTGGCTGGGGAAATGATCTTTGCGTAAACTCTCCGGAAGTAAACAGTGTTCCTAATTTTGACGGTAAAGAGAATTTCCTGATGCTGGATACAAAAGGCCGTGGTCATTATGTTGGTTGTAATCTTTCTGTGCTTCATTTCCAGGGCAGCTGGTGGGGCGAAGGCGATGACATGATTTTGATTGATGATGAAGAAGAACCAAGTATTAATGGAACTGGTGCAGAGGATTATTTTAACCATGCATGGGGAATGCAGAGAAATCAGTCACCTTATAATGGTACGATTATGCATGACGGAGATACAAAAGGTTATCAGGTATCCTATAGATTCCATCTTACAGATCCGATCCATTTTAAAAAGCATATTCAGATCAGCATGGAACATGGTCATGCAAATCATCTGTCAGATGACTGGTCATGCACAGCGTACTGGTATCAGGCAGCTCCTGTTACTTCGGTAACGATTCAGCCGGTAGAAGAGAGAATTCCGCTTAAGAGAACTTTTGATATTCCGAAACCGGCTCATCAGGTAGAACTTACACCGGAGATGCAGGAAGCTTACAGAAGCAGAAATGAAAGAATGGAAAAATTTAAAGTTGAAAAGGCTGAACAGATCAGACTCAATGCAGCAAGAACAGCACCGTCAGAAACTGGAAACAAAGAACTGGCACATAAAGTAAAGAAAGAATTTGATAAAGAAAAATAAATAAGCACGTGTGTAGCAAAAGGAGGGGCTTTTTATGAATTTAAAAAAATTTTTATCAATGATTATGGTTTTGAGTATGACAGCAGCGGTATTTACCGGATGTGGAAGCAGTTCAGACAGTACATCAGATGACAGTGCAGTAGCTGGAAAAAAAGGAACAGAAAATAATACCGGTGAAGAGGATTCTTCAGAGGGCGATAAAGAAAAACTTACTTTCTGGGATTTCCATACAGGAACTGAGGCAGATGTTATTCAGGATATGGTAAATGCATATAATCAGTCACAGGATAAAGTCAAGGTTGAATATTCAAGTGTCAATCAGACAGATTATACGACAACACTTGTGACAACCGCATATGCAAATGGCGAATGCCCTGATATCCTCTGGGTGGAACCGGCGACTTTTAAAAAATTCTCGGATGCGGAAATGCTTGCAGATCTTTCTTCTTATTATACGGATGATCTGAAAAAAGATATTCTTCCGTCGTTTCTTGAAGCGGCAAGCGGAGATGACGGAAAAATCTATACACTGCCATTTGAGTGTGAAACCCTTGGACTGTTTTATGATGCAGATGCACTTGAAGAAGAAGGTATTGAACCACCGAAAACATGGGAAGAACTGAAAAGTGCAGCTGAAAAACTCACAACAAAAGACAGATACGGAATTGTTCTTCCGGTAGAAAAAACAGCATATACGTTGTTTAACTGGTGGCCATTTATGTGGATGGATGATGCAGACATTTATGATGCTGATGGAAATGTAACGGCCGGCAAAGACAGCATGGCAGATGCTCTTGATTTCTGGGGTTCATTTTATCAGAATGAATACTGCCCGTCATCATTACAGAACGGACCATGGAGTATTGATAATGTTGCAAATGGCGTCGCAGCTATGCAGATTGGCGGAACATATATGATAAATGCAGCAGAAGAATACAACAAAGATGGGCATAATATTGGAGTTGTACCACTTCCGTCACCGAAGGGAAAAGATCCTGTAACTGTTGCAGGAGGTCAGATGATGGCAGTTTCCAGCCAGAGCAAAGATGTTGATGCAGCAGCTGACTTTATTTTCTGGTGCTTTGGAAGTGATGATACAACTTATGTCACAAAATGGTGTACAGAAGCCAAATTTGCATATCCGGCGCGCCAGTCTGTAATTGAAGAAAATAAAGAACTTTTTCAGGAAGGCATGAAGGCAATATTCACCGAATTTTATGATACGGCAAGACCTGAACCACAGTATTCATCTGAAGTAACTGATATTATGGGAGATACATTGCAGTCTGTGATGTTTGGCGGAAGTTCAGGAGCGGATGCGGCACAGTTGGCACAGGAACAGATTGAGGCATTAAACTAAAATATTAAATCAAGAGGTAGAATTATGAAGCAGAAAGGAAAAATGTCCGGTAAAAAATTGAAACAGATGTTTGTAACATATACATTTGTTCTTCCTGATTTTATTGGTCTTCTGGTTTTTATTATCATACCAATCATATATTCATTTTATATGAGCCTATATGACTGGAACTTCGCTAACATTAAGCAATTTATCGGAATACAGAATTATGTCACAATGTTTAGTGACTCTGAATGGTGGCAGTCTCTGGGAAGAACTTTTAAATTAACTTTACTGTATGTTCCGGCATTATTTATATTATCAATATTATTTGCAGTTTTGATTAACTATGTCAAAAACGAAAAAGCTGCCGGATTTGTAAAAACAGCTTTTCTGCTTCCATATTCTATCACATCTGTAATTGCAAGCTGTCTGTGGATGTTTCTTTATATGGACAGAAGTGGATTTATCAATGTATTTCTGAAGGCCTTTGGACTGAAAGGAGAAAAGTTTCTGGGATCTACTTCTCAGGCAATGGTTTGCATTGCAGTTGTTTTGATATGGATCAATCTGGGTTATAATATTATTCTTTTTCTATCAGCAATAAAAGATATACCTTACAGCTATTATGAAGCAGCAAAACTGGATGGAGCAAATTCCTGGCAGACTTTCTGGAAGATAACGTTTCCGCTATTAAAGCCAACCAGCGTTTTTGTACTGATCACATCAGTGATTGCATCGTTCCAGTGTCTGGATCTTATCATGGTAATGACCGGGGGTGGACCGGCAAAATCGACAGAAGTTGCCAGTCTGTATATATACAAACAGTCATTTGAAATGATGAAGGCTGGATATGGAGCCGGATTGTCAGTTGTAATGTTTCTAATTTTGACAGTGCTTGCCGTTATTATGTTAAAAATAAATGGAAAGGAGGAATGATGATATGAAGAAAAAAACAAATAACATACTTGCAGTAATTCTTATAATATTGGGAATTGTAATGTTGTTTCCGATTTACATTTTATTTATGGTAAGTTTCAGAAATGAAAAAACTGTTTTTGTAGGATCACTGATCACAGCATCTCCTTCTTTTGAAAGTATAAAATCAGCGATAACACCGGATTTTCTTGTTGCAATCGGTAATTCATTCCTTATTGCAGTAGCAGTTACGATTATTGCTTTAATTCTTCATTCAATGTGTGGATACGCATTTGCAAGAATGAATTTTCCGGGGAAAAAGCCAATGTTTACAGTGATCATCAGTACTTTGATGATTCCGGTATCGTCTATTCTTGTACCTTTGTTTATGATATGTAAACAATTAGGAATTACAAACAGTTATGCTGGAATTCTGTTACCGGCATTGTTTAATGCTTATGGTATATTTCTGTTCAGACAGTTTTATATGAGTTTCCCTGCGGATCTTGAAGAGGCTGCAAAACTCGACGGATGTTCTACATACAGAATGTTTTTTACAATCATATTTCCGCTTTCACGACCAATTATTATCCCACTGAGTATTGCTTTTTTCCTGGGGAACTGGAACAATTACCTGTGGCCGTTGATTGTAAATAAGAAACCGGAATATCGAACAGTTATGGTTTATCTTGCTAACATGGTAGGCGGCTATAATACTAAGTGGAATGTGGTTATTGCAAGTGCAATGCTTGCATGCCTTCCGGTATTCTTGATATCACTTCTTCTGCAAAGTCACCTGCAGAACAGTATAAAAATGTCTGGCATCAAATAGGAGGGAAAACTTGTGAAAATCAGAGAAAGTTATGGAAGCAGGCGGTATGAAGAAGAATACAGGGCAGCTCTGGAAAAGTCAGTACATTATTTCAGACAGAACAGCTGTATTACAGAACTCAGAAAAATGGGTTATGCTCAGACGAAACTGCAGGTAGAATATGAAGCAGAAGAGTACGGAAAGAGTGAAATCTGCTGTCTAGATGCAGAAACAAATACTTTTTTTAATTCAGAATCTGCAGAAAAATTTATTGCAGAAAATGATCTTTCGAAGTGTGAAAATGTAAACATTTATGGTGATATCAGGCAAATCTATTGCTTTGGATACGATGATAAAAAAGTGGTTTACGCATTGACAGAGTCTGATGGTATGCAGAACTACATCACGATTCCCTATATTTCGGGAGAAAACGGGGAATTTTGTACAGATATTTCTTCTCACAGGATCTGGAAGCGTGAATTTAGCGAAAAAACATCAAATTTGGATTGTGCACTGAGATTTCGTATAGCACCGGATACATGGCCGAATATAAAAATCAAAGAGGCAGACATGTCTCCCGATGATATTTTTGCACATGCTTATGAAGCCATATTTAACATGGAAATAAACAGTGAAAAACAGGTTGAAATTCAACTTCCATATCAAAAACTTTGCTGGAATTCTGAGAAAAAAGTGCTTACATGTGGAAAGTATCAGATGGAAATAAAATGCGATAAGAAACTGTCTTTTGTCACTATATTTGATCAGTATCTGACGGAAATAATCGCAGATAACAAAGTATTGGTACTGCTAAATAATCTGACTAATAAAGCAAAAGAAATCAGTGTTATTGATATTAGTGGAAATCTTGGGAAAATCCGAGTAGGCGAAGACAATGATCCACATATTCAAGTAGAAACGGATAAAGATACAGAGACTGAGATTGTTGTATATGGACTCAGAGGACTGGCATACAGTAAAGATGCGACAGAAGCATTGCGAAGAAAAAAGAAAGAGGACAGGCTTATTTTCGCAAATGATAAATTCAAAGTTTTCGATAACCATGTTGAAGACAGCTGTTATGGTAGACCAGATGCTTATATCATCAGTCCGGAGGAAATTGTGTCAGCAGACAGGATTCTTGAAGAATTTCAGTGGAGAAAAACGAAATGGGGCGACATGACAAGAAAGTCATGGAGAACTGATAAGTGGACCGCAGATCTGTCACTGAAAAAATATCCGACACTGAAATCTGCTTCAGATATTCTTTCAGCAACATGGAATCTGGCGATGACAGTCTTCGATTGTTGTACGAATGGTGGCTATGCACTCCCTGGGCAGGAGCATCTGTGGCAGGCAGGACTCTTTCAGTGCAAAGGTGAAGGGTTTGGAGTCTGGCTCAGAGACTCTGTACATATAGCAATGCGTGGCGGAAACCTGATCGATCCGGAAACAGCAGGACGCTCACTCTTGTATGCTGTAAAAAAAGGATTTGACAATGGAAGTGACGGACCGGCAATGGGGGCTGTTGGATTGTGGGATTATTATCTGGCTACAGGTGACAGAAGTGCACTTGAAGAGGGATATGAAACACTGTTAGAAACAATGACAGAAATTGAAAATAGATATAATGAGGAAAAAGGTCTTGTACGTGCAGAACAGTCTACTTCTAATGATGCGTTCCCTGAACCGGAAAATGCAGGATATTCACTTGGCAGTGAATGTTATTATATGAAAGCATATGATTCTATGGCCAAAATAGAAAAGCTTTTGCATGGAGAAAATGAAAAATCCAAAAAATGGAGTAAGATTTCCGAACAATTATGTGAAAAAATCCGTGAAGAATACTGGAATGATGAGGCAGGATACTTTACAAGTGGTCCAAAAGGCAGTGAAGCATATGAAAATCAGATATGGGAGACTTCCGGTGAGGAAGCCGCTCTGTGGGATAAGTTCCATATTGCAACACCGGAGCAGAAAAGAGAAATCCTGAACAGTGGAATACATACTGCAATGACTCCATATGGAATACGTTTGTTTCCTCATCGCAAAGAGCATAATCATTTTGTAGGACCAGTCTGGCCGGTGTGGGAATCAGGATTTGCTTCTGCTGCGGCTGAATCGCAGAATAAAGAATTATTGCTGACTATGATTGCACAGCAGATGAGAACAGCTGTTTTGCATAAAAATTTCCATGAAGTTCTTGAAGCGGATACAGGAAAATCCTGGAGATGGCCTGGACAACTTTGGCATGCTTGCGGGTTTGCAGCTCAGATTTTATATGGTGTTTTCGGAATTAGTTATGATGAACAGGGCATGAGATTTAATCCGTGTGTTCCAGAAATATTTAAAGAGATTGAAATACAGAATCTGAATTATCAATCGGCAAAATTAACTGTTAAAATAAGTGGAACTGGAACTGTCGAATGTGTTATACTGGATGATGAAAAGGTTGATTTTATACCATATAGTCTGACAGGAAATCATATAGTCCATATAAAATTAACAGAAACAGAGAGTGAATGTATATGAAAGCAAAGATTACAGATGTGGCTCAAAAAGCCAATGTTTCTATATCTACAGTGTCGCACGTGTTGAATCATACACGTTTTGTATCCGAAGAGACCAGAAAAAAAGTCATGGATGCAGTAGAAGAATTGGGGTATTCACCAGATGCGTCTGGCAGGACTTTTCGTACCGGAAAAAAAATGATGATAGGACTTGTTGTACCGGATATTACAAACTCTGTTTTTGCTGCACTTATTGAAGATGTAGATGATGTGATATCAAAGCAGGGATACAATCTGGTCATTTCCAATACAAGGGACTGCCTCAAGATGGAAAAACAGGCACTGAGAAATCTGGCTTCGGGGGTCGTAGATGGGATTGTAATTGCTTCTACATCAGAAGATTTTAAGACAATAAAGAGGCAGATACCGGACAAATTCCCAATGATATTTATGGATCGGGTGCTCCCGGACAGAAATTATGACAGTGTTATTCTTGACTGTCAGGAGGCAACTGCAAAGATGCTGGAAGAAATGATCCAAAATGGTTTCAGAAAGATTGGTTTTCTGGTTGGATTGCCACAGATTAGTCCGACTTATGAAAGGGTAAAAGTATACCAGCAGATTTTGAAACAATATGAGATACCGGAGACAGAACAGTATGTTCGATATATTGACCGAAAAAAAGACACCTATGATGTAGCTGGCGAATTGGTAGAGGCCGGATGTACGGCAATTATAGCCACAAATACGGCAATGACTCACAGTGTACTGAACTATGTGGAGGATAGAAATCTGAAACTCGGCGAGGAAATTGCAGTAGGTGGTTTTGTGGATTCTGATTTTGCAAATCGCTTCATGCACAGGATTCCAGTGGTATATGAGCCAATGAAAGAAATGGGAAAACTTGCCGGAGAGATGATTGTAGAAAAAATCGAAGATAAAAATAGAAAAATTCCTGTTAAAACGCTGACATGCGAATATGACTCTAATGATTTTTATAAAAAATAGGCAGGGAGAACGAAATGGAACAGGAAACACAGACACCACACAAACGAAGAGCACGATATAAGGGAAATACTCCGGCTGGAATGCCTGCATGGTGAAGGTCATATGTATGCAACAGATGTGGATCAGGAGGAATCTGCATAGCCTCGTAAGCGTCTGGCAGAGCAGAGCTTTGGAGAGGACATTCTGACGGTCAAACTTCAGAATTTCTGTACAATCGATGAGATTGCAAAAGAAGCCGGTGGATTTGATTTTATTCTTGCAGATTTCGGGGGATCGTTCATGCAGATCGACAATCTGAAGCGTGGTTTTTCTTTCCGTGCAGACGGACCGCTTGATCTTCGCCTGAATCAGGAAAAGGGAATCAGCGCGGCAGAGCCAGATCCACAAAAATGTGCTGGCGGTTAAGGCATGCGTCCGTCCTATATGCTAAAAATGAAGATTCTGTGAAGCGAATCAAAAGTATTGACAGTAAAACAAAGAATTATTACAATAAGCCTATCATAAAGATATGTTAAACGAGGCTGTTACAGTAGATAAATGAACTGCTCCCCGTCAAGTAGACAATTGAAAAAATATAAATTTTTCGGGGATGTGAAAAAACTCGATTGAGTTTTTTCGCATCTCCCTTTTTGTACCTGTTGTGTATAAATGACTGAAATCATGCGCAAAGAAAGCGCACTTCCCCTACCCCATAGAAATTCTTTTTTTGAATCTATGCGGCAGTTCTGTTTCTCATCTTTTTTTTCTGATATTTATATAGATTATGGCCTATCGCCACGAGTAAAACTTCCAGTTTGACTGAATGAATGCCTCTTCGGACAATTCTCTTGTACCAACGGTCGTTTTTCATTATTCCGAAAGTGCCTTCTGCTTGTATCGAACGGTTCATTCGTAATAACGCACCGTGGATACTTTCTAGGTTTTCGATTACCTCCTGATGCATGGAAGTTAATTCCTGATTGATCCGAACGGTTCGATTCTTATCTGTTTTCTTACATTTCTCTGCATATGGACATCCACTACAGTCTTCGCATTCATACAGTTCTTCCTTACGTCCGTATTGATTTCCCCTCACATTTTTTCTGTATAAAAAATGGAATGCTTTATCGTTAGGACATCTCATGACACCTTGCTCATCAATTCTGAAGTTAACTGCACGAAATGGATCTTCATGATATTTCCGATCCTTAGTTTCCTTTTTAAACATTGGAAATTTCATATACTTTTCAATTCCGTTCTGTTCACAGAAAATATAATTGTTGTATGAGCCATATCCGGCATCTGCCACAGGATATTTGGGATAGAATCCATAAGTTTGTTTGAAGTGCTCCATCAAAGGAACGAAACAATCCATATCCGAACGATAATGGTTCACGTCAACAACTGCAATATATTCATCTGCTACACCAATCTGTACATTATATGCTGGCAGAAGCTGATCATTGCCCATGTAATCCGTTTTGATACGCATAAAGGTAGCTGAGTTATCTGTTTTAGAGTAACTGTTTCGATTGGGACCACAGATTTCAATTTTTTGCATGTATTCTTGAAGTTTCTGACAGAAAGTAGTCAAGTGTTCATAATGTCGCTGTTCTTTGGATTTTCGCTTTCCACTTCCGTAAACAAATGTACTTTTATCCAGTTCCCATAAAAGTACTAGCTGCTCAACGATTTCATTCAGATAATCCGGTACATACTCCGGATTTGTTGTGATCTGCACCCCGCTCCATGCGATTTCTGCATTAATTTCCTCAATCTCCGCAGTGATTTTTTCGTAAAGCTTGTAACGGAACTTTTCGGTAGCCTTCTTCCATACCCAGGTATACTTGTTTGCGTTTGCTTCAAACTTGGAGCCGTCGATGTAGAGATGTTGCAGATCTACATGCTCCTCGTTAAAGATAGCATGATTGATGTCGTTAAAAATGTTTTCAATCTTATCTTGAAGTATTTCATTAATGAAATATCCAAAGGTTCTGTATGACGGAGTCTGGTGATCCATGAGATACATGAACCTGATATTAACTTTGCAGTTGTCTTCCAGTTCTCTCAGAGAGCAGTAGCCGCTAGTCATAAATCCGAAAAGTACTGTTTTTAACATGTTGACTGGATTATATCTGAGTCGTCCGGTTGTATACTCCGGAATATCCGTCAGATACTTGTTTAAATCGATTCCGCCCATCAATCTGTCAAATGTTAAAACAGGATCCAGCAGATCCAAATAATCTGAAAGAAACAGTGGTAAATATCCTTGTTTTGAATTACAATAATTATTGTGTAAAGTTTTCATCGCAAGTTAATCTCACCACCCAAATAGGACCTTTCGCATGAACGAATGGTCCTATTTCTTTTAGGGACTTATTTCACAGCCCCTTTTCGTTTGCATAAAAACCAAGATGTTACAATATAATAACAGAAAATATGTTATTATACATAAAAATATGTTACAAGGAGACGCCGGATGAAAAATCAATTAGAGCAGTATTTCGGCTGCAAAGTAAAAATAGCAGAATACAAGAATAAATTGCCATTGCCGATCTTTATGACTATGCGTGATATTATGATGGTTGAAATATATGGTGTTAGCTTTGCCATAATAGATGTTATGAAGGAAACGGAGCTAAGTGTTGCAGCAATGAAAAAACAGAAAGTAAAGTATGAGGAAGCATTGCAGTGCCCGGTTGTATTTCAAGTGACATTAAACAGTGTGTCCATGAGGAATGCTCTGGTGAAAATCGGAGTTCCGTTTGTGGATCTACCGGGAAATGTATTCTTACCATTTATGGGAATAGTGTTGCAGGATGTTTATAGAAAGCATCTTGTTAAAGTGGACAAGATGATGCCGGCAACACAGATGGTATTTCTTGAATTGCTATATATGAATGATGAGGAATCAGCATTAAAAAGCGAGGTTGCGAATAAGTTGAATCTTACAAAAACATCTGTTACAAGAGCGACGGCGCAATTGGAGAAAATGGGTCTTATTGAGCAGCTTAAATCAGGAACAGAGATTTCCATTAAAAGGAATTATTCACGCAAAGAGTATTATGAAAAGGCAAAAGCATATTTGATTAATCCGGTGCAGAAAGTGATTACAATTATGCGATGTGAAGCAACCTTTGAATCATTTGTCGCAGGAGAAAGTGCACTTAGTCAAGTGTCAGAACTAAATCCACCTAGAATAGAGGAACGCGCAATCTACAAGGGTGAGGAAGTTGTTGATCAGTTGGAAATTGTGGATGCCAGATCTGAAGATCCGGATGACTGCTTGAAAGTACAATTATGGAAATACAATCCTTCCTATTTCGCAAAGGAAGGATGTGTTGATCTTGTTTCACTTGTATGTACATTCAGAGGTAACGAAGACGAAAGAATAGAAATGAGTATTGAGAAACTGTTGGAGGAATTATAATGGTACTAAACTAATATAAGTTTGTGTTTCAATTTTAGGAGATGGAGTTATGCGAGTACTTGTAATACCGGATATTCATCTGAAAACATGGATATTCGACAGGGCAGAGAAAATTTTAAAAGACGGTAAGGCAGATCGGGCTGTATGCCTAATGGATATTCCGGATGATTGGAATATGGAATTTCAGATAGAGCAATATAAGGAAACATTTGACCAGGCAATCACATTTGCTGTGGACTATCCGGATACTCTCTGGTGTTATGGTAATCATGATGTTAGCTACCCGTGGGGCAGACTAGAGACCGGGTATTCTCCTTATGCTGAGAGGATGGTTATATCAAAGTTTGAAGAACTTGAGAACAGCCTTAAGAGTCCAACACAGATCGACATAATGCATCGGATTGACAATGTGCTTTTCTCACATGGAGGGCTTACGGCTGATTTCCTGAAATGGTTAGACGAGGATTTGTTGGATGCCGAGATAGATGATGTCATTGCAGCGGTGAACGATGCTTCTCATGATTTCCTCTGGAATGACGAATCACCCTTATGGTTCAGACCACAGTACGAGACCAGAGAGATATTTAGGCCAGATACCTACAAACAGGTGGTAGGGCACACTCCGGTGGAGAAGATATTTGAAAAAGAAAGCATCATATCGACAGATGTGTTCTCTACCTATGGAGACGGAAGACAGATTGGAGAATCTGCGATGATTGTTATTGATTCGGAAACCGGAAAATACGAGAAGATAGAGGTTATGGGGAAATGGGAGTGTGATAGCGATGAACGAACCGACATAGCAATATTCAGATTTAATTAATTCATTACAATCCAGGATACAGGCATTGGAGGATGAAAACCGACTTTTGAAAGAGCGTTTGGATGAAGCCGGTGTTTCCGTATGCGGATGTTGTGTCTGGCGACGCTGAAGGAGTTGTGGAATTGTATGATCCAGATCAGGGTGCTCGTATAAAGAAATTTGATGTTACGAGAATCGAATTAGTAGCGCATCGGAAATGACAAAGAGCCAATTCGTGAGATTTGAGTCATCAAGCTACATAGCAGGAGATATTTTTCAAGAAGAGAAGAATTAAAACTTACAAGGGATCAAGCAAGTGAATTACTTGAATCAATTCCACCAGAGAGAATTGAAAAAATAGCCATAAAACAATCACAAAAATTTACGATTGTTTTTTCGCGCATTTATGCATATAATATAATCAATGAAGTTGGAAAGGATGCGATCATTATGCGTGAAACGAGAATATTAGAGTTCAAAGAAACGATTACGAATACTTTTTTAAAAACAGTCAGTGCCTTTTCGAATTACGATGGTGGAACAATTCTTTTTGGAGTAGATGATGATGGAAATGTAAAAGGCTTGCCGGATGTAAAGCAGGCGTGTCTGGATATCGAAAATAAAATCAATGACAGTATTTCGCCTCAACCGAACTATACACTTGAAATACAGAATAATGATCAGATGATAAAACTCACTGTAACCAGTGGCTTTCAGAAACCATATTTATATAAATCAAAAGCATACAAACGAAATGATACAGCAACGATAGAGGTAGATACTCTGGAATTTTCAAGACTTGTATTAGACGGCAAAAATATTAGATTTGAAGAATTACCTTGTAAAGATCAGGATTTGTCTTTCGAAGTTTTACAGTGTAAGTTGAAAGAAAGTATTCAGATTGAAACTTTTAATCAAGATACATTGAGAACATTGAACTTGTATGACAATGTAAATGGTTTTAATAATGCAGCAGGTCTTTTGGCGGATAAAAATCATTTTCCGGGAATTGATATTGTCAAGTTCGGGGAAAATATCAGTATTATTCAAAAGAGAACAACGGTTGAAAATATATCCATTTTGGATGCGTATGAAAAGGCACTTGCTGTATTTAGGGATTACTATCAGTATGAAGTAATACAAGGTGCTGACAGAAAGAAGATGGAGAAGATACCAGAAGCAGCCTTCAGAGAAGCGATTGCGAATGCTCTGATCCATAGGGTATGGGATGTGGATTCACACATCAGAGTTTCCATGTTTGATGACAGAGTAGAAGTTGTATCTCCAGGTGGATTGCCGTCCGGAATAACAGTAGAAGAATATTTGTCAGGTAAACTTTCCGTTTTAAGAAACAGAAATCTTGCAAATGTGTTTTATAGATTAGGATTTGTCGAGATATTTGGAACCGGAATTACAAGAATAAAACAACTGTATGCAGAAGGTCTGGTGAAACCGGATTTTGAAGTGTCAGAGAATGCTATAAAAATTGTGCTTCCTTTATTTGAAAAGGATGCTAATTTAACCGGAGACGAAAAAGTAATTTATAAACTCTTAAGCAAGACTATGCTGAAACCAATAAGTGAAATTGCACCATATATACCTTTTGGAAAATCAAAGACAACAAAGTTGCTGAAAGATATGTGCGAAAAAGGTGTGATAGCAATTGAAGGTAAAGGCAGAGGCACGAAATATATAATTAAGTAATTAGGTATATAGGAGATTTTAAATTTATAAGAGAGGAAGTAAAATTGCATGATAAAAGTGCTCTTTATCTGCCACGGCAGCAGACAAACATATTTGAAAAAACCTTAATTTATAAGGGGATTTAAAATTGAAAGTGAGAATTTACATCAAAAATATATCATTTGAAATCCTAGAGAGTGCTTGAAATGATTGATTGGAAAGTAGTCTAGTAGATAAAAGTGTAACATGGAAGTAAAACAGTATAATACAATTTTAGATAGAGTATTTTGTTTCCGGATGTTTCTGATGCAAGAGGAACGAATACGTCTGAATCCGATGTAGACGTTGCTTTATTGTTAAATGGAAATCTGAATGAAAGTACAGAAGATAAGCTGTCAGATCTGGTTGTAGATTTAAACTTAAAATATGATAAGGTATTTTCTGTTATTGATATTGATTATGCAGTTTAAAAAAATGGGAGAAAGTCACTCCGTTTTATAAGAATGTGAATAGGGAGGGCATTGTTTTATGGAAGGCAGCATGATCGATTTATCAAAATACAGTTTCCAATCAGCTAAAGAGGATTTGGAAACAGCAGAGTTGCTTATGAAAGTACCTTTTTTAACAGAACCTATGTAAAAGAGGGAGTTTTTGATAAGAGTATTTCAAAATTGGTTGATATTGAATACCGTCTGAGAAAAAGCAGATTATCAGGACTTTATTGTCACATCAAAGGATCAGGCTATGGAACGGATTGAAAAGGCATTATCGTAAATACGATAGTGCTTTTTTCTTCACATGGATAGCAAAACAAAGTTTTAAGTAAAAATAAATTTGCCTTTTGTGTAATATTTTTCTGAAATCATGTGTCTAATTAGTATAAGGAAATAAACAGCAGTGTTAGGAAAGCTGCAATTCTTTAATACTATTTTGGAAGGGAGGGAAGGAAAATTAAAGATGATATTTGCTTTATATTTAAAAATGGGAGGAGGAAAAGATAACAGGAATTTTGTATACACATTAGGAACACTTTCTAAAGTAATAGAACCATTAAGTTTTTGGACGAGTTCTTTTACAATAGCTAATCCCAATCCGTTTCCTTGACTGTTACGGGATAAGTCACATTGTTATATATTGTAAACAAGAGAAGTATTCTTTTTTTAAAGTATTTATGTATTTGGTCTCGAAGGTATGTAATACGATTAAAGAGTTCAAATATCGTTTTGAGAATAATCAAATAGTTGAATATGACATAGTACATCCGTCATACATTTTAAAGGTTCAAGAGGATGCGTTTAATTTTTGCACAGTGCCATTTACACTTGATTTTAATACATTTTATGAATGTGCTATTTCCGAATCAAATAAATTGATGGGGAATATAAATCTGGATCATGAGGAAGAGCGAAATGATTTGATATTTATTTCTTGCGTCCCGTGGGTATCTTTTACACATATACTTCATCCAGTATCTATATCCCCGACTGATTCAATACCTAGAGTTGCATGGGGAAAATATTATAAACAGGAAAATAGGATTTTAATGCCTGTAAATGTACAAGCCCATCATGCTTTAATGGACGGACTTCACATTGGAATTTTCTATCAGAAGCTAGAAGATGAAATTCAAAAATTTATAAACAATGAGGGTGTTGTTTATGAGTCCTAAAAAGGTAGAACTAATCATTGGTCCATGCGCTGTGGAATCTTACGAGCAAATGGAAAAAATTGGAAAGATACTCTCTTTTTATCAAATACGTTATTTGCGCGCAGGAGCTTATAAACCGAGAACATCACCAAAATCTTTTCAGGGAATGGGAAAAGAGGGAATTGAGATTATACATGAAGTTGCTCAAAAATATAATTTGTTATCTGTCTCTGAGATTATGGATGTAAGAGACATTGATTTTATGAAAGACAAAATTGATATATTGCAAGTGGGGAGTAGAAACATGTATAATTACACGTTGTTAAAAGAGTTAGGAAAAGTGGATAATACTATTTTGTTGAAGAGAGGCTTGTCAGCGACTTTTGAAGAGTTCATTGAAGCATCTGAGTATATTAATGTTAATGGAAATAATAATATTTGGTTATGTGAACGTGGAATTAGAACGATGGAAGGTGCTACGCGCAATACATTAGATTTGTCTTGTGTAGCTCTATTAAAACAAGTAATATCGTATCCTGTTGTGGTTGATTTAAGCCATTCTCTAGGAAGGAAAGATATTATATTACCAATGGCGTGCGCTGCTATAGCAGCGGGAGCTGATGAACTGATGGTAGAAGTACATCCAACTCCAGAAAAGGCGTTATCTGATAGTCAACAGCAATTAAGTATTACAGAATTTTGTCAATTATATGAGAAATTAGAAGAAGAAAAATATTTATAGAGGTGAGTATTCCAATGCAATAGTGCATGCTTTCCAGAAAGTTATGCCTCCGAATCCGTTGTTGCATGGGCGATGCACCAGAAGTATCAGAATGGTCTGCCATTAAAGCGGCAGGAAGCAGACTGGAAACAGCTGGGTGTCCCCTTAAGCCGGGCTACACTGGCTAACGGGATCATTTACTGTGCCGAGAATTATCTCTGTCATGTCTATGATTATTTTCACCGTCAGTTACTGATGCGTAGATATCTGATGGCAGATGAAACACGGGTTCAGGTGCTGAATGAGCCGGAGCGTAATCCGGAAACAGATTCCTGGATGTGGCTCTTCCGCAGTGGAGAAGATGAACTTCCCCCAATCCTGCTTTATCATTACACAGAGACAAGGGCAAAGTTCCATGCTGCATCTTTCCTGCAGGGGTTCAGCGGATATCTGGAAGCGGATGGATACCAGGGTTATAACAATCTGCCAGATATCTTATATGTTATTTGATGACAAAAAGAGAATATAATATTAAGAATGTGAGGAACTAAAAGAGATGATTAGGGAAAATCGTAAAAACTGTATTGAAAAAATAGGAAAAGATAGCTATGCATTTGATAAAAAAAGAGAATTGTATATATATAAATGTTTGTGTGGAATTAAACTAAACCGAAGAGAATGGAAGAGATATAAGCAAGACAAAAAAGTACCGCATAACTACCATGAATGGCAAAAAATGATTAGAGATAAGTATGAAGTTTATACAATAGAGCAATTGGAAGAGTTTATAAAATATTTAGAAGTTCGGAAAAGAGATAAGAGCAGATATGGAGAAGTTAGTAATATTATTTCAACTGCTTTAGCGTCTAGTATTATCTCTACGGCAATAACTTTTTGCTACAACCAAAACCTAAGAATAGACAAAAATGAAAATTTTGTTGCTTTTTTTGCTAGTTTAATGTTGTTCATACTTGTGTTTAGTACATTATCTGTTTGGTCTGCACATTGTCTAATATCTCCAGGCAAGCTAGAAAAGGAAATGTATAAGGATTATCAGGATATAGTAAAACAAATTTTAGAAGAGAAAGGTAAGTAGGCAATCATTTGAATAATCCGGGGTGAAATCCATCACCTGTCCAGCGTATGGAAATCACTAACACTAACTCTGATACATCTGCATTTGCTTCTGACCATAACCGACCTTGCATATATGGCGTTTCAAAGTAGAACATTTTAAAACGCTAGATGCTACATGCCCTTCAGCTTCTAGTACAATGAATACTAAGTTTCTGCTATATTGACGTAGAATAATTGTCCATATGCAAGTCAATATGATGGTTACTTAGTATTCGTTGTACTAGTATAACGAATATTAAATAA
>NZ_JAQESL010000035.1:11757-23421 GCF_027697525.1 Coprococcus sp. AM97-35 | reverse complement strand
GTAGCTGTTGAGAAAAAAGTGCCTTATGAGAAATGTGAAAAATGTGACCGTACTGCTTACCGGAAAGCAAAAGAAAAATGCGATAGCCGTAAAAGCCAGTTAGAAAAGAAATATAAAAATATGACGATTGGTTATGAAAGTATCTTGTTTCTACTGGCATGGTACAGCATAACAACAACACTGTTTACTGCGATTCTTTCGCCGGTTTTCCTTAACGACTGTGTCGTCTTTTTCGGTGCGTTAGGAAAAGGAATGGGAAGTTTATTTCGGGAGTTTGTGACAGGTGCAGACTCTTTCGGACAGTTAAGCAGTGGAATACCTAACAGTATTCTTTCCGGGATTGTGTACTGGCTGATTGCCGGTACTGTCATGGCAATTTTATTCGTAATAACCGGGTGGCTGATAATCGGGATTGGTTATCAGGTAGGAAAAATCTACCGGAAATATTGTTGGGATATCATCAGTATCGTGGTAGCGATAACGAGTACAGCTGTTGTAATTTACTTTGGAGAATGGATTAAAAACGCTAATCCGATAAATCTTATTGTATTGCTATTACTGTCGCATATTATTTATATTGGAATCAGATGTTATGTGAAAGACTGGATGGAAGAACGAGGATATTATTAAAAGAGGACAGGGAAATTTCATAATCTTCCTGTCCTTAGTAAGGGACTATTGATTGTTTATATAAAGAAAAAGTATATAAATAAATCTTGACAATTAGTACGAACTCGGACTATAATACAAAAGTCCGGATTCGTACTAATTTAAGGAGGAAAAAGATGAGAAAAGATAATAATATGATAATACAGTTGCAACGATATTATGCTTTATGGAAAGAATGTACAGCAATGTATGAGGAATGGTCAAAGGATCAGGGACTGTCTTCAAATGGAGTTTTTGTTTTGCATTCATTTTATGAAAGTAATGGAAGATGCACGCAGAAAATGATAAGTGAAAAATGGAATATACCTAAGCAAACGGTAAATACGATACTAAAAGATTTTCAGAAAAAAGGATACATCAATATGGTATCTGATGATTCAGACAAGAGAAATAAGCTGATATGCCTCACAGAATCAGGAATGGAATATACGAAAGATATCATAGAAAAACTGCACTCAAAAGAAATATATGTAATCGAAAAAATGGGATTAGAGAATATAGAAAGTCTTAATGATAATACAGAGCTGTTTATCAGACTTTTCAAGGAAGGAGATTGTAAGAAAAATGAATCATAAATCATTATTTTTTAAATATGTTATTCCATCTATTATAGCATTTGCATTATCAGGAATATATGCGATAGTGGATGGATATTTTGTAGGCAATACCATAGGAGATGCTGGACTTTCGGCTATTAATATTGTATATCCGATTGAGGCTTTGATTCAGGCTCTTGGAACAGGAATTGGTATGGGAGGAGCTGTTTATTACTCAATTAATGCAGCAGAAAAGAAAGGAAAACGGGCAGAAGAATTTATTGCTACAAGCTGGTGGCTTCTTGTAATAGTAAGTGTTATCAGTACCATAATTATTTACTCCTTTTCGTCTAAAATTTTAGGATTGCTTGGAGCAGATGGAATTATATTAACAAATGCGACAGATTATATCAAAATTATAGCACTTGGAGCAATATTGCAGATTCTTGGAACTGGAATGATGCCATTCATTAGAAATTATGGAAACTCTTTCTGGTCAATGTTTGCGATGGTTGGTGGATTCATAACCAATATTGTTCTGGATTTTATCTTTGTATGGATATATGAAATGGGCATGAAAGGTGCAGCCACAGCTACAATAGCCGGACAGGGTGTGACTGCAGCAATTGCAATCATATACGCATTATATAATAAAAAGTTTTATGTGTATGTATCCTTAAAAAATGTAAAAGAAATGTGTGGCGCTATATTCAGAGTAGGTCTTGCACCATTTGGGCTAGCATTGACTCCTAATATTTCATTGGTGTTTATAAACCGATTCTCCGCTTCTTATGGGGGAGAAAAAGCTATTGCAACTTATGCATGTGTATCCTATATTATCTGTATCATATATCTCATATTGCAGGGCGTAGGTGATGGAAGTCAACCTTTAATGAGCCGTTTTTATGGTGAGAAGGATCAAGAAAGCCTGAGAGGAGTTCAGAGAATGGCATACATTTTTGCAATAATTCTTGCTGTTTGTGGTGGAATTATCATGTATGTAAACAGAGCAAATATTGGAGGGGTTTTCGGAGCTTCTTATGAAGTAAGTATTGAGATTTCTAAAATTGTACCTATATTTTTAGTGTCATTACCATTTGTTGCGATTACCAGAATAGCGACAGCTGGATTTTATGCTACTGAAAAAAGTGGATTGTCATACATTCTTACATTCATTGAACCAGTATTGATGCTGATATTTATGCTTGTTTTACCACCTTTATTTGGTGGACAGATTATGATATGGTGGAGTACGGTATTGGCACGTGTTTTTTCAGCGATTCTGGCATTCATACTAATAAAATATTGCGAAAAGGGAGATTTGCAATATGGAATACAGAAAATTTAACAATCAGATAGTAGCAAGAATAATCTAGGTTTATCTATTGTATTTTTAAGGACAGCCTCATAGCAATAGGGCTGTCCTTTTAAAATTATGAAGCTAATTTTTAATAAATTCTAGTAGATTTTGATTGGAATAATCATAACTCTAATGAATCTTCAGCATCTACCCACATCTGTAAATTCCCATCAAGATATAACCTTGCATATTCTAATGGCTCATCGATTGCAAGCGATGTCAAAGCACAATCAGATCCAGGTGTGGTTCTTAAATTTTTTTCTGCTTCCCAACAATCAATACGGAGTATATAGCCCGTATTAGTATATACATCAATGCTGTTGCACTGTGGATTGTATTCTGCAAATATTGTTCTCATCGTATCCCATCTCCTTATCATTTAATCACTCAGTAGTAGCAAAAATTACGAAGCATTTCAATCAGTTCACCATGTCACTTTTATTTTGTGTTATACTGTCTTATAGATTTTTCTTGCCCTTGTATTTGCCCTTATCAGAGTGCATAAACACTGATGGGACGATATAACACAAGGGAAATAATAAGGGAAAGCTCACCTGCGACAAATCCAGTGTTTTCAAGGGGTTGCGAAGAATTTAATAATAAAATATAACAGTTATTAAATTTCTTAAAACAGGTGAAATCTCAATCGGAAGTTGGAGGATACAAGCATGAAAATTGTAATCATTAATGGAAGTGCCAGAAAAGGAAACACGCTGACAGCAATCAATGCATTTATAAAAGGAGCATCAGAAAAGAATGAAATTGAAATCATTGAACCTGACAAACTCAACATTGCACCATGCAAGGGATGTGGTGTCTGTCAATGCTCTAAGGGATGCGTCGATAAGGATGATACAAATCCTACAATTGATAAAATTGCTGCCGCAGATATGATTCTTTTTGCTACACCAGTTTATTGGTGGGGAATGTCAGCACAATTGAAACTTATCATTGATAAGTGCTACTGCCGTGGATTGCAGTTAAAAAATAAAAAAGTTGGCACGATTGTTGTAGGCGGTTCTCCCATAGACAGTATCCAGTATGAGCTGATTGATAAGCAGTTTGACTGTATGGCAAAATATCTTTCATGGGATATGCTTTTCAAAAAATCATATTACGCAACAGCCAAAGATGAACTTGAAAAAAACAAGGATTCCATGAACGAACTTGAGGGGATCGGAAAAAATTTATAAAGCACGTTCCAAATTCCAGTTTGCCAACTTGCCCTTTGAGAGAGGAGAAATCCTTTTCTCAAAGGGCTTTTTCTATTTATACAGATATTCGCAAACTACAAGATAAAGCTAAAACTTCATATACTCTAATCACAGAGGAAGTGGAGGTTTTGATATGAGTAACAGTTTAGCAGAAGTACACCCGGAGCTTGTTTCGGAGTGGTCGGAGAAGAACTTACCGCTTACACCTGATGACATTACTTTCGGTTCAAATAAAAAAGTATGGTGGAAAGGTGCTTGTGGTCACGAATGGAAGACAAGCGTTAAGGCTCGTTCCAATGGAGAGAAATGCCCGATATGTTCCGGTGCGAGAGTGATTGCAGGGATTAATGATTTGGCAACATTAGAGCCGCTACTGGAAAAGCAGTGGTCGGACAGAAATTATCCGTTACTTCCAACTCAGGTTATGGTCTTTGCCAATCGAAAGGCTTGGTGGAAGTGTAAGGATTGTGGCAGAGAATGGAACACCCTTGCGTGGACGGTGCAAACTGGTTTAAGTCAAACGGGAAATGGCAAAGCCGCACTTATGAACCAAAGACGGGAGATATTATCGGGAGGGCAACGGTACAACAGACCACGTTGGTATCGTAGAGAAATGCGAGAATGGCACAGTTTATACCGTAGAGGGTAACTCAAGCGATGCCTGCAAGCAAAGACAGTACACAGTCGGAAGTAGCAATATTTATGGATACGGTATTCCGGCATATTAAAAATTCCAGACGGTGTCTGGAAAATCGAAAAGATGGCTGCTCAGTTGAGTAGCCATCGGGTACATTAAAGAGATTGCTTTTTTCAAATATAACAAGTATAATGAACATACCAAAGGTATGTAAGAAAGGATGGAAAATATGAGAAGAGATCCAGAAAAAACATATGAAAAAATATTAGAAGTTTCAAGTAAGTTATTTTTTGAAAAAGGATATGAAAACACATCTTTGCAGGATATTGTAAATAATTTGGATGGATTAACTAAGGGAGCGGTGTATCATCACTTTTCATCAAAAGATGATATATTGGATGCTATAGAGGATAAACTATTAGTAGAGAATAATCCGTTTAAAAAGGTATTAGTATATTCTGAATTAACAGGTATTGAGTTGATAAAAAAGGCTTTTTTGTTAGGAATAGAAGATCAAGAGCAGCAATATTATAACAAAATAAGTATGAAAATTTGGCGCCAAAGTGAAAAGATTCAAAGTCCTAAGATGATTGCAAAAATGATTGAAATTAATAAAAATATTTTGGCACCTGATTTATGCAAAATAGTAGAAAAGGGTATTAAGGATGGATCTGTAGATACAAAATATCCGATGGAGATTTCGGAACAGATATTATTACAAATAAATATAGGTTTGTTACTCGCGATTTCTGATATTACAGAGAAAGAATTAACAGGAAAAATAGAATTTATTTCAGAATGGACAAAAAATATGGGAGTAGATTTTTTAGATAAAGAATTAAAAGAGAAATTGAAACACGTCTTTATGGAATATTGTGAATAAAATGGGAATTTCCCCATTTTATTTTTTGAACATAACATACCATCGGTATGTAAAGGAGAAAAAAATGAATACATATTATTTATATTTAATAGGACAGGAAAACTCGCTGGTAATTAATCAAATGCTAAAATTTGCGTTATATATGTACATTTTAGATAATACAGGTTCATCAGTTATATATTCGAATATCATAGCATTTTCTATGCTACCAATAATTTTCTTTAGTCCAATTGCTGGCTGGATCTGTGATTATGTGAAAAAGAAAAAATTAATAGTTATGTTAGACTTTACATCAGGCATAATACTTAGCTTGTTTTTCCTTTTATCTAATAAAGTAATAGCAATTTGCATCATTTTATTTATATTAGGGATATTAGGGACGTTAGAAACACCAGCTACTCAGGCGGCAGTACCACTAATTACAGATGATTTAAATAAAACTAATACAGAAATAGCACAGATATCGTCTATTTCAGCAATATTAGCACCAATTCTAGGTGGAGTTATATATAATACATTTTCCATAAATAAGATTATTATTTTTTCTATAATTGGTTTTGGGATTACCGCTTTTTTGGAAAGTTTAATAAAAATGAAAAATGAACAATGCATAAGGGATAGTGCGATATTGGGAATAAAACAGGGAATAAAGTATTTGTTTGTGGAAGAAAAAGAAATTCTTAAATTAGTGTTGTATGCAGGCGTAATTTCCTGTGAAATAACAGGGCTGCTTACAATTGCATTTCCATATATCATAAGAAATACGTTACAGTATAGTACAACAGTCTATGGATATGCAGAAGGAAGCCTGGGAATAGCTGCAATCGGTGCAACTTTTTATTATTCTTTTACAAGAAGAAAGTGGGATAGTAATAAAACAAATAATCTTGTTATTGGAATAGGCGGGTGCGTTATGATAACGGGAATTATTTTGTGGATGTGTCAAACAAGGAATGTAATATTTATTACTATTTTGGTGCTATGTAGCATAATTCAGTTTAATATTAATATTTTTTCAATAGTATGTTTATCTGATATTATGAGAAAAACAAAAGAAGAATATATGGGGAGAATTATGGGATTTGTATCTATGATAACCAATATGTTTCAACCGATAAGCCAGATTATTTATGGGAGAGGGTTAGAATATACAATATCAGGGTTCGGAAAATTCCTTATTGTGATAGCAGTAAGTATTCTGGGAATTTCTTTATATAGAAAAAATGTAATAAAGAGAGAAAAAAAACAGTTGATTTAGAAGTTAACTGTTTTTGAAAGGCCGTTTTTGCTATATCTAACAGTCTGTTGTACAAAGAAGATTTTGCATTGATGAAAAAACAAACCTTGTTGAGGTTAAATTGAGATTGACTTTGTATTGTATAAGTATGAAATAAAAAGGAATCAGGTGATGTACAATGAAAAAGTATAAAATATGTAAAATCCTTCTTGTTATACTGGCAATTTTTTTATGTGTGGCTTTTTATGAATTGCTCGGAATCTGCGTTGCATATAAAAAGCAGCCGGAAGTGTCCAATACAACCAAAAAAGAAACAAAAAATGGGTCATGGAACGAATGCAGTGAAAATACAGAACGGGCAGTAATCATAGAAAAGAATCCAGAAGCGCTTTTACAAAGAGTGCGTTTGATCAAGAATGCAAAAAAGGAAATTATTCTTTCTACTTTTGCATTTCAATCCGATGAAAGTGGAAAATTGATTTTAGGAGCACTGCATGATGCGGCAGACAGGGGTGTACATATTCGTTTGTTAGTAGATGGAATGGAGAGCTGGATTGATATGGAAGGAAATCCGTATTTCTATGGATTATCTTCCCATGAGAATGTTGAAATTAAACTATATAATAAGGCCAATCCGTTGAAACCGTGGAAAATGATGGGTAGAATGCATGATAAATATTTGATTGCAGATGGAAAGAGATATATTCTTGGGGGAAGAAATACATACAATTATTTCCTGGGTGATTTTCCGGGACATAAGAACTATGACAGAGACGTGTTAGTGGTTTGCGATGAACCTGAGAAAGAAAATTCAGTTAACCAGTTGTTAGAGTATTTTGAAACGATATGGGAACAAGAAGACAGTGGTTATTTTCATGACAATAAAAAACTGGCAAATAGAAAATCTGTAAAGAACGCAGTTTTAGAGCTGCAGAACGGCTATCAGAAATATTTTGAAGAGAATAAGGAAAGAATCTGCGATACCGATTACACGGACGAAACTTTTGAGACAGAAAAGATTGCATTAGTGTCAAATCCTATCCACACAGGTTCCAAGGAACCAGTAGTCTGGTATCAACTGGGAAAACTAATGAAAAATGCAAAAGAGCGCGTGAAAATTCATACACCATATATTATTTGCAATGATATGATGTATAATACATGGAAAGAGATTGCGGAGAGAGTTCCGGATTTTTCTATCATGACCAATTCGGTTGCCAACAATGGAAATCCGTTTGGTTCTGCTGATTATGCGAGAAACAGAAACAGAATTTTAAATACAGGAATTGATATCTGGGAGTATGAAGGCGGCTATTCTTACCACGGAAAAAGCATCCTGATTGATGATGATCTATCCGTAATCGGTTCCTTTAACATGGATATGAGAAGCACGTATCTGGATACGGAACTGATGCTTGTAATACGTAGCAAAGAGATTAATAAACAGTTGGAAGAAGGCATGATGGAATATGAAAGAGTGTCCCGACAGGTATTGGAAGATGGAACCTATCGTGATCCGTATCATGTAGAGCCAATTGAATTGACAAAGAAGCGTCAGAGAAACGTACTTTTGGTACAGCATCTGCTTGGATGGGCAAGGTATCTGTTTTAATAAGGAGGAAGGAAAACGTGTTTCAAATATTGATTGTAGAAGATGATAAAGAATTAAGCCAGCTATTCCAAAAAGTGCTTGAGAAGAATGGATATCAGGTCAAAAGTGCATCGGATGGAGCACTGGCATTAGAAATATTGGATAAAGAGTATATTGATCTGATCATTTCCGATATTATGATGCCGGTTATGGATGGTTATGAACTGGTGTCGGAACTCCGTTCAGCAGGATATCAGATACCGGTACTTATGATCACTGCGAAAGGTTCCTTTGATGATATGCGCCAGGGATTTCTTTCGGGAAGTGACGATTATATGGTAAAACCGGTAAATGTGAATGAAATGGTTTTAAGAGTTGGAGCACTGCTTCGCCGTGCACAGATACTGAATGAACACAAAATTGTGATCGGTTTAACAGAGTTTGATTATGATGCAATGACGGTTACAACTGATAAGGAAAGTCTTGTTTTGCCTAAAAAAGAATTCCTGCTTTTATATAAGCTTGCAGCTTCGCCAGGCAGAACATTTACAAAACAACAGTTGATGGATGAAGTATGGGGATACGAGACGGAGGCAGACCCACATACGATAGAGGTACATATAGGAAGAATCAGAGAGCGTTTTAAAGATAACCCTGATTTTGAAATCGTAACAATGCGTGGAATTGGATACAAGGTGGTGAAAAAATAATGGAACAAAAGAAAGAAAAAGGATTGCGGATCCGATCCTGTCTGACTGGTGCAATCTGGCTGGCACTTGTATTTTCAACAGTCATATCTGCTTTATTATTTGCTTTTTTGAATCATTATTTTAATCTGCCGGGCAGCATATCTGTGCTTGGCTGGCTTTTGATTTTCAATACATTGATTGCAGGGCTGATCACTTCCTTTATCAATGCAAAGTTACTGGAACCAATTACCAGACTTAGTAAAGCAATGAAGGAAGTTTCTCAGGGAGATTTTGAACAGCATTTGGAAACGAACAGCCGTATAGCAGAAGTTGGAGAATCTTATCAAAGTTTTAACGTTATGACAAAAGAACTTCGTGCAACAGAGGTGCTGCAGATGGATTTTGTATCTAATGTTTCTCATGAGTTTAAGACTCCGATTAATGCCATTGAAGGATATACAATGCTGCTTCAGGGAGAAGAACTGTCTCCGGATCAAGAGGAATATGTAGAAAAAATCTTATTTAACACCCAAAGACTTTCCGGATTGGTTGGTAATATTTTGCTGTTATCCAAGTTAGAGAATCAGAATATACCAATGAAAAAAACAGAATATCGTCTGGATGAACAGATCCGCCAGGCATTTCTTTCATTGGAAACAAAATGGACAGAAAAAGAAATTGGTTTTCAGGTAGAATTGGAGGAAGTTAAATATACTGGGAATGAAGGACTTTTTATGCATATCTGGATAAATCTTTTGGATAATGCGATTAAGTTCAGCCCTTCAAAGGGGACAATTATGATGTTTCTGAAACAAGAACAGGATTCTGTTAAGTTCATTCTGGAAGATGAAGGACCAGGAATAGAGGATGATGTAAAATCCAGAATATTTGACAAGTTCTATCAGGTAGATGGATCTCATAAAGCAGAAGGAAATGGCCTAGGTCTTGCACTTGTAAAACGGATTGTAGATAGTGCCGGAGGAACAATCAAAGCAGAAAACCGTGAATATGGTGGATGCAGATTTGTTATAGAGCTGCCAAAGCAGAAAGATGAGATTATATAGTTTTAAGATAAATTAGAAGATGGGAGAATTTATATGACATTTTATCAGGAGTTGCAGTTAAATCAGGCAGGTTCTAAAAACCTGTTGAAAAAGAGTGAAACACTAAAAGAAAAATTATATCATATGTGGGTATATCTGGTGAAGATAGCTGTTACATTGGCATTTTGTTTTTTCTTTGTTAGTATTTTCAGCATCCTATTTGGAAATGAGAACAGCATTGTAGGTGTAGTAGTCTTATTATGTCTCATGGTGTTTAGAAATGCGGATCTGGGGATCCACACCGGACAATCTACGATGCTTTTGGCTTTGTTCTTTGTAATTATGACTGTATGTCCGCATTTAGCAAATCAGTTTTCACCGGTATTGGGAATGCTGTTAAATATTGCGGCACTGGCTGTGTTGATTCTGTTCGGATGCCATAATCCATTCATGTTTAATCAATCTACATTGGTTCTTGGGTATCTGCTGCTATATGGTTATGATGTTACGGGAAAAAGCTATCAGATGCGATTAGTCGGAATGGCTTTAGGTGCAGCACTTACCTGCTTCGTATTTTATCGAAATCATAAAAACAGAACTTATAAAAGAAATCTGAAAGATCTGATACAAGAATTTGATATCACTTCTTCCAGAACAAAATGGCAGATATGTCAGATTTTATGCGTACCGATTGTCCTTTGCATTGCAGAACTTTGTAATATGCCACGTGCAATGTGGGCTGGTATTGCGGCCATGTCCGCGATTTTGCCGTTTATGGAAGATATGCACTACAGAGTCCGTAAAAGAATTGTCGGAAATATTGCAGGTGTTATATGTTTTACAGTATTATATTTTCTGCTTCCTTCGTCAATCTATGCATATATAGGAATTCTTGGTGGAATCGGTGTAGGACTTTCAGCACAATATGGCTGGCAGGCAGTATTTAACACATTTGGTGCTTTAGCCATTGCTGCAGAGACTTATGGACTACAAGGAGCGGTTAGTCTTAGAGTGATTCAAAATGTTTTTGGTGTTGTGTTTGCTTTAGCATTTTGTGTTATATTTTATTGGTTTATGTCTAAAAAAAAGGAAAGTGAGGTGACCGTACATGCAGAGTGAAGTGAATCAGGAAGAAAATTTGAATAGAATTATTACGGTTCCTAATCTTCTTTCTTTTTTTCGGCTTTGTCTGATTCCGGTAATTATATGGAGTTATTGTGTAAAGAAAAATCCTCTGTTAGCTGGTGAAATCTTATTGCTGTCTGGTCTTACGGATCTTGCTGATGGATATATCGCAAGAAGATTCCATAGGATTAGTAATTTAGGAAAAATACTTGATCCGGTGGCTGATAAGCTGACACAGGCAGCGATGTTAATCTGTCTGTTTACTCGTTTTCCGCATGTGTTTCTTTTAATCGTAATAATGGCAGGTAAGGAGCTGTATATGGTAGTCAGTGGATGTCTTGTGATACGAAAGACAGGAAAAGTACATGGTGCAGACTGGCATGGAAAGATAGTAACCTTTTTATTATATGGAACTGCAGCGGTGCATATTATATGGTTCCACATTACACCGATGGTTTCAGATCTGTTGATTGGTTTGTGCGCTATAATGATGGTCATATCGGTCGCTCTGTATATTATCCAGAATACCAGGACTCTTAAGGGAGAGACTGTATAAGCAATTTTATATTGCAATGACTAGAAAAATATTTAGGAGAAGATAGATATAAACAGTAAGTCAAACACACAAACTATGGAGTCTTTAGTCGGTTTAATAAAATTTTAGATAGAAAATAAATCAT
>NZ_JAQESL010000035.1:0-11747 GCF_027697525.1 Coprococcus sp. AM97-35 | reverse complement strand
TGGGAATTTCTTTATATAGAAAAATATAATAAAGGAAGTCAAAAAATAATGTTTTGGTGTACAGAACAGGATTTTTTGATTTTAGAAAGAAACACTTATCAAATTAGAATGCAGGCGTGTAAATGAGAAAATACATAACAAAAGCAAGTGAAAGAATAGGGGTAGAGAGTACATCCAGGGATGGAAAGAGGGCACAAGTTGTAAGTTATAGTACTTGTGAAAATTTTATAATCAGATTTTGTGATGGGAAAGAAATGAAGTTAAAAAATTGGAGATACTTTATTGAGGGAAACTTCAACTATGAAAAACATTTTAAAGCTCCAAGAAATAGAGAAGAGCGAATTGGCGAGAAAAAGGTAATGAATAATGGATTGACTGCTGAGGTTATTGAATACAGGGGGAGTCATGATATGGATATTTTGTTTGAAGATGGCGGAAAAAGAACGGGAGTATCCTGGCGGGATTTTTGTATCGGTAGTATTGCACATCCTACAATTTCTGGAGGAAATGTATCACAAAATGAATTGGTATTAAGATTTTATTTAGAGTCATTGGGGTTTGTTCGAATTCCACAACGTTCAAAGCGTTCTGACAGAGTTGGTTTAGAAGGGAAAGAGCTTGATTTATATAATGATAAGCTGAAAATAGCGATTGAGTATGATGGTGAATATTCTCATACTAAAAATAAAGATGATGAAGGAAAGAATAAAATAGTTGAAAAGTTGGGAATAAAACTTTATCGTTTTAGAGAACCGGGATGTTCTGGTGTTAGTGGAAGAAACTATATTTTAGAGGATAGTAGATTTATGTCAGCTTCATTGGAATGTTGCCTGAAAAGTTTTGTCAGAGATGTTCTCAAAAAGGATGATAAGTTTATAAACTTTGAGAAAGATAAACGTACAATAAAGGAATATGTATCAAATAATAAACGTGCAACGATTCATTTATATGAAAAGAAAAAAATGAATAATGGTATGGTTGCAGAAATCATTAAAATGTCTAGTTGTCGAAATATCACTGTACAGTTCGAGGATGGAGAAATTGTATATCATAAATGTTATCAAAGTTTTGTTAAAGGAAATATTTCACATCCCAAAGATACAAGTCTGGCAAAAAAGAATCAAAGATTAAATTTACGAAAACAAATGAAGAACGGGATGATGGCAGAAGTGATTGAATATAATTTGAGTAATGATATCAAAGTGAAGTTTGATAATGGAGAAATAGTAAAAACAAGATGGGAAAGATTTAGTACAGGTAGTGTAGCAGTGCCTTCCTGTTATGCAAGAAATCATATAGGGGATAAAAAAATTCAAAACAGAGGTAATGAGGAGGCGGAGATTATTGAAGTAAAAGATGCAAATCATATCACCGTTAAATTTAAAGATGGCACTATTGTGAAAGATAGAAAATATGAGGATTTTATTCACGGAGCTATAGGTAAACCTGGGATTCCGCAACTGAGGCGTACTTTGAAAAATGAACGGTTATGGACAGAGAAGATAATGAGAAATGGAATGAAAGCTAAAATAGTTAGATATGGTTCTGCAAATGATATTGATATTAAGTTTTCAAATGGAACAATAGTTATGCATAAAACATATGCAAATTTCTGCTCTGGAAGTGTGGCATGTAAATAATGAGGAAAACAATTCGCAAATGTGCTCACTTGAGTCAGGAAGTGCTGATGAGAATATAGAAACAATGAAAGCGTATATGTGTAAGCAACGAGGAATGCACCTTGGTTCGAAGATTTCCAGAGAAGAAATTACAAAAAAAGTAAATCAGAGCAAATATGAAAAATACTGCTATATAACCAATAGGCTTAGCAGGGAATAATTCCCTCTGGGTCTTTTTTAATATTCCTCGAAAATTGAGAATTACATATATTCAATTCTTTGTATTAGGTATATATTTTGAAAAGTTGTCCGGTTATACTGAAAATATCAAAAGGCAGAACTGTTAGAATGAGGTGAGCAGATGGATACGGCACAGAGAATAAGGTTAATTCGGATAATTGAAAAAATAGAGAAGAACCCAGAATTCAGTAGTAAAATCGGTGTGAGAAATACATCTGAGTTTATATCAAGTAAACAATCAAAAAAATGAATGATTCAAATCATAACAGGAGTCAGAAGGAGTAGAATATGTTATCGTTACTATTTACTATATGCATGATCTGGTTTATTGGAAAATTTTTTATATTTGGTGTAAAAGCATCCTGGGGAATCTTAAAGTTGCTCTGTACAGTTGTATTTTTTCCGGTGATTTTGATAGGAATGGTTGTTGGTGGACTGATTTATATTGCATTTCCATTGTTGATCATCGGCGGAATCATTGCACTTATATCATCTAACTCATAAAAATACGAGGAGGGAAGAAATTATGGGATATGATATAGAAAAAGAGAAACGAGAAGCGATTGAAGCAGGACAACGAGCGTTAAGTAGTCTTCGGACAGCAAAAGAAAACCTGAACAGTGCAAAAAATTGGGGACTGGTGGATATGTTTGGCGGTGGATTCTTTTCTACGATGTTGAAACACTCCAAGATGGATCAGGCCAGACAAAATATGGAACAGGCGAAATATGATCTTCGTAATTTCAGTAGGGAATTAAATGATGTGAACATGGCTTGTAATCTGAACATCAATACTGGAGATTTCTTATCCTTTGCAGATTATTTTTTTGATGGATTTGTTGTGGATTGGATGGTGCAGGATCGAATCAATAATGCCAGACATCAGGTGGAAGAAGCTATCCGCAGAACGGAATACATCATAAACCAGTTACAGTATATGTAAAGGAAAGAGGCAGTGGACCATAAATAGGTTCGCTGCCTTGTTTTTCATACTTATTTCTGTTTCTTTTTTTCTTCTCTGAGCAATTCGATGTTTAGTCCCTGCTCTCCGGCTGTTTTATCAACCCAGAGATTCAGGGAATCTATTGCCAGAGAAATTTCATCCAGTTTGTTACTGATAAAAGCAAAATCCTTGATCTCATCATCGCTGATCTTACCGTCACGGGCAATCTGGATCAGACGTGTGGTAAGAGGATTAATCTCATTCAGACTGGCAATGGTTTCCAGGATTATATTGGATAAATCAGAAACTTCGACCTCCGGGACATAACGATGACCGATTTCGCATTTATGAGAGCAGTAATAATTGCAGAGATCCGGGCGCTTGTAAGCATCAGCCATCTGGATGATATCGTAAGGTGTGGGTTCCTGCATTTCATATTCAAACTTTTCAATTTTAGAATCAGAAACAGCAGTCATTTTTTCACTGGCTTCTGATCTGGTGAGACCGGCTTTTTCCCGGCAAATCTGATAAATTGTCTTATTTTCTCTCGTAGATTGTTTCCCCATGAGAATAACCTCCCTGTATATCGCGAACATGAGGATTATCAGGCATTAAGTCCACATGCTGTGCGTGTATTTCCTTTATAGATTTTATTATACTTGAAGCATCAGTAAACAACAAGATTATAAATGGATAGGAAGCCAGAAAGACTACTGGTTGCTGAAAATCAGTATAAAGAATTCAAAAAGTCAGGGAAAAAACCAAGTGATTTTTGCAAGGAAAATCTTAGAATGTCTGACGTAAAATCATATGATTACGTGTTTAATTATTTTTCTAATTCCGGGATTCTTGTGGAAGCAATAAAAGAGTATCATAGAACAGCTAAGATTCCAAAAGATGAATATACGCTGCTCGATTTGTTAAAATAAAAAAATTGCCTGGTTCAGAAAATAAAAGATAATTCAAGATGCGGAAACCCTTAAAAAATCAAGGACTTTCGCACTTTTTTGTTTACAGAAAAATAATTTTGTAATCGCATACGCCAAATAGCAGAACACTAAGACGGAATCAATACACATGCACAATATCCGCTGGCAGGTTGAAAACAGTAGATGGTCAAAGTCTTGTCGATTTCCGGACTATAATCCTGCAGGATATGTTTGTTGCCGTTTAATGCTACATCCGCATAAGTAACAAGCCATTTTTTATCCCCATTTTCAAAGACTTCATAAAAGGAATGATTCAACATTTCTGAAACGGGAACGCCCTCAACAACAGCCATTTCATCATTACAGTAACGGAATACAAAGTCTACACCATGTCCCTCCGCATCAAATACAAGTTCAATAATACAAAAAGCAAGTGGCATATCATTGAGAAAGCTACAGCTATCAAATAATTGAAGTGAGCTGTCTTCTGAAACCTCCGAATAGTTCTGCACATTTAAACCAAGTGCCTTACGGATTTGTTTGTGCTGACTCAGATTACGTTTTCTTCCTTGAAAGACAGCACCATCAGTCATTGTATAAAGTCCTTCGTCGGATATATGAACAATTTGATTTTTTCGAAGAACAACGCCTTTTGAGATGTTTAGAAAATCTTCTTCTGGCAAGTAAAGCATAAGTTCTTTTATCGGGATTGTAGTTGCAAAGCTCTCTCCCGAGGAAAGCGTAATGATTGTGTGAGGATTCTGTCTGGTAAGGTAAAAAATATCTGAAATTTTGATATTTTTTCGTTCGAAATATAGTGGAACATTATAACACATAGATATTAATTTTTTAACTTGCCTTTTGAGAGAGGAGAAAATTCTTTTTTCAAAGGGCTTTTTCTATTTATGCGGATATTCGTAACTACAAGACAAAAAATAGATTTGCGAATGAAAAGTGTGCTATAGTTATAAAAGATAAATCAGAAGAAGTCAGGAGGAAGAATGCAATGAAAGACGAAAAATCTAAAATAACAGCAGTTGCCATTGAAAAAATGATTGATTTTTATCAGGGGAATTTGAGAGATATCGAACATTTCCTGAAAGTATGGGCGTATGCAAAGACGATAGGGGAGCAGGAAGGTGTGGATGAAAACACACAGGGAATTCTTGAACTTGCAGCTGTGGTGCATGATATATCCTGTCCGCTTTGCCGTGAAAAATATGGAAACACAAATGGTAAAAATCAGGAACTTGAAAGTGAACCGTTGGTAAAGGAGTTTTTTGAAGGAATGCCTGTATCAGAACAGAAAGTGGAGCGTATTATCTGGCTGGTCACACATCATCATACATACACCAATATAGATGGGATTGATTATCAGATTTTAATAGAGGCAGATTTTCTTGTAAATGCAAGTGAGAGTAATTTTTCAAAAGTGTCGATTGAAAATGCGAAATGCCGTATTTTTAAGACGGCAGCGGGATGCAGATTGTTGGAATCAATATTTTTAAGAGAAGAATAATAAAAAGCATTATATTGGAGAATAATTTATGGCACAATCAAAACAGGATGAACTATACAAAGCACTGCAACAGAAAGGCTATCCGGACAGCCTTTGCAGGGAAATTGCTTATAAACAGATGAACACAGATTATACAGCAACAAGAATGCTCGGCTATCTGTACCGCATATCAGATCCGCGACCGGAAGATGTGGTGGATGAGATGCTGGCAATTCTAAGCGATCGGAATGCAATTATCCAGAAAAAAGAATTGGAACATGCGCAGGCAACGATCAATAAGGTGTATCGCGAAGGTCTGTAAAAGGTGATCAGATTAAATATACGGATGAAAACAGGGGAAAAGAAATGCTGAATGTAATAGAAATCAAAGACTTTAATGCGCCGGAATTGGATATTTATGCCAGGTACACAGAAGCACGGCTTCTGAATAAAGATCACCCAGAAGAGGGAATGTTCATTGCGGAAAGTCCGAAGGTGATCGGCAGAGCATTGGATGCGGGTTATGAGCCACTGTCTGTTCTTGTTGAAAAGAAGCAGATGGAAGAGAATGAAGAAACAAGTCAGATTATGAACAGATTTGATGATACGAAAGTATCGATTTTTACAGCGGATTTTGAGGTGCTGACTAAATTGACAGGCTTCAAACTGACCAGAGGAATGCTTTGCGCAATGAGACGGAAACCGCTTCGAAAATTTCAGGATCTGTGTGATGGGATAAACAGAATCGCGATTCTTGAAAATGTGCAGAATCCGACAAATGTAGGAGCAATTTTCCGGTCTGCAGCGGCTCTTAATATGGAGGCGGTACTTCTGAGTCCGGGATGCAGTGATCCGCTTTACAGACGGGCTTCCAGGGTGAGTATGGGAACCGTATTTCAGATTCCGTGGACATTTATCCGGGATAGCAATGAAATGCGGTGCAAGCGGGAAGTAATCTGGCCAAAACAGGCGATTGCAGAATTGAAAAAGCTTGGCTATAAGACGGCAGCACTTGCGCTGACTGATGATTCGGTCAGCATCGATGATTCGGAACTGATGAAGGAAGAAAAGTTGGCAGTTATTCTTGGAAATGAAGGTGAAGGACTGGAAAACGAGACAATAGCGTTATGTGATTATACGGTTAAAATTCCGATGACACATGGCGTTGATTCGCTGAATGTGGCAGCGGCGAGTGCGGTGGCATTCTGGCAGCTTGGGAAAATAATTCTGTAATGGTAACCGTATTGTATCAGATGACACGAAGGAGGAAAGAGATTTGACAGAACGTTTTCAGAAGATTGATGCAGCAATCGTAGAGTCGAATGCAAAAACGTAGAATTTACACCTTTGGAAGATATGATATTTTTACAGTACTGCTGTCAGAAGGAGATACAACCATAACATTATTGTGTGAAAGAGTAAATTCCACCGCCCAGTTTTGTAAATTGTTGAAAGAAATATATTGTTATATGATTACGTAAGTGATATACTTAAGCATAAGAAAATCGTGTAAAATTACAGTTTGCTTTTTACACGGTTTTCTTTATACTAGATGGTTAGTTAAAACTAACATGATGAAAGTATGAAAGATTATAGAATAACATATATTAGGTATTAGGCAATATAATCAATAAGCTATAGAACTAATACTATACCGCTGAAGATAATTATTTTTGCCAATGAATTTTTTCGAGCATATATGGAAGGAAAATATAATGCGAATAAATATTTTTGAAGGTATACTGATTCCGTTTGTTGGAACAACGCTAGGTGCAGCATGCGTGTTTTTTATGAGAAAAACACTTAGCAAGTTACTGCAACGTGCACTTGCAGGGTTTGCAGCAGGTATAATGATTGCGGCTTCAATCTGGAGTCTTCTGATTCCGGCAATTAAACAATCTGAAAATATGGGAACTTTATCGTTTGTTCCGGCAGTTGCTGGGTTCTGGATTGGTATATTGTTTTTACTTGCACTTGATCATTTGATTCCGCATCTTCATGTTGGAAGTGATCAGGCAGAGGGACCGAAAAGCAAACTTGGCCGTACTACGATGATGGTGTTGGCAGTTACATTACATAACATCCCTGAAGGTATGGCAGTTGGTGTAATGTATGCTGGATTTCTTGCTGAAAATGCACAGATTACAGCAACAAGTGCACTTGCTTTATCACTTGGAATTGCTATCCAGAATTTTCCAGAAGGAGCGATTATATCCATGCCGCTTAGGGCAGAGGGTGAAAGTAAAAGAAAGGCATTTCTGGGAGGTGTACTTTCAGGAGTCGTTGAACCGATTGGAGCAGTAATGACGATTCTTGTCGCACAGCTGGTAATCCCGGCATTACCATATTTACTCAGCTTTGCAGCAGGAGCCATGTTATATGTCGTGGTTGAAGAACTAATTCCGGAAATGTCTCAGGGACAGAACTCGAATATCGGTACGCTTTTCTTTGCACTTGGATTTAGTTTGATGATGATCTTGGATGTGGCACTGGGGTAAGAGGAGAGGAATGATTCTTATGAGAATATTGATTTATGGTGCTGGTGTGATCGGCTCCTTGTATGCAGCTTTATTTGCAGAAGCCGGTTATGATACAAGTATTTATGCCAGAGGAAAAAGATTTGAGGCTTTAAGAAATAATGGATTGCTATATAAGAAAAATCAGGAAGTAATAAAGGCAGAAATTAGGATTCTTGGAGAACTACCAAACGATGATATTTATGATTTTGTCTTGCTTACTGTCCGGGAAAACCAGCTGTATGAAGCACTTACTGAATTGAAAAATAATAAAAGTAATACGATTGTTACAATGATAAATTCACTGGACAGTTACAATAAATGGGAAGACATTGTCGGAAAAGGAAGAATATTACCGGCTTTTCCAGGAGCAGGCGGAAGTATAAATGATGATGGTATCCTTGATGCAGCACTCACTCCAAGGTTGATTCAGCCGACAACATTTGCAGAAATATCAGGAAATAAATCCGAAAGAACTAAGCAGTTTTCAGAGATATTGAGGCATGCTCATATACCATACCAGAAAGTAACGGATATGCATCTATGGCAGCTTTGTCATCTTGCTATGGTGGTACCGATTGCGGATGCGTATTATGAATCAGACGATCCGGAGAAAGTGGAAAAAGAATGGAAAATTATGAGGAAAACAGCGGAAAGGCTGAAAAGAAATTTTAACTTTTTGCGAAAACAAAAGGGTAAACTGTCACCATGGAAAATGAATATTTTTCGCTTTTTGCCATTGTCATTTCTGACGATTATGCTGGCAGTTACATTTGGAAGTAGTTTTGGAGATAAATTTATGTATCAACATGCTATGAAGGCACCAGATGAAATGAGGGAATTGCATAAGCAGTTTTATGCTTATATGAAAAAAATGAAGAAATGCGGATGCAAGGCGAAAAAGGCACAGTGATTGGAGAAAAAAGCATGAAAAATGAAGAATATAAAAAATTGTCAATTAAAGAGTTTACAAAAGCAGCAGGAAGATATGAAAGTAGCCATGCTGGTATTTACGAAATGTGCAAGAAGGATTATCCGGATATTCTGGAAGAATTAGAGAAGGAGCCATTTAGAGATTTATTGGATGCAGGCTGCGGACCTGCTCCGATGATTTCTTTATTAGTAGAAAAATATCCAGACCGACATTATACAGGACTGGATCTGACTCCTGCCATGATTGAACAGGCAAAAAAGAAAAATATTTCAAATGCAACATTTGTTGTAGGAGACTGTGAGAACTTTCCTTTTGAAAAGGATTCATTTGATGCAATTATTTGTTCTATGAGCTTCCATCATTATCCGGATCCACAGGCATTTTTTGACAGTGTGAAAAGATGTCTTCGCCCAAATGGAAGATTGATACTGAGAGATGTGACCAGTGACAATAAAGTATTGGTATGGCTAATGAATACATTGGAAATGCCGTTGGCAAATATATGCGGACATGGAGATGTCCAAGTGCCAACAAGAGATGTGGTCATAAAATGTTGCAAAAAAGCAGGATTAAAAGTAGAAAAATTTGAAATTCGTAAAGGTATGCGAATGCATTGTGTCGTGAGAAAACCTATGGGAAAGGCGATAGGAAATGAAAGATAAGTATCTTAGGGAAACACGAATGGTTGATTTTTCTAATCCGGCAATTCAAAAACTTATTCAAAATATGAAATGGAAGGAAATGGGTGAATTTGAAAGGATTAAGGCAATCTACAACTATGTAAGAGATGATGTTTTATTTGGATATAATATTGATGACGGAATTTCAGCTTCAAAAGTACTTGCAGATGGTTATGGACAATGTAATACAAAAGGAACTTTATTTATGGCACTTTTACGTGCCTGCAATATTCCATGCAGAGTACATGGTTTTACGATTGATAAAAGATTGCAGAAAGGGGCTATGACCGGGTTTGTTTACCGTAATGCTCCAAAAAGTATTTTCCATAGCTGGGTAGAAATTAATTTCGAAAATCAGTGGTACGAACTGGAAGCTTTCATTTTGGATAAAACCTACATAAAGAAGTTACAGGAACAAAATTCGGAATGTACAGGTGCATTTTGCGGTTATGGAGTAGCAGTCAAGGATTTCAGAAATCTCATTATTGAGTTTGATAGGAACAATACTTATATTCAGAGCGAGGGAATCAATCAGGATTTTGGTGTTTATGATTGTCCAGATGAACTGTTGAAGGAACATCATCAAGAAATTTCAGCCTTTAAAGCATTTGCTTATAGACATATTGGAAGACACCTCATGAATCGTAATGTCAGGAAGATTAGAGAACGATAGTTTTAAGCTTTTAGATACCGTTGTCCGTATGAATGGTTTTCATGCATTTCCGGACAAGCAAAAAGCATTTCATGAAATATGGCGTGTTTTGAAACCGGGCGGCAATTTCATTGCCTGCTTTTATATCAGGGGAAAATCGCAACGGACAGACTGGCTGGTATAAGAGAAGGTACTGTTATTGCTGCCCTTCTGGTAGGCTTTATCGCCAGACTCATCGGTAAGAAACTTGCATTCCTGAAAGATATGATTTTTATGATGCGGAGATTATCCAGATGACAGCAGGGACCACCGGATACACACCGGAATTCGTTAAGAAAAACGAGGAGATCATGACAAACAGCCTTCTTTATGATCTGGTCAATCAGATGTATCTGAATACAGACAGACAGGATGAAGCGCCGAAGGATAAAATTTTCGAGGCAGAATGCCAGGTTGTACGCAATCTTGCGAAAAAAGGCAATTGCGTGATAGTAGGTCGTTGTGCAGATTACGTTCTCAGAAATTCCGGAAACTGTTTGAAAGTATTTTTTTCAGCACCTCTTGTGAGCAGAATTAGAAGAGTGGCACAGAGACAGAATATCTCTGAGGGAGAAGCCAAAGCTACGGTTCAGAAAAATGAAAAACTGCGTGCAGATAACTATCGCTATTACACCCGACGTATGTGGGATGCAGCCGGAAACTTTGATCTCAGCCTGAATACAGATTTTGGAGAAGAATTTATTGAGAACTGCATCCGCAGTGCTATGAAACTGTAAAAATACAGAAAGCCTTATAATATTTGTTGTCAATGATATAGACCCTTAAGGAATCGTCAATCTAAAAATTGGTCCTATGTCAATCTAAACCCTCAAAAAGACATCCCCTCAAAAACTTTGATTACCCCCAAATTGGAAGGAAAGATAATATACATAATCATTTTCCACACCAACGATTCCTTTTTCCATTTCCGTGATAGGAATCCCTGACAACCCGTCTTTTCCATAGATTAGAGCCATTAATCCCTGCTCAGAGTCTGAAGGGATAGCAGTCTTGCCTTCTATTGTCGAAGCTGAATGAATCTGAATCGGAATCTTCCCTTTTATCTGGCTTGCACTTCTGCCATAATATTCTCTGTTTTCTATATTTTCTAAAATAGGAAAATCCGTAGAATATTTTGCATAATCATCTGTTACAATTAATTTTACCTTAAAAGATTCAAAATCCGGCACAACAGCAATGACGCCTCTGGAAGGGGAATCGATTCCGTCATAGTCCAAATCAGCCACTTTACTTTTACTGATCAGTGTCCCAGACTGATATTCAGATACATAAATGGTGAGTGTTTTAAATTCATCTTTTGTAAAATAATGAAAAAGATATGCGCCGTCTGTTCCGGATAATAATTCTGCTGTTTTCATCTCAGTACTTGTCTGATCAATTGCGGTAATATAATTTTTTGGCTGTATCAGTTTGTGAAAGAATAAAGTGCCAAGGATCGCAGAGACAATTACTGCAAAAACAGTTACTACAGCAAGAATTGTTTTTAAATTTTTTTGTTTCTTTTTACTCTCTTTTGTAATCTGAATAAGATTGCTGTCTGATTTTTCAATTACATTTTCAGCACCGATATCTTCACCTGCAAGAAATTCATTAATGCTGATTCTAAGTATGCTGCACAATTCCATATAAATTGACACGTCCGGCAGGCATATGCCAGTTTCCCTTAGTTAAAGATA
>NZ_JAQESL010000034.1:0-25616 GCF_027697525.1 Coprococcus sp. AM97-35 | reverse complement strand
GATTCCGAGTATGACGATGACGAAGAATACGAGGATGAAGACGAAGATGACTACCAGATCGATGATGAATTAGATGAAGATCATAAAGAGGATTTTGATTTTGAAAAAGAATCTGCTCTCGATATCGATGATCATGATTCTGACGAGGATGATGGTGATTTTGCAGACCTTGATTCCTTTGAAGATGAAGAAGAATTAGATAGCAGTGATGATTATCTTGATCTTGAATTTGACGAGAAACCGGCTCCTGAGCCAAAGAAAGAAACTTCAAAATCAGAGCCAACTCCGGATATTGACGAAGTTCTTGAAATCGAAGAACCGTCAGAAGATGAAATCACCGAACGCATGGGTAAATTCGATACCGGATTCGTTGTACAGGGTCGTTACGATCTGAGTGCAACAAGTGAGATCGGACTGAAGCTTGGACTTACTGAAGAGCAGAAGCAGCTGTTCTCTTACTTTGTACCGATCCGTGGTGTCAGTGAACAGCTTGTTGAAATCCTTGATAACGACAAACGTTGCCGTAACCGTTATGGAACTTCCCGCACAGGCAACATCCTGATCCTTGGCCGCAAGGGAAGCGGAAAAACAGTCCTCGCAGTTGATATTGTAAAAGCAATCCAGAAACAGCGCAGACTCAAACAGGGTAAAGTTGCAATCGTAACCGGTGATTCTCTGAACAAAAAGGACATCGGAAGTATCATCGATAAGCTGAACGGTGGCGCACTGATCATCGAAAAAGCTTCCAAGATGAATGACAGAACCATCCGTGAACTGAATGATATGATGGATGAACAGACCGGCGAACTTCTCTTCCTTCTGGAAGACCAGAAGAAACCGCTGGAAAGAATGTTTGCATCCCATCGCGAATTCAAACGTAAATTTACTTCCAGACTGGAGCTTCCGGTATTCATCAATGATGAACTGGTTACATTCGGTCAGACCTATGCTAAGGAAAACGGATACCGTATCGATGAAATGGGAATCCTTGCATTATACAGCCGGATCGATATGATGCAGAGAGAAGATCATGCGGTTACTGTTGCAGAAGTAAAAGAGATCATGGATGAAGCAATTTCACATTCCCAGAAAGCAAATGTAAAACATCTTGTGAAACGGGTATTTGGAAGAAGCACTGATAATTCAGACCACATCATCCTGAAAGAAGATGATTTTAAATCATAAGATTTCTACAAAGAACGCGCTTCCGGCGCGTTCTTTTGTATATGCAGACCAAACCGATAACTATAAACAAAGAGTTTTAGACATCTTACATAAGAAGTGTATAAGTTGTCCAAAACTCTTTCTTTTTATCGCTATTTCTAGTATAATATTCCTAAATATCTTTGATAGAAGGTGAATGGGATGGCAGTAAAAAAAACAACAGCACAACAGACCAACACGACCCACAAGACGGCCGTAAAAAAATCTACTGTAAAAAAACCGGCAGCTGCTAAAACTGCTGCTAAAAAGTCTACAGCTAAAAAGTCTGTAAAAACTGTAACAAAAGATAAACCCGCTGATTACAGAATCGGCGAATTAGATCAATATTTATTCGGACAGGGAACCCATTATGAAATCTATAAAAAAATGGGTGCACATTTTGTAAAAGATGGCAAAAAATCCGGCGTATATTTCGCAGTATGGGCTCCACATGCCAGATCAGTTTCCGTAATCGGTGAATTCAACGGCTGGAGTGAAGATGCAAACGTTATGAAGCGTCAGGAACCGCTTGGAATCTATACCGCATTTGTTCCGGAAGCACAGCTCGGACAGCTTTACAAGTACTGTATCGAGACACAGACCGGAGATAAGCTTTACAAAGCTGATCCATTTGCGAACAGTGCAGAGTTGAGACCGGGAACTGCCTCAAGGATTGCTGATATCTCCCATTTAAAATGGAGTGACAGTGTCTGGATGAAGCACCGGGCAGAATGGGATTTCCATTCCTCACCGATTTCCATTTATGAAGCACATATCGGTTCCTGGATGCGCCATCCGGGACGTGAAGATGAGGGGTTCTACAGCTACCGTGAATTTGCGCATGCAGCTACAGACTACATAAAAAAGATGGGGTATACTCATATCGAATTGATGGGAATTTCAGAATACCCATTTGACGGCTCCTGGGGATATCAGGTGACCGGATATTATGCTCCGACCTCCCGTTATGGTACGCCGGAAGATTTCGCATATATGATCAATTATTTCCATAAGAATAAGATTGGCGTAATCCTTGACTGGGTACCGGCACATTTTCCACGCGATGCACACGGACTCGCTGATTTTGACGGCACAGCTACCTTTGAATATGCAGATCCTAAGAAAGGGGAACATCCGGACTGGGGAACCAAGATCTTCGATTATGGTAAAGCAGAAGTTAAGAACTTCCTGATCGCCAACGCACTGTTCTGGATCGAACATTATCACATCGATGGTCTCCGCGTAGATGCTGTTGCTTCCATGCTGTATCTTGATTACGGTAAAGAAGACGGTCAGTGGATCGCCAACAAATACGGCAGCAATGAGAATCTGGAAGCAATCGAATTTTTCAAGCATCTGAATTCCGTTACTACCGGACGTAACCCTGGCGCACTGATGATCGCAGAAGAATCCACCGCATGGCCAAAAGTAACAGGCAAACCGGAAGATGATGGTCTTGGATTCAGCCTGAAGTGGAACATGGGATGGATGCATGACTTTACCGAATACATGAAGCTGGATCCATATTTCCGCAAAGGCGACCACTACGGTATGACATTTGCCTTAACCTATGCATACAGCGAGAATTATATTCTTGTATTATCACATGATGAAGTGGTACATCTAAAATGTTCTATGCTCAATAAGATGCCTGGTCTTGGATTTGAGAAATTCGCCAACCTGAAGGTCGGTTATGCTTTCATGATGGGACATCCTGGAAAGAAACTTCTCTTCATGGGACAGGATTTCGGACAGCTCCGCGAGTGGAGCGAGGCGCGCGAGCTTGACTGGTATCTCCTTGCAGAGCCGGAGCATCAGGCACTCCAGAATTTCTACCGTGACCTGCTGCATCTTTACACACACAACAAAGCCATGTATGAACAGGATACCTGCATGGAAGGCTTTGAGTGGGTCAATGCAGATGACAGCTCACGAAGTATTTACAGCTTCATCCGTCATTCAAAGGGCGCAAAAAAGAACCTTTTATTCGTATGTAACTTCACACCGATCGAACGACCGGAGTACCGTGTCGGCGTACCGCGCGGCAAACAGTACCGCCTGGTACTGAACAGTGATGAATTGCAGTATGGCGGAAGCGGAAAAGCCCGCCCGGCAGTATATAAAGCAAAGAAACAGGAATGTGATGGAAGACCATATTCATTTGGTTACGATCTTCCGCCATACGGTGTTGCTGTATTCGAATTTTAACATAGCAAGTCAATGCAATCTGCGCAAAATATTCATCATACGAATAATTGATTCCACCAATTATTTTCTTAACATTTCCCGGATTCGTTCTTCCAGAGTTTCTTCTGGAAGAACTCCGGTTGTATATCCACAGATTTTTCCATCTCTGTACACCACAAACGTCGGTACGATCTCAATGCCTATATACTCTGCAATCTCTTTCGATATATCAATATCAATCTTATAAAAAATCCATTTTCCCTGATACCGGCTGGCAATCCTTTCCACAACAGGATACATCATTCCGCACTTTGGACACCATGATGCGTAAAACTCCACAATTACCGGCATCCTCTGCTTTCCGACTGTATTTTCATAATCCTTCGTGATCAATGCGATACCCATACACTTTCCTCATTTCTGCCATCTCAGGCTATGTAAAAAGGACTGGATTAGTGGCATCCACATTTCGGGTTTAAGATTTTATAGACTTCCTGAAAAGAATTTCTGAAACAGATCAGCTTTTTATTAAATCTTGGATTCTTATAGCAAAACCCCCGCATACAATTCTGAAAATGATGCTTTTTCCGCATATCTGTTCCTTCCTGATTTCCTCTTTCTACAATATATGCAAAAAGACAGCCGATGTGCGGATTGCTCCGTATCTGCTGTCTCTTATATTGCCAGGAATCATCTTACGCACTCAGCGCCTTTATGATCTGCCTGTTGCATTTTATTCAATTGTCTTACTGGCGCATTGCGATCAGTTTATGGATCGGATGTCCCTGCCCGGAAAATTTCTCCTCGTACTCAGTCATAACATTCCCTCTGCTGAGTGTCGGATCATTGTGAAGATCATAGGTCTTCGCCAGAAGTACCCAGCCTGCCAACTCCACCTGCTCCAGTGAAAAGTCAAACAGCTCTCTGTTGTCTGTCTTAAATTCAACGACTCCGTCAAAGGCAAGGATCTTGTCATACCGCTCAAAAAACTGCTTGGAAGTAAGTCTGCGCTTTGCATGACGTGCTTTCGGCCACGGATCTGAAAAATTCAGATAAATCTTGTCAATTTCTCCGACAGCAAAAACCTCCGGCAGATTTGTCGCATCCATACAGATAAAACGAATATTGTTGACATCCTTGTATTCCTCGTCATTGTCAAAGCGTTCCAGCGCCCGAAGCAGTACGCTTGAATAACGTTCGATACCGATATAGTTGATGGATGGATTCTCCTTTGCAAGCGTCAGAAGAAACTGTCCTTTTCCCATCCCGATCTCAATATGGATCGGATTCTCCGGATTCTGAAAAGTCTCTTTCCAGGTGCCGCGATATCTGGTCTCATTTTTAATTACAAGGGGATGAGCTGTCAGATAAGCATCTGCTCCTGGTACATTTCTTAACCTCATATATCTTTCTCTTCCTTTAGTGAAAATATGTATAACCTTATTTATTTTATACTATTCTGAAATATTTGAAAACCCAAAAATACATTTTATAAGTTTTGTATAAAATATTCTTATGATATTCTCTTATTATTTAGTAGATTTTTCTAATTTAAAGTAGTAGAATATGTATGCATTATTAAAAATGTATAAATAATTTCTAAGAAAGGAGTCGGACAATGGATCATATTGTTAAAAAGCTCTCCGAAATCGAACACGCAGCCGAAGCTGTTGTGGAACACGCGGAACTGGAGAAATCAGAACTGGAAGAACGCATTCAAAATGAACGCAATCAATTCGACAAACAACTTGAAGATCACACCCAAAAGGAGCTGAACGATATCCACAAAGGATTAAACCGTCAGATGGATGAGATTCTTGCAAGGCAGAACCGCAAGAACCAGACAGCGATCGAAGAACTTAAAAAAGATTTTGAAGAAAAGCATACGGCATATGCCGAGAAAATTGTCAGACGTATCATAGAGGGATAGCATATGGGAAATTTACTTGCATACAGTGGCATCGTAACAAAAGTACGCGCCATGCAGGCGAAACTGCTCACTGATGAAGATTTCCAGAACATCGCCGCATTTCATACAGTAACCGAAGTTGCTGCTTATCTCAAGGAACATCCCGGATATCGGAATGTCCTTGCAGATATGGACGAAAACCGTCTTCACCGCGGTGAGATCGAGAAGCTTCTTGTGCAGTCACTTTACAGTGATTATACACGCCTGTACCGTTTTTCCGGAATGGATCAGAAAAAATTCCTGGAGCTTTATCTGAAGCGCTACGAGATGAATCTGATCAACTATTGTCTGCGTATTGTATTCAACCACTATCAGAAGCCTTTTGATCTGGATCATAAGAAAATATTCTTCGACAAATATTCGGATCTCTCCATCGATAAACTGATCACTTCGGGGAATATCGGTGAGCTGGTGGAAAATTTAAAGGGCACAGAATACTATGCACCGTTAAAACGTCTGGAAAATGCGGAGAACCCTACCCTTTTTGATTACGATCTGGCACTGAATCTGTACTATTTTACAACCATGTGGAAGAAACGCAAAAAGATTCTGAAGCATAAGGAACTGGAAATTTTCACCAGAGATGCCGGAGCAAAGATCGACCTGCTGAATCTGCAGTGGATCTACCGTGCTAAAAAATATTACAACATGCTTCCGCCGGATATTTCCACACTGCTGATCCCGGTACACTACCGGATTCATGTAGATCAGCTGAAGGATCTTGTAGAAGCACCGTCTGTCGATGAATTTTTAAAGCTGGTTACCAGAACGCCTTATCTGCGTCACACGGATACTCAGACACCAGCGTCCATCGAAACGATTTACAAAGACTGCCTGTACCGTCTCTACCTGGCAGACAGAAGAAGTAACCCTTATTCCATCGCAACCGTGAATACCTATCTTTTTCTGAAAGAGGAGGAGCTTGATAAGCTTACAACTGTGCTCGAATGTGTTCGCTACGGACTTCCTGCACGTGAGACATTAACTTATATAGGAGGAACAGCGAAATGATTGTTAAGATGAAGTTCCTGAGCATTACCGGACCACGCGCCGACATCGACCGCATGACAAACCGGTATCTTTCCAAATATGAGATGCAGCTTGAAAATGCACTCACGGAGCTCAAGACAGTAGATAATCTGATGCCATTTCTGGAAATGAACCCTTACCGTGATCCACTCGCAAAAGTGACACAGTTTCTGGGATATATGAAAGACATGCCAGCAGAGCCATCCTTTGATCAGAGCGAAGACGAGATCCTTGAGATGATTCGTTCTATCAATCATGACTACATGGATCTGCAGCAGCAAAAAGAAGAACTGAAAAAAAAGAGAGAGAATATCCAGGCACGTATGAAAGTCCTGGAACCTTTTACTTCTCTGGATTTTGACCTGCATGAGATCATGCAGTACAAATACATCCGCACAAGATTTGGAAAAATCAATGTGGATTATTATCACCGGCTGGAAAAAGCGCTTCTTGAAGATATTGATGCATTATTTCTGGAAGGCTCCAGAGATGCCTCTTATGTCTATGGCGTTTATTTTGTATCGGATGCTGATGCAGGAAAGGTCGATTCGATCATGCGGTCTCTCCACTTTGAAAAAGTCGATCTGCTGGAAGACTTTGGCGGAACCCCGCTGGAAGCTTACCGGAGCCTGGATAAAGAAGTCCAGAATCTGACCGATGAAATCCAGGCAGTGAAGGATAAACGTCAGGAGATGTTCCGCAAGAACGCTTCCAGACTACTCGGTGCAAGAATTCAGCTGGAACGTTTTTCCGATAACTTTGATATTCGGAAATTTGCGGCACGAACCGAGACAGACGAGCAGGAAGAATACTACATCCTCTGCGGCTGGATGTCCGAAGAAGATGCAAATGCATTTATCAAAGAGGCACAGGGAGATGACAAGGTTTATATCGTAGTAGAAGAGGACCGGGAACAGTATTTTGGAGAACCTCCTACCAAGCTTGAGAATCCAAAGCTTTTCAAACCATTTGAAATGTTCATCAAGATGTACGGACTTCCCAAGAGCGGTGAGATGGATCCGACCATTTTTGTAGGTATCATGTACAGCTTTATCTTCGGCGCCATGTTCGGGGATATCGGTCAGGGGCTGCTGCTCTTTATCGGCGGTGCGATCCTGTATTTCACAAAGAAAATGAACCTTGCCGGAATCGTATCACTTGCCGGAATCTTCTCCACCTTCTTTGGATTTATGTTTGGAAGTGTGTTTGGATTTGAAGACATTATAGAAGCCAAATGGATCCGACCAATCAATCATATGACCACCTTACCGTTTATCGGAAAGCTGAATACTGTATTTATCGTATCGATTGCTTTTGGTATGGGAATCATCCTGATTTCTATGATTTTCCATATTATCAACGGCATCCGTGCCAAAGATACCGAAGCAACCTGGTTTGATGCAAACGGCGTGGCAGGGCTGATATTCTACGGGGCAGCAGTTACCTGCATCGTTCTTTTCATGACAGGTCACTCTCTGCCGGGTGGAATCGTTCTTGCAGTGATGTTCGGAGTACCGCTTCTTCTGATCGCACTGAAAGAGCCGCTGACGAACAAGATCAAAAAGAAAACCGAAAAAATGGAACAAAGCAAAGCAATGTTTGTCACCCAGGCATTCTTTGAATTATTTGAAACCCTGCTCAGCTATTTTTCAAATACGCTTTCCTTTATCCGTATCGGTGCATTCGCAGTCAGCCACGCTTCCATCATGGAGGTTGTACTGATGCTTGCCGGTGCCGAAAGCGGGCATATTAACTGGGTAGTGATCGTACTCGGCAACCTGTTTGTATGTGGATTCGAAGGACTGATCGTTGGAATCCAGGTCCTGAGACTTGTCTATTACGAGATGTTCAGCCGTTTCTACAAAGGCAGCGGCCGCGAATTTAAACCTTATACAGGTACTGCAAAAAATTAGTTTTTCATTTTAGGAGGAAATTATCATGACTTTAGCAACTAAACTTATTCTCATTGCCGCACTGGTTTTAAGCATTTTCATTCCATTCGGATATTACCTGCTCGGAGAAAAAAATAAAGGACGTTATAAATGTGCACTTGCCTTCAATGTTCTTTCTTACTTTGGAACCTTCCTTGTAGCAGGGATCATGCTCTTTGGAAGTGTACCGGTACATGCGGCAGACGCCGCTGCCTCAGGCGCAGGCCTTGCAACCGGTCTTGGTTACATTGCAGCAGCTCTTGTTACCGGTCTTTCCTGCATCGGTGGCGGTATTGCCGTAGCAAGTGCAGCAAGCGCAGCTCTTGGAGCTATCAGCGAGGATTCCAGCGTCCTTGGTAAATCCCTTATCTTCGTAGGTCTTGCAGAAGGTGTATGCCTGTACGGTCTTATCATCTCCTTCATGATCATCAGCCGACTGTAATCATGAAAATGTATCTGATCAGTGACAACGTGGATACTTATACCGGAATGCGGCTTGCCGGCGTGGACGGTGTCGTAGTTCATGAAAAGCAGGAGCTGCGTGATGCGCTGGAAACTGCCATGAACGACAAGTCGATCGGTATCATTCTTCTGACGGAACGCTTTGGAAGAGAATTTCCGGATCTCATCGATGAGATCAAGTTAAAAAGAAAGATGCCTCTTCTGATCGAAATTCCGGACAGACACGGAACAGGACGTAAAAAGGATTTCATTACCTCATACGTCAATGAAGCGATTGGACTGAAACTTTAACTAGAAAGGCATAGAAGGTGAGACAATGACGCTTGAAGAGAAAATAGCGCATTTACAGGAAACGGTCATGACTGAAGCCCGTTCTGAAGGAAATGCGATCATTGACAATCACAAAAAAGCGCTTGAATCTTTATTTGAAAAGCATAAAAAAGAAGCGACCGCACAGTCTGAGGTCCGTATCAAATCCGAAACCTTAAGAGCCAGAAGACAGGTAAATCAAGCTGCGGCAAAAGCCGAAACCGAACTGAAACGTGCTCTTGGCAAAACACAAAATGAATTAAAAGTCAGGCTGTTTGATGAAGTAAAGGAACTTCTTTCTGACTTTACAAAAACAGACGAATATCTGGACTATCTCTGCAGCAAAATCCGCGAAGCCGCACGCTTTGCAGATGGCGAGGAGATGACCATTTATATTTCTCCTTCTGATAAGGAGAAACAGACAGAACTGGAAAAACGTACCGGCATGACGATCACCATCAGTGAATATGATTTTATGGGCGGTATGCGTGCTGTAATCCGAGGCCGTAATATTCTGATCGATCACAGCTTCCAGGCTGCAGTCGATCACGAATATCATCAGTTCAGTTTTGCAGCAGGAGGTGCAGGAATTGAATAAGACAGCAACTATTTATGGAATAAACGGTCCGGTCATCTATCTGAAGGGTGACACCGGATTCATGATGTCGGAAATGGTCTATGTGGGAAAGGAAAAGCTGGTTGGCGAAGTCATTTCCCTGGACAAAGACATCACGACTGTTCAGGTCTATGAAGAAACTTCCGGGCTGAAACCGGGAGAAATCGTGGAGGCTTCCGGAAGCCCGGTATCTGTAACTCTGGCACCTGGAATCCTGAACAATATTTTTGACGGAATCGAACGCCCGCTTGAGCAGATCGCAAATGTAGGCGGCGGTGCATTTATCACCCGCGGCGTCAGCGTTGATTCGCTTGACCGCGACAAATTATGGGATACCCACGTCACCGTGGCCAAAGGAGATTATCTTCATGGCGGAGATATTATAGCGGAGGTTCCGGAGACCAGTGCGATCGTACACAAATGTATGGTTCCGCCGGATGTGGAAGGTGAAGTAATCTGCTGCGCGTCGGACGGAGAATACCGAATCGAAGATACACTTGTCACTCTGCGGCTTTCCGACGGAACAGAAAAACAGCTCAACATGATACAGCACTGGCCGATCCGCAAGGCGCGCCCGACAAGCTACCGTTTCCCGGCAAGTGTCCCTCTGATCACCGGACAGCGTATCCTGGATACCATGTTCCCGATCGCAAAGGGTGGAACTGCAGCAATCCCAGGCGGATTCGGTACCGGAAAAACCATGACCCAGCACCAGATCGCCAAATGGTCTGACGCCGATATCATCATCTACATCGGCTGTGGCGAGCGTGGAAATGAAATGACACAGGTGCTGGAAGAGTTTTCAGAACTTGTGGACCCAAAGAGCGGCAATCCTCTGATGGACAGAACCACTCTGATCGCCAATACCTCCAACATGCCGGTAGCTGCCCGTGAAGCAAGTATTTATACCGGACTTACCCTGGCTGAATATTACCGTGACATGGGCTATGACGTAGCGATCATGGCCGACTCTACTTCCCGCTGGGCAGAAGCCTTACGTGAGCTTTCCGGCCGTCTGGAAGAGATGCCGGCAGAAGAAGGTTTCCCGGCTTACCTTGCCAGCCGTCTGTCTGCTTTCTACGAGCGCGCAGGCATGATGCATAACTTAAATGGCAGTGACGGATCCGTGACCATTATCGGCGCCGTATCGCCTCAGGGAGGCGATTTCTCCGAGCCGGTCACACAGAACACCAAACGTTTCGTCCGCTGCTTCTGGGGTCTGGACAAGAGCCTTGCCTACGCAAGACATTTTCCGGCGATCCACTGGCTGACCAGCTACAGCGAGTATCTGACCGATCTCGCCGCCTGGTACCACGACAATGTATCACCCAAATTCGTTGACTACCGCAACCGCATCATGGCACTTCTGAACCAGGAGAGCAGCCTGATGGAAATCGTAAAGCTGATCGGAAGTGATGTACTTCCGGACGATCAGAAACTGGTTCTGGAAATTGCAAGAGTCATCCGTCTCGGATTTTTGCAGCAGAATGCATTTCACAAGGATGATACCTGTGTCTCTCTGCAGAAGCAGTACAAAATGATGGAAATCATTTTATATTTATACAAACGCTGCCGCGAACTGGTAGCCATGAATATGCCAATGTCTGTCCTCAAGGAGGAAAATATTTTTGAACGTGTCATTGCGATCAAATACAATGTTCCAAATGACAATCTTCAGCTTCTTGACCAGTATCTGGCAGACATTGATGCTTTCCATGACCGCATCATGGAAAAGAACGCGTAAGGAGGGAAAACAAAATGGCAATTGAATATTTAGGCCTCAGCAGCATTAACGGCCCTCTGATCGCGCTGGAAGGCGTTCAGGATGCTTTTTATGATGAAATCGTAGATTTTGTCGTAAACGGCAAAGAACACAAAATGGGACGTATTGTGGAGGTCTACAAGGACAAAGCAATCATCCAGGTATTTGAAGGCACGGAAAATATGTCTCTTAACAATACCCACACCAGACTTACCGGACATCCGATGGAAATCGGTCTGTCCGAAGAAATGCTTGGAAGAACCTTTAACGGAATCGGCGAACCGATCGACGACCTTGGACCGATCACGGTTGAAGAGGTGCGCGATGTCAACGGACTTCCGTTAAATCCGGTCAGACGTGAATACCCTCGTAACTATATCCGCACCGGAATTTCTGCGATTGACGGACTGACCACACTGATCCGTGGACAGAAGCTGCCGATCTTTTCCGGCAACGGTCTTCCGCACGACCAGCTTGCCGCACAGATCGTAAAGCAGGCTTCTCTGGGCGGCAGCACGAATGAGGATTTCGCCATCGTATTCGCCGCAATGGGTGTCAAGCATGACGTAGCTGATTTCTTCCGCAGAACCTTTGAGGAGAGCGGTGTTGCAAACCATGTGGCAATGTTCCTGAACCTTGCCAACGATCCTGTCGTCGAGCGTCTGATCACCCCGAAGGTTGCGCTGACCGCCGCTGAATACCTTGCATTTGAAAAAAATATGCACATTCTGGTCATTCTTACCGATATGACTTCCTTTGCCGAAGCCATGCGTGAGGTTTCTTCTTCCAAAGGAGAAATCCCAAGCCGTAAAGGATATCCGGGATATCTGTACAGTGAACTTGCCACCTTATATGAACGTGCAGGAATCGTAGAAGGAGTAAATGGTTCTGTCACACAGCTCCCGATCCTGACCATGCCAAATGATGACATTACCCACCCGATCCCTGACCTGACCGGTTATATCACCGAAGGACAGATCGTACTTGACCGGAATCTTCACGGACAGGCAATCTACCCGCCGATCAGCGTTCTTCCGTCCCTGTCCCGTCTGATGAAAGACGGTATCGGAAAAGGATATACCCGGGAAGACCACCAGGACCTGGCAAACCAGCTTTTCTCTGCATATGCTAAAGTAGGAGAGGCTCGGAATCTTGCTTCCGTTATCGGAGAAGATGAGCTTTCTCCGATTGACAAGAAATACCTGGAATTCGGAAAGGCATTCGAGGAGCGTTATATCGGCCAGGGACCGAATGAAAACCGTACCATCGAGGAAACCCTGGATCTTGGCTGGGAACTGCTTAGAATCCTTCCAAAAGAAGAACTTGACCGTGTCGATACCAAGATTCTTGACGTATACTACAAAGGCTAAGGAGGGAAGTCTATGGATCCACGTTCATTTCCCACCAAGGGAAATCTGATACTTGCGAAAAATTCACTGACACTTGCCAGACAGGGATATGAGCTGATGGACAAGAAGCGGAACATTCTGATCCGCGAGCTGATGGGCTTAATCGACGAAGCAAAGGATATTCAGGAAGAAATCGATAAAACCTTCACCTATGCCTATCAGTGCCTTCAGAGGGCGAATATCGAGCACGGGATCAGTACAGTAGAAGAACTTGCCTATACAGTTCCGATCGAGGATTCTATCCGCATCCAGACGCGAAGCATTATGGGAACAGAAATCCCGAAAGTGAAGTACGAAAAAGAAAATACCAGACCAACCTATGCATTCAGTACTTCCAGAGAATCCATCGATATCGCCCGTGATGCATTCTGCCGTGTTAAAGAGCTGACACTCAAGCTTTCTGAGGTAGAAAATGCAGCGTACCGGCTGGCTTCAAGTATCAAAAAGACACAGAAAAGGGCAAATGCCCTGAAAAATATTACGATTCCGATGTATGACAATCTCGTATATACGATTACAAATGCACTGGAAGAGAAGGAACGGGAAGAATTTACCCGACTGAAAGTGATCAAACGAATGAAAAACAAATAATATTTCTGAAAAAATCATAAAATATAGAAAATATATTGACACTACACCCGTTTTGTTATATAACTTATAGAACAAATAAGATTACAAAAGCAATAGATTTTACAAATCAGGGGGTGAGCATATGACTTTTTGGAAAGTATCCGACACCAGAATGAACTGCCTTATCACAGAAGCAGAGATTGCCGCACTTGGCTACTCACTGGAAGATCTGACACAGGACAGGGAGCGTACCGAAGAATTTTTGAATCTTCTTCTCAAGAAAGGGAAAGAAGTCCTTGGGCTTAACACAGACAATGGAATCCAGGGATTTTACGGTGCATTTCTTCCTGACCGGAGCCTGATGCTGTCGATCTCCTGCCAGGCTGAGAATTCTCTGGAATCCATCCAAAAAGATGGTTCTGAAGCTTCCGGTATGCTGATTGAGCCTGACAGCAGTGAGAAAGAGACCGTTCGCTGGCAGATTCTCTTTCCAAGTCTGGATAATGCAATCGACTTCTGCAAAATCCTTGGATACGGCCAGGCATCAGAAAGCCGTCTGTATAAAGATGACGGTGTCTACTACCTGATGGTAGACTTCCCGAATACAGAAGACGGCAATAAAAAGGCTCAGCGCATCGTATCCGCCGGTGAATTCGGTGGCATGGTCGAAAAAGATGCAATTTCTGAAGCTTATCTGAATGAACATGAAAAATGCCTCCTGAACAAGGATGCAATCAATATTTTATGCAAGATGTAGTAGAAGGGGACTGAAATAGTCCCCTTTTTAGTACACGAAATAGATTTTCCTTTATTTTTCCACATATCCAGTAACTTTCCACAAATGAAATAAACGATTACTTTTACATATGTCTCCATCTGTAGAAACAGATTCTAAAAAAAGAGCACCGTCCCCGATGCTAATTCATCAAAAACAGTGCTGATACTGCGCCTTCAGGGATTCGAACCCTGGACAAATAGATTAAGAGTCTACTGCTCTACCAACTGAGCTAAAAGCGCATACATTATTCGGTTTTCCGTAACGCAAGATTTATTATATAAGACAGCTATAAAAAATGCAAGCTTTTTTTTCATAAATTTTAAAATTTTTTTAAATAGATTTTTTTGCTGACAAAGAATGTGCCAAGGCACATATAAAAAAGATCATGTGTACCGTCCGAAATTCGAACACATGATCTTTTTTTGTGTACCTTTTAGGGTGGTTTTTTTCTTATCCTACATAAATTTACTGATATATCCCTGTACAAAGATAAATAATACAATCAGCGGCAGGATATAGCTTACATAAAATTTCGCCCATTTCGGGAATTTCAATCCTTCTCCGGTATCCGCTTCTTTCAGGAAGTTCTTCCATCCCCATCCATAACGGCTTGTACAGAACAGAAGATAGATCAGACTTCCAAGTGGAAGCAGGTTGTTACTTACCAGGAAATCTTCCAGATCCAGTACTCCGGAACCTTTTCCGAACGGCATAAATCCACTCCATACATTAAATCCGAGAACACAAGGCATGGAAAGTACCGCCACAACCACGATATTGACGATTACAGCCTTTTTCCGGCTGCATCCGGTCAAATCAATGGCAAAGGATAAAATGTTCTCAAAAACGGCGATTACGGTCGATGCCGCAGCAAAAATCATAAATAAGAAGAATAAGGCTCCCCAGATTCTTCCGCCTGCCATGGAATTAAATACATTCGGAAGTGTGATAAAGATCAGGCTCGGGCCTTCTCCCGGATCCACCCCATATGCGAAGCATGACGGGAAAATGATCAGACCCGCGATCAAAGCAACAAAGGTATCCAGAAGTGTTACCAGGACTGCTTCTCCTGTAAGACTGCGGGATTTGTCGATATAGCTTCCGAAAATAGCAATTGCGCCGATTCCAAGGCTTAATGTGAAGAAAGCCTGTCCCATAGCGGCAAAAATCGTGTCAAATAAGCCATATTCCACGACTTTGTGGAAATCCGGTGCCAGATAGAAGTGAAGCCCCTCAGAAGCCCCATCAAGCGTTACAGAACGTACTGCAAGGATCAACATCAGTGCAAGCAGAAGCAGCATCATAACCTTTGTGATCTTTTCCACTCCATTTTGAAGCCCCATTCCACAAATTGCAAAACATCCAACAACAACAATGATCATAAAGAAAGTCATTGTTCCGGGTTTTGCAAGCATATCGGAAAACACACCTGCAACAGCGGCAGTATCCTTTCCCTCAAATTCACCAGTCATCATCTTGATGAAATACTGGACCATCCAGCCTGCAATTGTTGTGTAGAACATCATCAGCAGATAGTTTCCGGCCATAGCTCCATACTTATACCAATGCCATTTCGTTCCTTTTGGCTCCAGACGGTCAAAGGAAAGCGCCGCACTTACTTTACTGGCTCTTCCGACAGAAAATTCCATTACCATGATCGGAAGTCCAAGAATCAGTAAAAATGCAAGGTAAATAAGAACAAATGCTGCTCCACCATATTTTCCTACAATATAAGGAAAACGCCAGACATTACCAAGACCGATTGCACATCCTGCAGAAATAAGGATGAATCCGAGTCTTGAAGAAAATTTTTCTCGTTGCATAAAAAATCCTCTCATTCTATTAAATTGTGGATAACTTGCCAAAATGATACTTATCCCCATTTTTCGACAAGCTTGTGGACAACTTTTTTCCAGAATATCCACAGAGGAATTATACTGAATTACTGGGAAATTGTCTATGATTGTTTATATTTTCATTGGCGAAACCACTTGATAATTTTAATTTTCCCCTTTTTAGTACACAAAATCGCCAGATGTGTACCTTTTGGGGTAAAAATTTGCATGTATATATATATTAAAGATAACAACAGCTTATTAAAGTTCCTTTGTTTATATTAGGAGGGCTGAAAAAGCCCGTGGTTGACGCATTTCGGGGAATATTTTGTGTACGGAAACGGGGGAGGTTGTTTACTTCAGAGGGCAAAGAGGTGTACATATATGGGGGTTGTTGTTTACTTTGCGGGGTTACGCAGTGTACTTGAAGGGTTGGCAATTTTACCTTTTCTGTACACAAGTGTCGAAAAAATTTAAAAAAAGGCTTTACAAGAGGGGGGTTCTTGTATATAATCAACCTAGACGTACCGTTTTGGTACACAATTTTTATCAAAAAAGGTACCTTAATGGTACACGAAAAGAACAATACACACCTTAAACGTACACAAAACGTAAAAAAAGGCAGAAACCCCATTTTATGGGGTACTTTTTAGGGGAGGGTGTTCCTTTTTGGTACACAAATCCCCAATATAAAGGGGTTGGTTACCCCGAATGGTACACAATAAGGGATTATATGGGGTGTAGAGGGGATTTTAATACACCTCAAAAGTACACAATAATACAGAAGAAAACAATTAAGGGGTATGAGCGATGAAGGAAACACAGAAAAAACCAAAAGAGAAACAATTGCTGGATCGTGATACGGTCTCCCGGTCCAATGTGCTGATCGAAAGTAAATCCAGTACATCATTATTTGAAAGAAAGCTTCTTAATATTGCAATCGCAAAAGCATATGTAGAAGACGGTGAGCTGATCGCAAAGGTTTCCACCAAGGATGTTAAGAATTATCTTCATATAACAGGAAACTCCATCTATTCCCGTCTGAAAGAAGTATCAAAAGAGACATTGGGACATGTAGTAAGTATCGAGGACGATGAAAAAGAGAACTTCATCATGTTCAATGTAGTGAATAAATGTGAATATAGAGATGGCGTGTTTACGACCAGATTTACTAAAGAGATGAAACCTCATATCTATAACCTGAAAAAAGACTATACCCGTATGAGTCTTGATGTATTGTGCTCTTTTAAATCCCTGTTTACAACCCGTGTTTACGAAATCCTGAGAACCCAGTATTATCGTTTTGACAGGGAACAGTGTGACCAGCTGATCGTACCGAGACCGCCGAAGAATCCATACACGATCGCAGAGCTTAAATTTACACTGAATGTAGTTGATGCAAATGCATCTAAAGCAGTAAAACGTCTTGTTGAGCAGGGACGTTTTGAAGAAGCGCTTGCAGAGATTAAGGATGCACCGTTTGAAGACTGGCGGAATTTCCGTAGAAAAGTACTTGAAGTTGCGAAAAAAGAGCTGGAAGAATCCGAGTATTCCGAGATCTGCTTTGATTATGAGCCGGTTAAGAGCGGGAAGGGTGGAAAGGTTACAGGAATCCGTTTCTTTGTGAAGAAGAATCCGAAGTGTATCCATCATTCAGACCTTCAGCGTATGCCATCCGGAGAAGAAGAGGGCGAAGAGATTGCGCCAAATGTACTGGCTGCAAAGAAAACTCCGGTTAATGAAAAACTGATTTTAGAAGTTGCCGATATTTTTGGAAATGAACCGATCACAATCCAGGAGATCAAGGTGCTGCTTCAGGTATCCGATAACCAGCCGGATGTGATCCGGAAAGCTTTCAAGCTGTCACAGGAGCAGGCATACATCAATAATCTGGTCGGATGGCTCAGAAAATGTATCGAAGAAAAGTGGTATGAGAACGAAAAAGTATCCAAGTTCAAAGGAAAGACGCTGGAAGAAGCGCAGATGACGCTGGATCTTTACCAGGAATACATAGAAGAGCGCGAGAAAGTGAAAAAAGAGTAGGGTATTTTCTGCGAAAAGTAGAATTATTACCTAAATGGTACACAAGTTAAGTGGATAAAGTATACGAATCGAGTAGGAGTCAGCCTACTCGATTGTTTTATTTTATGATGGAAAATTAAATTATGGAGGAACGGAAGAAAATTATGGAAATAAGAAGATTGCTGGATTTTTTAAAGACAGCGGAACAACTGAAATGTAACACCAGACATTCGTATACTTCAAGTGGCAGGTTGGAGAGTGTGGCAGAGCACAGTTGGCGGCTGGCGTTTATGGCAATGCTGGTTGGGGATGAATTTCCGGAGCTGGATATGGATAAGGTGATAAAAATGTGTCTGATCCATGATATGGGTGAGGCGATCACCGGAGATATTCCGGCATTTGAAAAGACGGATAAGGACCGAAAGGTTGAGAATAAAAAGGTGGAGCAGCTGACGGATATACTTCCGGAACCGGTCCGTGCAGAATGGAAGGCATTATTTGAAGAGATGGAAGCGATGGAGACACAGGAGGCGAGGCTTTATAAATCACTGGATAAGCTGGAGGCGCTGATCCAGCATAATGAGGCGGATATCTCGACATGGATTCCGTTGGAGTATGATCTTCAGATGACATATGGGAATGAAGAATGTAAGTTTACGGAATATATCCAAAGGCTTCGGGATGAAGTGAGGAAAGATTCCAAGCGGAAGATTGAAGAAAGCAAACAGAAAGACTAATAAAAAATTTTCATAATAGTTGCATTGGAAATGTAATACTGCATATTCATGCTGAGCCGGGGCGAATGTCCCGGCTTATTTTTTATATATGATAAGTAAAAATTTAATTATAAATCGGGGTAACAGGATTCGAACCTGCGACCTCACGGCCCCCAGCCGTGCGCTCTGACCAAGCTGAGCCATACCCCGAAGTGTTATTTCATTATAGTATAAATTGTTTTAAATCTCAATCATTCTTTTGATGTGAGAAAATGCTGTTGACAGGTTTCTGGAAAGAGTTCAAAATAACGATATGCAAATATAAATGAGTAGGATGAGGAACGATTATGGAAAATTTAATTTTCAGTTTGAATGCAACGATTCCGATCTTTTTGATGATGTTACTTGGAATGTTATTCAGAAAACTGGGGTGGATGGATGAAGTCTTTGCGGCAAAGATGAACAAGTTTGTATTTTTGGTTCCGCTTCCGGTGTTGCTGTTTGAACAGCTGGCGACCGTGGATTTTTCGGAAGTATGGGATATTAAGTTTATTCTTTTTTGTTTTATGGTGACGGCGATCAGTATTACGATATCAACTTTGATTTCACTGCTGTGGAAAGATCGGAGCATTAAAGGCGAATTTATACAGGCGACTTACCGGAGCAGTGCGGCGCTTCTTGGAATTGCTTTTATCCAGAATATTTACGGAACTGCGGGAATGGCACCGCTTATGATCATCGGCAGTGTGCCGCTTTATAATATTATGGCGGTTGTGGTACTTTCAGTGTTTAAACCGGGGAATAATTCTTTTGATAAGGCGCTGGTAAAGAAAACGCTGAAGGGGATTGCAACGAATCCAATCATTATTGGAATTGTGGCGGGATTTGTCTGGTCTGCACTTAAGCTTCCGATGCCGACAATTTTACATAAGGTTGTATCCAATGTCGGGGCGACAGCGACGCCGATGGGTCTGATGTCGATGGGAGCGACATTTGAGTTGAGGAAAGCGACATCGAAAATGAAGCCGACAATTGTGGCAGTGTTTATGAAGCTGGTTGGATTTTGTGCGGTTTTTTTGCCGGTAGCAGCAGTTCTTGGATTTAGAAATGAAGAGTTGATTGCGATTCTGGTGATGCTTGGATCTGCTACGACGGTCAGCTGTTTTGTTATGGCAAGGAATATGGGACATGAGGGGACGCTTAGTTCCGGGGTGATTATGATGACGACGTTATTGAGTGCGTTTACGCTTACGATGTGGCTGGATGTGCTGAGATCGTTTGGGTTGGTGTAAGAAGAATAAAAATAGAAGCAGCCAGTTAAAATGGGAATTGTGGTAGCACACCATTGACTAGTTGCTTCTATTTTTTAAAGATTAAATAAGTCGCTGTGACTGCCGGTTCGAGTAAGAGTGAGGACAAGGACATCATCATCGTAGCGATAGATGAGCAGCCAATCTGGGGAGATGGGTGCCGGGGCGGGGAAGGCGCTGGCGCTGTTCCCCTTGGGGATTGGTGTGTTTTAGATAAGAAAGTTTGTTGGTCGAATGATTTAGGGGAGGAGCAGTGCACCACAGCTCGTGAACCTGGCGGTTCATTCGCTGTGCGAGCTATCGCTCTATCAAAATAAAAAAACACGCAAATTTTCATGCGAGCATGAAATTTGCGTGTTCTTTTATTTTGGCACTGCTCTATCTGAGGACAAAGTACTGTTCATACCACAGTAAGAATGAATATACGGTATAAATCTTTCTATGATAATTTCCGACTTTATTTTTATGATCTTCCAGCCATTTCAGCAGTAATTCCTGATTGAAGAATTCGGATACGAAGTCTTTCTGGAACATTTCTTTTACTTTATTATAGTATTTATCTTCCCGGAGCCATACTCTGAATGGTACGAGGAATCCGAGTTTTTTACGTTTTGCCCAGTCCATTGGGATGTGGGAGAGGGCGGAGGTACGGAAGGCTTTTTTTGTTTCCATGCCGTCTACGCAGTATTTGCTGTCGATGCTGCGGGCGAGTTCCCAGACTTTTTTGTCGAGGTATGGTACACGCAGTTCGAGGGAGTGTGCCATTGTCATCTTATCTGCTTTGAGCAGGATGTCGTGTGGCAGCCACAGATGCATATCGAGGAAGAGCTTTTTATGAAGGTCGTCCTGATCTTTTACCTGGTCGAAGTACGGTTTGGTTACGTCCTGGTAGCGCATCTTGCTCTTGTATGCAGGAGCGAGTACTTCATCTGCTTCTTCGTTGTCCATGATGAATGCCTGGCCGATGTAGGAATCTTCTACGGAAGTTGCATTTCTCTTGAGGAAGTTAAGTCCTCTCTTGTCTGGCTGGTGTTTTGCCCAGTCTCCGAGTTTTTTACGGATAGATGCAGGTACGATCTTGCGGTACATATCACCGGATTTGCTTGGGATATATGTCTCGTATCCACCGAACATCTCATCTGCGCCTTCTCCACTTAAGACTACTTTTACATCTTTGGCTGCGAGCTGTGACAGATAGTACAGCGGTACAGCGGAAAGGTTGGCATGTGGTTCATCGGAATGATACTGAACCTCCGGCAGAGCATCGAAAAATTCGTCAGAAGAGATTTCTTTCTTTGCATTGCTCATATGAAGGATATCGCACAGATCCTTGGAGAAGGTTGTCTCATCGAATCCGCCGACTTCAAATCCTACGGAATAGGTCTTCATCGGTTTTACAGTAGATGCGATGTAGCTTGAATCAACACCACCTGAAAGGAAAGATCCTACTTCTACATCAGCAATCTGATGGTAATCAACAGAATCCTGAATTGTCTCACCGATGAGTTTTACTGTCTCGTCAAAGCTGCGGTCTTTCTTTGCATAAGTCGGATCGAAGTATTTTGTTTTCTTAAGTTCTTTTCCATCATAAGTGAAGTATGTTCCCGGTTCCAGTTTGAATACACCTTTGAACATGGTTTCAAGAAGTGGGGTGTACTGGAAAATCAGGTACATCTTGAGGGCATCTTTGTTGACCTCTTTATGGAAATGTGGGTGAGCCAGGAAGGACTTGATCTCAGAACCAAATAAAAGGCTTCCATTCATCTGTGCATAGTAGAATGGTTTGATTCCGAAGTAGTCTCTTGCCCCGAATAAGTTGTGAGTTTCTTTATCGTAAATTACAAATGCGAACATTCCGCGGAGCATAGAAGCAATTTTTTCGCCATAGGTCTTGTATCCCTGAAGAATAACTTCTGTATCGGAGTTTGTCTGGAATTGACATCCGTGTTTCTCAATCAGTTCTTTACGGATTTCCTGATAGTTGTAAATCTCTCCGTTGAAAATAATGACATGTTTGCCATCTGCACTGTGAATCGGCTGAGATCCGCCTTCAAGGTCGATGATACTCAGACGGCGGAAGCCAAGGGCTACATAGTCATCAACAAAGCTTCCCTTGCTGTCAGGTCCGCGGTGGGCAATGCGTTCACCCATCTGGTCGATGACTTCTTCTCTATTAAAATCGCCGGCGCCATAATAGCCTGCAAATCCACACATAAATTGCACATCCTTTCTGAATTGATACATATTAAAAATATTATAGTAACTTAATTTTGCCTGTAGATTTATTTATTATACCATAGTCTATATAAGATTAACAAGGGATAAAAAACTAGAAAGGAATATCCAATAAAATCAGTAGGATATTCCTTGCATATTTTTTACAGGTGTTATATAGTGAAAAATGCGGATAAATGTGTAAAAGTCGGCAAAGAAAAGGGGAATCCGGGAAATGGAAAAAGTAAAAACTTTCCTGGCAGATATATCTGATCTGCTTAATGAGAAAAATTATCAAAAAATTTATGAAAAAGTTCCGGCGTTCCGACAGGAAAAAGCAGACCGGCTGAAGCACAGGGAGGATCAGGCTCAAAGCGTGGGTGCATGGTATCTTTGGATGAAGATACAGGAGAGACACAAGATACCGCAAGATGCAGGGCAGTCCTTTAATTTATCACATTCTGGGAAATATGTTCTGTGCAGCGCAGGCGTATCCGGAGAGAGGGTAGGCTGCGACATCGAATGCATGCGGAAATATCATCAAAGGCTGGCAGAAAAATATTTTTGTTCTTCTGAATATGAGAGAATCCGGAATGCAGATGAAGCGGAGCAGACGGAAATGTTTTACCGCTACTGGGTTTTAAAAGAAAGCTTTTTAAAAGCGACGCGCAAAGGCCTTGGGATGGGATTGAATACCAGCGAGATCCAGATTCCGAAGCAGGGAGATCCGTTTTTTTTAAGGCAGCCGGAAGAGATCCGGGAAGCTTATTATTTAAAAGAATATCAGACAGATGGAGCAAGGATTGCGGTGTGCTCAACGAATCCGAATTTTGACGAAAATATTTTGGATATGACAGATATTTACAAAAGAGAAATGATTGTGGAACTTAAAGATTGAAAATAAGCCAATGAAACAAGAAGTGGATTGGTTAAGAGTTTACAGGTATTTTATGAGAGAAGAAGGAGAAGAAGATGCTTACACAATTTTCGAGAACAGAACTGCTTCTTGGCAAAGAGGCGATGGATAAACTGAAAAATTCAAGAGTTGCCGTATTTGGAATCGGCGGAGTCGGCGGTTATGTATGTGAGGCACTGGTACGAAGCGGAGTCGGTGCATTTGACCTGATCGATGATGACAAGGTATGTCTTACCAACTTAAACCGTCAGATCATTGCAACCAGAAAGACGGTAGGGAAATACAAAGTAGATGTTATGAAGGAGAGAATGCTGGAAATCAATCCGGACGTGAATGTGCGGATCCACAAATGCTTCTTCCTTCCGGAAAATGCAGATGAATTTCCGTTTGATGAGTATGATTATGTAGTTGATGCAGTTGATACGGTGACTGCAAAGATTGAGCTTGTCATGAAATCGCAGGCAATGAATGTGCCGATCATCAGCAGTATGGGAGCCGGAAACAAGCTGGATGCAAGTGCATTTAAAGTGGCTGATATCTATAAGACACAGATGTGTCCGCTTGCAAAAGTTATGCGCCGGGAGTTAAAGAAGCGTCATGTTAAGAAGTTGAAAGTTGTTTATTCAGAAGAGAAACCGACCAGACCAATCGAGGACATGGCAATCAGCTGCAGAAACCATTGTATCTGTCCGCCAGGAGCAGAGCATAAATGTACGGAGAGAAGAGATATTCCGGGAAGTGTGGCATTTGTGCCATCTGTAGTCGGACTGATTATCGCAGGGGAAGTAGTGAAGGACCTCTGTGCAAAATAAAATCGCGGGCGCCCCTGCGGGGCGCATATCAAAACCAGGCATTTGCTGTCAGAACTTACAGCAAATGCCTGGCTTTTTTGTTTCATTTTTTTTCACAGATTTTCCGGAAAATCTTATACGATCTGTATCGGAGATCAGAAAACAGAGGTAACTCTGGAGAGTAATTATACAGAGCTTTAAACTTAAAAAATTCTAAACTTGTCGGAAAAGACTGTTTTCTCATGAAGAAATATGTTAAAGTAAGGCTGAAATATGCGTAAAAAGGGAACAAACATTAACGAGATATCGTTTAAGGAAGGAAGAACCATAGACATATGATGAGAGAAGACAGGAAAAGAGCGGAGCAGCGCCAGAAAAAAATGGCGAGGCGCAAGCGGGAAGTACGAAGGATGAAAAGAAAGCTATATAAAGCAGGCATTTTTGCAGCAGCAGGAATTATCGTGTTGGCTGTGATCCTGATGCTTTGTGGAAGTGGAAATGCAAAGAAATCTGCAAAAAAGACATCCTCTGCCAAGACAAAGACAGAAACAGAAACAAAGACACCAGAAGAGATAGAAGCTGAGAAAGTCCAGGAGGTGCTGGATTCTGACCAGTATAAAGACCAGCTGGGCGAATTATATAAGAAAAACCCGGAGACGAAGGAAATCATTCTGAACAGAGAAAAGTATTCCGATGATCTGCTGACATGGCTGTTTGATCATCAGGAAGCACTGCAGTGGGTGATTGATTATCCGGAACAGTCAGCACGATCAGAGGAAGAACTCAGTGCGCAGGGACTTCAGGCGGTAGATTTGAAAGATTACAGAATTCAGAACCATATTCCGGTATATTTCCAGTGGAGCGAAGTATGGGGATATGCATCTTATGGTTCCGAGAATATCGGAATGGGTGGATGCGGACCGACCAGCCTTTCCATGGTGGCGACAGGACTTACAGGCAATACTTCATTTACACCGAAGTATGTGGCAGATATGAGTGTCAATATGGGATATTATGTAGATGGAGTCGGAACAGACTGGACGCTTATGACTGCAGGAGCTTCAGAACTTGGAATAAAATCTGCACAGCTTACAAACTGGTCAGAAGACACTCTCAAATCCGAGCTTTCGGCAGGACATCCGATCATCTGCAGTATGGGACCGGGTGATTTTACAAACCAGGGACATTTTATCGTCCTTTCCGGGCTGACAGAGGAGGGCAAGGTACTGATCAATGATCCGAACAGTAAGATCAACAGTCGTAAGAAATGGGATCTGAATACAATTATAAATCAGATGAATGCAGCGTGGTCATTCTGGGTATAAAAATTTGGAAAAAGTGCAGGAGAATTGGATAAATTCCCTTGCGCTTTTCTTTTATTTATGATATAAATAGATATTGTCGAGAGACAAAATGGGTGGATTCCCGAGTGGCCAAAGGGGACAGACTGTAAATCTGCTGCAATTTGCTTCGGTGGTTCGAATCCACCTCCGCCCATTGATGCGAGGTTGAAAAGACAGTGCAGAGCGCGTATGCTTTTCGCAAAAACCGTATGAGCATCTCTTGCCGCAGTGGCGGAACTGGCAG
>NZ_JAQESL010000033.1:0-27144 GCF_027697525.1 Coprococcus sp. AM97-35 | reverse complement strand
ACATACTTAAATTCTTTCATGATTCAACACTCCTGTTCTTTAAAAAATATTTAGAAAATTAATAAGTTACTACTCTGCTTTCAATGGCTTTTTGAGTAATACAATTCCCGCCATTGCTACGACAGCTCCTACAACCAATGCTATCAAAAACATCAATGGATTGTCAATAATTCCGATGACAAAAATTCCTCCATGCGGAGCTCTTGATCCGCATCCAAACATCATGGATAATGCGCCTGCTATTGCAGAACCAACTATACATGGCGGAATGATTCGAAGCGGATCAGATGCTGCAAATGGAATGGCTCCTTCTGTGATAAAAGAAAGTCCCATGATGTAGTTTGTGATACTTGTCTGCTGTTCACTCTTTGTGAAACGGTTTTTAAAAAATGTGGTGGCAAGTGCGATTGCAATCGGTGGAACCATACCTCCGATCATAACAGATGCCATAATATCAAACTGTCCACTTGCGATGGATGCCGTTCCAAATACATATGCCGCTTTGTTGAACGGTCCGCCAAAATCAATGGACATCATACCTGCAAGAACCGCTCCCAGAAGCATCTTGCTGGATTCTCCCATTCCGGAAAGGACATTATTCAGCCAGGTGTTAAATGCTCCAACCGGTGGGTTTACGATAAAGATCATAAATGCTGCCATGATCAGAATCCCAAAGAATGGATACAGAAGAACCGGTTTTGTCCCTTCCAGAGTTTTCGGAAGCTTGTCAAACAATTTCTTCAATCCGATCATCAAGTATCCTGCTGCAAATCCGGCGATCAGTGCACCGAAGAATCCGGATGAAATCCATGCGTCTTCTGCAAGGAATACAGAAGTTCCGGCTTTTGCAAGAAGTCCGCCTACAATACCAGGCATCAATGCCGGTCTGTCACCAATTGCCATTGCAATATAACCGGCAAGGATCGGGAACATCATCCCAAACGCTGTACTTCCAACGGTGTTGAAGAATTTTGCAAGTGGAGTTCCACTACCAAATGCTGCTGTACCTGCATTTGCACCGTCAACCAGAAAAGAAAGTGCGATCAGGATTCCACCGCCGATTACGAACGGAAGCATATGGGATACTCCATTCATCAGGCTCTTATAAATCTTGCGTCCGATGGTATCTCCGTCAGATGACGCACCACCCTCTTCTGTTGCTCCACCCTTGCTGTGATAAACTGGAGCATTTCCACTCAAGGCACGTTCGATCAGCTCCTGTGCTTTGTTGATTCCGTCAGATACCTTTGTACTGATCAGCGGCTTGCCATCAAATCTTGCCATTGCGACATCCTTGTCGGCTGCAATGATGATACAGTCACAGGCAGCGATTTCTTCCGGTGTTAGTACGTTCTTGGCACCACCAGATCCGTTTGTTTCTACCTTGATGGTAACTCCCATTTCTTTCGCTTTCTTTTCCAGACCTTCCGCCGCCATGTAAGTATGGGCGATACCGGTCGGGCATGCGGTAACTGCGAGGATCTGATACGGTTTTGCAGATGCATCCGCCGGAGCTTCTGCTTTTTCTTCTGCTTCTTCCGGGAATTTTTCTTTCTCGGCTGCATCAACATAAGCAAGAAATTCATCAACATCCTTTGCATGAAGCAGCTTGTTTCTGAAATCCTCATCCATCAGAAGCATGGACAGACGACTGAGTACTTCCAGATGTACATTGTCCTCTGTATTCGGTGCTGCGATCAGGAAAATAAGGTATGCCGGTTCTCCGTCCAGAGAATCGTAATCTACACCCTCCGGAAGTACCATGGCTGCAAGTCCCGGTGCGCTTACCGCTTCAGTCTTGCCATGCGGGATTGCAATGCCTTCACCAATTCCTGTAGTTCCTTCTTCTTCTCGTTTAAAGACGGTTTCACGATAGGTGTCAATGTCATTGATGTTCCCGCCTTCTGCCATCAGATCGACCATTTCACGGATGACCTGCTCTTTGGAGTCTGCCTTGCCATCGAGGCAAATACTTTGCTTTTTGAGTAAGTCTGTAATCTTCATCTTGTCATTCCTCCCATTTGATTTTATATATGGTACACTTCTGCCGGTTCTCCAAGAAGTGCAACAATCTCATCTCTTGTAGCGAGCCACGAACAGAATGCCGAAGCGCTTCCTGCCGCCACACCCAGGCGGAATGCTTTTTCCATATCTTTTGTATTCAGATATCCGGTAATAAATCCTGCCACCATAGAATCACCTGCGCCAACAGAATTGACAACCTTTCCTTTCGGAGGCATGGTCTCATAGACTTTTCCATCCTTTGTCACAAGGATCGCTCCGTCACCTGCCATGGATACCAGTACATGCTGTGCTCCAAGTGCCTGTAACTTCTTCGCATGAATGATGATGTCTTCTTTTCTCTTCAGTTCTACGTTAAACATCTCACCTAACTCATGGTTGTTCGGTTTGATCAGAAACGGATGATATTTCATAACTTTTAAAAGAAGATCCTTGGTTGCATCCACTACAAAACGGATTTCTTTTCCGGAAAGTCTCTCCAGGATTCTCTCATAAATATCTTCCGGCAGAGTATTCGGAATACTTCCTGCAAGGATCAGTACATCGCCTTCTTCCAGCTTATCCAACTTTTCATATAATGCCTGGATTGCTTCTTCTGTGATAACCGGTCCCTGTCCGTTGATCTCAGTCTCAGTTCCTGCATTGATCTTTACATTGATTCGGCTATTACCTTCTTTTAACGGGATAAAATCTGTCTCACATCCGAACTCTTCCAGCATCTTTTCCAGTACATCTCCGGTAAATCCTGCCTTGAATCCAAGCGCTTTGCTCTTAAGTCCCAGATTGGAAAGGATCACAGATACGTTGTTTCCTTTTCCTCCCGGATAGATATGTTCGCTTGTTGTCCGGTTGATCTCTCCCGGGATCAGCTGATCTGCCTGTACCACATAGTCCAAAGACGGGTTAAATGTCACTGTGTAAATCATTATTTTGCAACCTCCACAATATTTTTATATTTGTTAAATGTAGCATCCTTAAGCTTTGTTGTAATGATGTCCACTGCATCCAGTTCTGAAAATGTTACCGGTGCTACCTGACCGAATTTGGTTGAATCTGCAAGGATGTAAGCCTTTGCGCTTCTTAAGATCGCCATCTCTTTGATCGCAGCCTCCCGGATATCTGGTGTGGTGCATCCACTCTCTATATGAATCCCATTGGTTCCGAAGAATCCTTTTGTGAAATGGTATCTTCCCAGGGTTTTCATTGCTTCCTCTCCGACCAGTGCCAGCGTTGCTTCTTTTAATTCCCCACCGATCAGATAAACTATACATCCTTTCTGTGTCAGCTTCTTCGCATGCATGATTCCGTTTGTCACATACACAGCGTCCTGCTCTGTCAGGAAATCAATCAGGAAATCCGTGGTCGTTCCGGCATCGATATAGACGAAATCATCTTTTTCAATCAGAGATGATGCATACTTTCCGATCTGCACCTTTTCATCAATGTTCAGATCCTGTCTGACTGCAACAGATTCGTCTCTGGTGTACTGCGCCATATTGACTGCGGTTGCACCACCATGTACCTTGATCAGCTTTCCTTTTTTATGAAGTGTTGTCAGATCTCTTCGTATCGTTGACTCTGACATATCCAGAAGCTCGGTCAGTTCCTGAACAGTGATTGTCTTGTGTTCATTCACTAATTTCAGAATTTCACTGAATCTTTCTTCTGCAAGCACTTATCTCACCTCCATTTCGACTGGTTATGACTGATTTATTCAATTGTATTTTATATTTCAGTCATTTTCAATTATTTGTTTTCTTTTTCATTCATCTTTAGTTTTAATATATCGTCTTTTTCGGTCAAAGTCAATCATTTTCAGTCATAAATAACTACCAAAAAAATAGGGATGATTTTGTGCATTTTTATGGGTGTGGAATCGGTGGTGCCAGAGTTCCGACTTGTGTTTCATCTCCATTGCACTCAACGGAATTGAAAATGGATATAGTCGGAACAGAACTCTGGCTTCTACGTTACTGGCAAAATGCAGCAAAAGGCTTTGTTTAACCTAACCAAATGCAAATTTATACTTTTCTCTTATATTCAAAAAAGCCAAAGCACTTTTTTAAGTTATATTGAATGATAACTTATCTTTAAGTACTTTGACTTTTTATTTAGGCAAAATCAAACAGGGATAACTGATTGGTCTCCGGGAGGTCGCCCAGCAAACCCATATCTGCCATCAAGTCAACCAATGTCTTGCTGACTTTTGTTCTCTGACGGAAATCGTCTTTAGAGAGGTATGGTCCGTCTTTAGCGGCAATTTCCATAGCCTCGGCGGCTTTATCGCCCATGCCGTCAATGGTGTTGAACGGTGGAAGGAGCTTGTCGCCGACGATCTGGAACTTGGATGCTTTGGATTTGTAGATATCGATCGGTAAAAAATCGAATCCTCTGGCATACATTTCCAGTACATTTTTCATATCTTTTAAGGTATCCTGATCTTTTTTACTGAGTTGATTGAGTTCTGCTCTTCTTTTATATTCTTTCATATGGTAGAGAAGTTTTTCTTTTCCCTGTCCCATCAGTTCGTAAGAGAATGCAGATGCACGGATTCCGAAGTATGCCGCATAATAGGCAAGCGGATAATTGATCTTGCAGTAGGCAATCCGGTATGCCATCATGACATAAGCTGCAGCATGGGCTTTCGGGAACATGTATTTGATCCGCTCACAGGACCAGATATACCATTCCGGCACGTCATGCTCCAGCATATCTTTTTTAAACTGTGACCACTCTTTACATTTTCCTTTTGCGACGGTTCCTTTACGCACACGTTCCATGATTGTGAAGGATTCTTCACTTTCAACACCTTTGTTGATCAGATAAGTCATGATATCATCACGGGTACAGATTGCCGTGGAAATGGTTGCCTTTCCTTCTTCAATCAGGGTCTGTGCATTGTTCAGCCACACATCTGTTCCATGAGACAGACCTGAAATACGGATCAGGTCCGAAAGCGTCTTTGGCTTGGTATCAATTACCATCTGGATAACAAAATCTGTACCAAACTCCGGGACTCCCAGACAACCAAGCGGACATCCGTCAATGTCCTCCGGTGTGATACCAAGCACCTCTGTTCCTGCAAAAAGTCCCATTACACCTGGATCATCCAATGGAATATCAGTCGCTTTAAATACATTATTCACTCCATCGTATTTATTGTCCATCGCATCGGAATTGATCAGCTCTTCCAGCGTTTTGATCATGGTCGGATCATCGTGTCCGAGAATATCCAGTTTCAAAAGGTTGTGGTCGATGGAATGATAATCAAAATGAGTGGTGATAATATCGGTCGTCATATCATTTGCCGGATGCTGGATTGGAGTGAAAGAGTTAATGTCCTCTCCATGCGGAAGAACTACGATTCCCCCCGGATGCTGTCCGGTACTTCGGCGGATTCCGGTACAGCCAGCTACGATACGATCGATCTCGCAGTTTCGCTTACGGTCACCACGCTCCTCATAATAATTCTTCACATATCCATAAGCCGTCTTTTCTGCAAGTGCGGCAATGGTTCCGGCACGGAAGGTCTGACCTTTTCCGAAAATAACCTCCGTATACTTATGCGCTTTACTCTGGTAATCTCCGGAGAAGTTCAGGTCGATATCCGGCTCTTTGTTTCCCTTGAATCCAAGGAAAGTCTCAAATGGAATGTCAAATCCGTCTTTGACCAGCTTCTGTCCACAGACCGGACAGTTCTTATCCGGCATATCGTGTCCACAGCCACCCACATATTTTTTCACTTCTTCCGAATCAAAATCACTATAGTGACAATTGCTACAATAGTAATGTGGAACCAGAGGATTGACCTCCGTAATTCCTGCCATAGTTGCAACGAATGAAGATCCTACCGAACCACGGGATCCTACCAGGTAACCATCCTCGTTGGATTTCCATACCAGCTTCTGCGCAATGATATACATAACCGCAAATCCATTGGAAATGATGGAATTCAGTTCCCTTTCCAGTCGTTCATGTACGATCTCCGGAAGGGGATCCCCGTACATAGAATGGGCTTTATTATAACAGATATCTCGCAGCATCTGGTCGGAATTCTCAATAACCGGAGGACACTTATCCGGGCGGACCGGAGAAATCTTCTCGATCATATCCGCGATCAAATTGGTGTTCCTGATCACAACTTCATACGCTTTTTCCGAACCAAGGTAGGCAAATTCATCCAGCATTTCCTCCGTTGTACGAAGGTATAGTGGTGCCTGCTTATCGGCATCTCCAAATCCTTTTCCTGCCATGATGATCCGGCGGTATACCTCATCTTCCGGATCCATGAAATGTACGTCACAGGTTCCCACAACCGGTTTGTGGAACTGCTCCCCAAGATGCACGATCTTCCGGTTCAGATCCATGATATCTTCCATAGAATTGACCGAAGTTACTTTGTCACTCTCTACCATAAATGCATTGTTTCCAAGCGGCTGGATTTCCAGATAGTCATAAAAATCCACGATCTTCGCGATCGTCTCATCCGGCTTTCCATCCAGAAGTGCACGGTAAAGCTCTCCGGCTTCGCAGGCACTTCCCACGATCAGACCTTCCCGGTGCTCATTTAACACACTTTTCGGGATACGGGGTCTGCGGTTATAGTAAACCAGATGGGATGCAGAAACAAGCTGATACAAATTCACACGACCAATGTCATTTCTTGCAAGAATAATGACATGATAAGTCGGAAGCTTTTTAATAGAATCCGGGTTCAGATCCCCAAATTCATTAACTTTTGCAAGCGTTGTCAGTTCCCGTTCTTTGAGCATCTGCACAAATTTCACAAAGATTTCTGCCGTGCAGCCTGCATCATCAACTGCGCGGTGATGATTCTCCAGGGAAATATTTAAAGCTTTTGCAACGGTATCCAGCTTGAAACGGTTCAGTGCCGGAAGAAGGACACGGGCAAGTGCAACGGTATCTACATAAGTAAAATCAGCCTCAATCTTCTGCCTTTTGCAGTTCTGCTCGATAAATCCCACATCAAAAGAAGCATTATGCGCCACCAGAACCGCATCGCCAATAAATTCTATAAACTGCGGCAAGATCGTCTCAATATCCGGCGAACCGATGACCATCTCATCAGTGATGCCGGTAAGTTCCGTGATACGGAACGGGATCGGACGTTTCGGATTGACAAAGGTACTGAACTTATCTGTGATCTTCCCGTCTTCCACTTTTACCGCGCCAATCTCGATGATCCGCTCAGTCACAGCGGAAAAACCGGTTGTCTCGATATCGAATACCACGTAAGAGCCTTCCAGGTCCTGTCCCTTTTCGTTCTCTGCGATCTTAGTCAGATCATCTACCAGATATCCTTCCACTCCATAAATAACTTTAAATGGATCATCTTTATCCAGATCCTCGATCACATGATTGGCATCGGTAAACCCCTGCACCACACCATGATCGGTGATCGCAATCGCCGGGTGCCCCCAGTCATGTGCTCGCTTTACCAGATCTCTTGCCTCGGAAACACCATCCATATCGCTCATCTTGGTATGGCAGTGAAGCTCCACGCGTTTTTCCGGATACTTGTCTTTTCTTGTTACACGGAAATCCGAAGTTTTGCGGATTCCGGTTACAGAACCAATGGTCAGCTCTCCATCAAATTTATCAATCGTCGTAACTCCTTTGATTTTCAGAAATACACCTTTTTTAATCTCCGCAAGCAGATCCGGGAGCTGGTCATTGCGGGTAAACATCTTGACCATGATCGTGTCGGTAAAGTCGGTCACGGCAAACATGACGATTGTCTTTTCGTTCCGGATCTCACGGGTATCAAAGCTGATCACCTGTCCCCGGAAAGTAATCTCACCCATCTCTCCGGTAACTGTCTTCAGCTCGATCGGCATGTCGTCAAAGTCCCGTCCATAGATTACGTTCGGGTCATCGGAGCGCTTGAGCGGATAATCCCGACGCACAAAGCTTCCCTTGCCACTTTTGAACCCACTGGACTTTCCTGCAAATTCCTGCTTTTTCGGAGTCTCCGGTTTCTTCTGTTCCTGTTTATTCTGCGTACTTGATGCATCTGCTTCTTTAGCGGCATCTTCTGCTTTTTCCGCTTTCTTCTTTGATACGCCTTCCGTTTCTTTTGCTTTTGCCGCCTCTTCCGTGGCATGCTGTGCCTGCAGCTTCTGATTCCTTTCCCTGATCGCATCTACTTCCTGCTGAAGCTGCATTTCATTGAATTTCTTGTATTTGCTCTCTCCTACTTCTTCATAATCAATTTCTACATCCACCGGCACGTGGAAACGGTTCTCAAAGACATCCTTCAGATAGCTGGTGATCTCGCTGGTCTTTCCCTCTGCAACAATCGTGTCCGCCATAGTCAGACACATAGTATGCTCCCCTTCGAAGCGGCACTTTGCCTTCTGGAACATATTTTTCTCCAGCACACTTTTCTGCTCCAGCTCAAAAAGAATACTCTCCTTGTAGACATGCATCAGGTTCTCCGGCGTATACTGCTCGGAAAGCCGGTATTCCTCGATGATCGTCACCGGAATATTTCCCTGCGAAAACAGCTGTTCCTCAATCTGGTTCTCCACATAACATACCGTTTTCTTCGGGATCAGATGGGTACTGTAAATATAAACCTTGATATGATTTCTGGCTGAAGTGGAGGTGATTTTCGTCACCTCCACCTTTTCAAACAACATATGGCTGTCGTTATCGATATTCAATGTTGGAAACACATCAAAAAATAGCTTTGTCATCTTCTATTCGCCCCAATGTTCCAGTTCATTACGAAGTGCATCTAAAAGTTCATCCTCTTTTACCTTGCGGATGATCTCTCCTTTTTTGATCAGAAGTCCTTCCCCAATTCCCCCTGCGATTCCAAGATCAGCCTCTCTTGCTTCTCCAGGACCATTTACCACGCATCCCATCACTGCAACCTTGATATCAAGCGGATATTCAGCAACCATCGTCTCTACTTTATTGGCAAGTCCGATCAGATCAATCTTGGTACGTCCACAGGTCGGGCAGGATACAACTTCAATTCCTCCTTTTCTAAGTCCCAGTGCTTTCAGGATCAGTTTTGCACTCTTGATCTCTTCTAATGGATCCCCTGTCAGCGATACACGAATCGTATCTCCGATTCCCTGATAAAGGATGATTCCAAGTCCTACTGAAGATTTAATATTGCCTGAAAGCAGCGTCCCGGACTCGGTGATTCCCACATGCAACGGATACGGGCATTCCTTTGCGATCAGCTCATGCGCTTTTACACACATCATGACATCTGAAGACTTAATACTGACCACCAGATTGTCATAGCCCATGTTCTCAATCATGTGTACCTTGTCAAGTGCACTTTCCACGATTCCCTCTGCAGTCACGCCACCATATTTTTCCAGAAGGTTCTTCTCCAACGAACCACTGTTCACCCCGACACGGATCGGAATCTCGTATTCTTTTGCTTTCTCCACAACCGCACGGACTCTGTCCTCACTTCCGATATTCCCCGGATTGATACGGATTTTATCTGCACCGTTTTCAATTGCAGCGATCGCAAGACGATAATCAAAATGTATATCTGCAACCAGTGGAATATGGATTTGTTTCTTAATCTCTTGTAAAGCCTGTGCTGCTTCCATATTCGGAACTGCACAGCGGATAATCTCGCATCCTGCCTTTTCCAGAGCAAGAATCTGTGCAACTGTAGTTTCCACGTCCTCTGTCTTTGTATTTGTCATGGACTGGATCGCTACCGGATTGCCTCCGCCGATCTTTCTTCCTCCGATATTTATTACTTTTGTCTCCTTCCTTGTCATCTGCTTTTAACCTCCTGTTCTCACACAAAACCCTCTGCCTGCGGACTTTCGTGCCCACAGAGAGAGGGTTCTCTTTATTTGTCTGCTTTTTCAAAAATTATCTGGTCCCCATAATCCCACTCGGTAAGTGTAAGCTCGGTTCCGTCCACACTGTAATTGAATGTAGTGAGTACAGAATTGATCGCCTGCTCTACTTCTGATGCAGTTACATTATCACCAAGTTCTTTCGCTGTCTCATCCAGCTCTTCCTGCTTTACAGTAAATGTAATCTGCTTTGCCTTGATATCCAGTGTATATCCAAGTTCCACATCCACATCCTTACCATCAATCAGCTTCTTCCAGTCAAGCTCTGCTTCATTATGGTCATCTACTTCCAGTATCATATCACTCTCATCATGCTTCCATTTTCCTTCCAGCGGATTTCCGAAAAATCCCTGGTAAATGAAATATCCAGCCACGATAATGATCAGAACGGTCGTAATTCCTGTCACATAGTTCCACACACGGCTTCTTTTATCTTCATCATTCTTTGCAATAATCATAGAATTAAGCCCTCCACATCATGTCAATCTTATAATTCATTATACGGGTTTTAACTTTCACTGTCAACGGGGACTGCAAAGAAGAAGATTCAATGTGACTGACGCCATAAAAATCTTATATTCAATTACTGAATATGCGGAAATACCGGTTTGAGTGCCGGGTAGATCTGACGGAACTCCTGATATCTCTTTTCGTATTTTTCAACCAGTTCTGCTTCCGGTTCTACGGTATCTACAATCTTAACCAGCTTGTCAGCTGCTGCTTCTACGCTTTCGTATTCGCCGCATCCGACTGCTGCAAGGATTGCACCTCCAAGTGCCGGTCCTTCTTCGCTCTCGATGATATCCACTTTCAGGTTCATGATATTGGCGATCATCTTTCTCCAAAGAGGACTCTTTGCTCCACCACCGCAGATCTTGGTACGTTCGATCTTGATTCCAAGGCTTTTTGCAACTTCAAGGGAATCACGGAGTGCAAATACAACTCCTTCCAGTACTGCCTGCATCATATCTGCTCTCGTGGTATCCATCGTCATACCGGTAAAGGTGGCTCTTGCATAAGGGTCATTGTGCGGTGATCTTTCTCCCATCAGATATGGCAGATAGAATACATGGTTCTCACCTAGCTTTGTAATATCTTTCTGCTCTGCTGCAAAATCATCCGTGTGAAGAATCTCTTCTGCCCACCATTTATTGCAGGATGCAGCACTTAACATGCATCCCATCAGATGATAATGACCGTCTGCATGTGCAAAAGAATGCAGGGCATTGTTCTTATCTACGCCGAAGTTTGCACTGGAAATAAAGATGGTTCCGGATGTTCCAAGGGAAATGTTACATCTTCCGTCACCAACTGTTCCTGTTCCGACAGCTGCAGCTGCATTATCGCCTGCTCCTGCAATAATTTTTACATTTTCAGAAAGTCCGAGTTCTGCTGCTACTTCCGGCTTCAGACTTCCTACGACTTCGTAACTTTCATAAAGCTTCGGAAGCTGTTCTTCTGTCACGCCGCAGATGTCCATCATTTCTTTGGACCAGCATTTGTGTTCTACATCCATCAGAAGCATGCCGGATGCATCCGAATAATCAGAGCAGAAGCTTCCTGACAGGCAGTATGCCAGATAATCTTTTGGAAGCATGATCTTTGTGATCTTTGCAAAATTCTCCGGCTCATTTTTCTTTACCCACAGAATCTTCGGTGCGGTAAATCCAGTAAATGCAATGTTTGCTGTGTATTTAGAAAGCGTTTCTTTTCCGATCTCGTTATTCAGATAATCCGTCTCTTCTGTGGTACGTCCATCGTTCCAGAGAATTGCCGGGCGGATGACCTGGTCGTCTTTATCCAGAATGACCAGTCCGTGCATCTGTCCACCAAAGCTGATTCCTGCAACCTGGCTCTTATCACACTCAGAAGTCAGTTCTTTGATGCCTTCTACGGACTGGGTAAACCAGTCTTCCGGATGTTGTTCTGACCAGCCCGGATGTGGGAAGTATAATGGGTATTCTTTTGAAACAATTTTTTTGATGTCGCCTTTTTCATCCATTAACAGAAGTTTTACTGCGGATGTTCCAAGGTCTACGCCTATATAGAGCATGATGTTCCTCCTTGTTAGGGTTTTTGTATCAACCTGACGGATTCGAGGGGTTGTGACCAGATTATAGAAAATAAATATTGCATCTTCCAATCGGCAAAGCATTCCGATGAGCCTCTTAGGGCGGAAATTGTGTCAGCAACAGCTTCCACAATTTCTGAGTCTCATCTTCATTGCCTCAAATGGAATCTGCCATATTTATTTTCTATAATCTGGTCCTCAAGACATTGAACCGCCTGCTTGAAACATAAATCCTGTTTTTAATTCGTGTTTCTTTGTACTATAAAGGGGCGGGTTCATTCAGCCGCCCCTTATATGATTGTGTATAGTTTTAATTAGCCCCAAGGATTTTCTGTTGGGTAACGTACACCTTTTGGCTGGTTGTAGCCGATTTCGTCTACCGGTACTCCGATGTATTTGAATACTTCGTAAAGTGCTTTTCCGTAATGTCCGAATGCTACGGCTCCGTGATGCGGGAAGTTCTTTTCGATCAGTACATGACGATAGAATCTGCCCATTTCCGGAATTGCGAAGATTCCGATTGATCCGAAGGAACGTGTTGCTACCGGAAGGACTTCACCGTGTGCAATGTAAGCTCTCAGTACATTGTCTGATGTGCTCTGCAGACGGAAGAATGTGATATCTCCAGGTTTGATATCTCCTTCAAGTGTTCCCTGTGTTACTTCGATCGGAAGAGATCTTGCCATGATCATCTGGTATTTCATTTCGCAGAATGAAAGTTTGGATGATGCAGTATTTCCACAGTGGAATCCCATGAATGTATCTTTCAGTGTGTAATCGAATTTGCCCTTAATGTCTTCTTCATAAAGGTCGGCCGGTACAGAGTTGTTAATATCAAGGAGTGTTACAGTGTCTTCACTTACAACTGTTCCGATGAATTCGCTGAGTGCTCCATAGATATCTACTTCACAGGATACCGGAATTCCCTGTGCTGTAAGACGGCTGTTGACATAGCATGGTACAAATCCGAACTGTGTCTGGAATGCAGGCCAGCATTTTCCGGCGATTGCAACATATTTGCGGTATCCTCTGTGTTCTTCTACCCAGTCTTTAAGTGTCAGTTCATACTGAGCAAGTTTTGAAAGGATTTCCGGTTTCTTATTACCGGCTCCAAGTTCTTCTTCCATCTCTTTTACAATTGCCGGAATTCTTTCATCTCCGGCATGTTTGTTAAATGCTTCAAACAGGTCAAGTTCTGAGTTTTCTTCAATCTCTACGCCGATATTGTAAAGTTGTTTGATCGGTGCATTACATGCAAGGAAATTCAGCGGTCTTGGTCCAAAGCTGATAATCTTCAAATCGTTAAGTCCGATGACTGCTCTTGCGATCGGTTCAAATTCATGGATCATATCTGCGCATTCTTCTGCTGTTCCAACCGGATATTCCGGAATATATGCTTTAATATTACGAAGCTTTAAGTTGTAGCTTGCATTTAACATACCGCAATATGCATCTCCACGTCCCTGGATCAGGTTGTTGCCACTTTCTTCTGCTGCTGCAACGAACATCTTTGGTCCATCAAAGTGTTTTGCAAGCAGAGTCTCCGAGATTTCCGGTCCGAAGTTTCCAAGATATACAACCAGTGCATTACATCCGGCTTTCTTGATATCTTCCAGAGCCTGTACCATATGGATCTCACTTTCTACGATACAGATCGGACATTCGTAAATATGTTCTTCTCCGTATTTTTCTTTGTAAGCTTTCATAAGTGCTTCTCTTCTTGATACAGAAAGGCTTTCCGGGAAGCAGTCACGGCTTACTGCAACAACTCCGATTTTCAGTTCTGGCATGTTATTCATTGTTTTTTCCTCCTAAAATATGAATCTGTCTGTTCTATTTTGCGATGTCGATATTCTCACCTTTAAGTCCGCACACAGCGCCTTCGATTCCTGCTTCTTCATGTGCGATCAGCCATTTGTTCTTTGCGGTAAGAAGCTTGTCATCAAATGATTTGGTATGGCAGGTCATCAGATCTGTATTGGTTCCCTTTGGAAGAACTACTACTGCCTTAAATCCATTTCCATCTACTCCGCAAGGTGCATAGTGAAGGGTTGTTCCGTACACTTCGATTCCAATTCCTGCCGGGACAAGGAATGCTTCTACTTTTGATGTGTCATATGTAAAATCCGGTTCGATATCCTGCTCTGCCCCCAGAAGCAGAATGATATCTGTCACTGCGACATTTACTTCTGAACTTCTGTGATATTCCAGTGCGTTCAGTTTGCTGTTATGTCCGTTGCAGTATCCGATCTGGATCGGAAGTTCTCCGTAAACTCTCATCTTCAGATCGATTGCAACATTCGTTGCTTCCAGTTCTTCAATAGATGGTTCGTAGATGACATCCTCCGGAAGAGGGGTGTGTTCCATTGCCTTGATCAGCTTTGAAAAATCATACCCATCGATCACACGTCCGTATCTGCTGAATTCTGGATCTGTTACTTTTTTGATTTTCATTTCTTCTACCTTCTTTCTGTCTTATATTCTAACAGGCTAAGTCGGTATCCGCTACCGAAAACTTAGCCTGTTAACTGCACTTTCTTGTCCTTATGCTATTTTTTATTATTTAGCACGTTTCTTAGATTCTACATCAAAGATAACGGCTGCAAGAAGTCCCATGTTTGCATAAGCGATAAAGTACACTTGATACCCTTTTACTGACCGGCGCATCACTGCGGATCGTGATCACCGGAATATTCTGTTCTTCTGCCTTGTCAATCTGTGCGGAAACCGCTTCTTCATCGCTCACCTGTACAATAATCCCATCTACCCTGGCCGCAATTGCCATTTCCATCAATTCTTCTGTCGAATATTCACCCGACAGTGTCTCACCAAAATTCTCGATCAGGATCCGGTCTCCTTTCCCGGCATCTTTGGCTCCCTGGTATATCTTCTTCCAGTTTTCTTTATAACTTTTCATCTTCCGATTCCTGCTTTCTCATTTTACGGAAATCACTTGGTCTTACTCCATATTTTTTCCGGAATGCTTTGGCAAATGCTCTTCCGTCCGCAAATCCACTATGTTCTGCAATTTCCTCAACCATCGTATCACTGCTTATCAGTTCCCGGTAGGCATATTCCAGACGGATTCCCTGAATATATTCTTTATAGTTGATTTCTGCATATTTGCGAAACATCCGTGACAGATAGGTCGGCGAATACCCGAAGATCTGTGCCAGCCCTTCCAGCGAGAGATCTTTCTGATAATTATCCTTGATATAATTCGTGATCGTAGAAAGTCGGTTCCTGTTCTTGTGATCCCGCACGATCTCCGCACTGACATCAACCTTCCTGTATTTTGTCACCATCAGATAGACCAGCATATAAAAATAGCTCTGTACCTTTAATTCATACCCGGTTTTCTTCTTCTGATACGTCACATACATCTTTTCAACCAGTTCAACCAGTTGTTCATCCTGTACGCGTTCGCTGTGGGTAAAACAGATAAACTGCTCATCCGTATAATACCGTTCAAATGTCTGAAGTGGCATCTGCAGTACGATCGTCTTATTCGGAAACGGTGCCGAAATCGAATGCAGCTCATTAGAATTCACGATCACAAATGATTTTTCATCTAAATGGATATCTTCTTCATTGATATAAAAATCCAGCTTTCCTTCCAGTACAACAAACATCTCGATCGACCGGTGCCAGTGCTTTTCCCTGACATAATTTCCGTCTTTTCCTTCAAATAAAAACATCCGGAATGGAAGATCTTCATTCGGCAGGACCAGTTCATGTGAAAATTCCATCTAATTCATCCCCTTCTCTGTACATTCTCTGAGCAGTTTCATAGCATCCTCATACTTTTCAGCAGAAACACCTGCACAGGTGAGTAACATCCTGTTCTTCTCCACTTCAAGAAATGTCATTCCTTTCTTTTTTGCTTTTTCTGCAATCTTTTCTGCAGCGCAGTCCTCCGCAAAGGTCAACTGTACCATAAATCCTGCAGCACCAACCTGTACATCCACATCTTTTCCTAAAATCTTTTTTGCACTGTCCGCAAGCTTTTCTGCCTTTGCCAGATGGATCTTCCTGGATTTACGGACCTGACTCGCCAGATGTCCGTCACGGATAAACTGTGTCAGTGCGATCTGCTCGGCCTTGGATGCAGTCTGATTGTAATTATTTTTTCTTTTTTCGTAAGTTTCCATCAGTTCCGGCGGCAGTATCATATAACTGATCCTGATAGACGGAAGCAGCATTTTGGAAAATGTTCCCAGATAAATGACATTCCTTCCTCCCGAAAGTCCCTGCAGGGACGGAACCGGTTTCTGAAAATATTTGAACTCACTGTTATAGTCATCTTCAATGATCAGAAAATGCTCTTTCTCGGCGCGTCCGACCAGTTCCAGTCTTTCCTGGATCGGCATCACCCCACCAAATCTTGTCATCTGTGATGGTGACACGTAATACATTCCAATCTCTTCTTCCGCACTTCCTGCAATCCGGTAGTTATGATCTTCAAAAACCGTCATTCCCTGTACAAACTCACTGTCCCTGAAAAATACGGTTCTCTTTTTATGATTCAGTGGGCACAGAATATGCAGAAGACTCTGTATACCGGCACCGATCACGATCTGATCCGGGCTGCAGATCACACTTCTGGTCTTCTGAATATATTCAGACAGTACTTCCCTGAATTCCTGTTCCCCCTGCGGTTCTCCATAAGAAAGCAGTCTCTCATCCTGACGCATTGCGCTCTTCATATATCTCCGCCATAATTCAAACCGGAAACTCTCTTTATCTACATTTGATGTTGCAAAATCATAGACAACCGGATTCTCCTGCTTCCTTACATGCCGGCTTGCAATCTTTCTGCCCTCTTCCTGCTTCTCGGCAATATCCGTCACATAATATCCACTCTGCGGTCTGGACACAATATAACCTTCTGCTGCCAGAAGCATATACGCATTCTCCATCGTCGTCCGGCTCATCTGCAGCTCGCTTGCACCTTTACGGATCGATGGAAGCTTTGTCTCTGACTTCATCTGCCCGGATAGAATCAGATTCCTGTAATAATGATACACTCTCAGATACCGGCAGTGTTCCTCATTCTGTAATTCCACTCTCATAACTGACCTCTAAAAAATATTTCTTTTTGTATATTTTACAAATGACACTTTTATTTTATTCTATATAAAACACATAAGAAATGCAAGAATTTTTCACTTTGTATTTCGGAAAGGATACTTCAATGATAAAACGAGTCGCTGTTATCAATGATCTGTCCGGTCTTGGTAAATGCTCTCTGACAGCTGCGATCCCGGTTCTTTCCGTCATGGGTGTGCAGGCCTGTCCTCTGCCAACGGCAGTTTTAACCAATCAGACCGGCTACGACAGCTATTACTGTACGGACTTTACCGACAAGATTGATCATTACACAGAAGAATGGCAAAAACGTGGTCTTACCCTGGATGCGATCAGTACCGGATATCTCGGCAGCGCAGATCAGGCGGAAAAAATCCTGAATTTCTGTGAGAAGTTCAGAACCCCTTCCACTCTGCTCTTTGTCGATCCGGTCATGGGAGATTCCGGTGTCAAATATGACATTTTCACTCCCAGACTCCAACAGCAGATGCAGAAGCTTGTATCCCATGCCGATGTGATCACGCCAAATCTTACCGAGCTGTGTCTTTTAACACACTCTGATTTTGCGGGGCTTACCAAGTATAAGGACGAACCGGATTATCTGGACCGGATTGCCCGGATTGCCGCTCCTTTGAAAGAAACGAAAAAAACGCAGATCCAGACGATCATCGTCACCGGTATTCTTTATCAGGCTCCTTCTGATGATACCGTAAAATATTACAATCTGGTTCTCGAGAACGACCAGATAAGCGTCATTTCCTCTGGAATTCACGGTGGAAGCTATTCTGGCACCGGTGACCTGCTCTCCGCTGTCGTATGTGCCTCGATGGTACAGGGAAAAAGTGCAGCTGCAGGCGTGGAAAAAGCATGCCGGTTTATCGAAAAATCTCTGATTGACACCGTTGCCGACCAAATTCCGCGCAACGATGGAATCAATTTTGAATCCCATCTTTCTATACTGCTTGACTGACATTTACAAAATAAATAAAACCCAGGGAGGTAACTATCATGTCATCTACAACCATTAACAATCCAGAACCATCTGCAAATGCACTTTCTCATCAGAAAGTCTCCAGACTGACTTCAACAGCTCTTTTTGCAGCACTGATCTGTGTGACAACTGCTTATATTTTCCATATTCCATTTGGTGTAAATGGCGGATATGTACACATCGGAGATTCTCTGATCTATCTTGCCGCTGCATTTCTCCCAACACCATATGCCATGTTTGCTGGTGCAATCGGTGGTGCCATGGCAGATATCCTGACTGCCCCGGTATATGCACCTGCAACCTTCATCATCAAGATGCTGATCTCCCTTCCGATCACATGTAAAAAGGACAAGATCGTGAATGTACACAACTGTGTCGGCGTTATTGTTGCCGCTGTAATTTCCTTTATTGGATATTATATCACAGATGTAATCTTGTTCGGGACCTGGGGTGCACTGATTCCTTCGATTGTAGGAACCCTTGCCCAGTCAGGCGGAAGTGCTGTGATCTTTATCATTCTTGGTTCCACTCTTGACAAAGCCGGTTTCAAGAGTACAATGAAAAACAAATTTGGAATTTAGCCAAATATTTAATTATACGCAAATGACAGGTGGTTCTTGAATATCCGCCTGACTTTCAAAGAGGAGATTTTATTATAATGTCAGATATTATTTACACATTTAAAAACAATGCATATTTTAACATCACCAACCGCTGCACTTGCAAATGTATTTTCTGCATCCGTAACGAGCATGAAGCCATCGGAGAGGCAACAGAACTTTGGCACGACCACAATCCTTCTTTCGAAGAGATCAAGGCGGCTATTGATGCTTTTGATTTTACAAATTATCCGGAAGCCGTCTTCTGCGGCTACGGGGAACCGACCTGTGCCTACGATAATCTGATTGCTGCTGCAAAATACATGAAAGAAAAACATCCTGAAGTTCTCCTTCGCGTCAATACCAACGGACTTGGCGAACTCTTCAATAAAAAGCCGATCGCAGAAGAAATGGCAAAATATATCGATGCCGTATCGATCAGCCTGAATGCGCCAACTGCAGAGCGTTACCAGGAAGTTACACAGCCTTGTTTTGAAAATGCGTTCCCAGATATGCTTGCATTTGCCGAGAAAGCGAAGAAACTGTTCTCATCTGTGCAGTTCAGTGTGGTAAGCATCATTTCACAGGAAGAAATCGATGCGTCCCAGAAACTCGCAGACGAGATGGGGATTCCGTTGAAAGTTCGAATTTATTCGTAAGTTCATTCTCTTTTCTACTATAATTAACAAAGGGACGGCTGCCATACTTTGCGCTGTGCTGGCAGAAGGGCCAAAAGAAACCGGACTAATTCCATTATGCAAACCATTCCGATGAGCCTCTTAAGGCGAAAATCGTGTTCAGCAAAGGCTTCCACGATTTTTGAGTCTCATCTCCATTGCATAATAAGTGAATTAATCCGGTTTCTTTTGGTCCTTCTGCCCTTCTAGTGTATTCCCGTCAGCCTGATTTTTGAATGCTTGTAGCAAAGCGAATGAACAGGAACTTATTCATTCCGATTGTTATTCTCCCTTTCAACTCTGGTTCGATGTTTAACGAAAATAATACATGTTTTCCAATAAATGCCCGATAGTCAAATGTTTTCAATTAAACAACAGACTCCTCATCCCTTCTCAAAGTTTTCTCCTGCTTCGTTCTGAATTGCTGTTATCTTACCAATATCACCACATTTTATTCGATAAAGTTCAAAGAGCGCCAGCCACAAAAGGAATCGTTCGGATTCTATTTTGCGCTATGGAGATGAGACTCAGGAAGCATGGAAGCCTTTACTGAACATGCTTCCCGTCCTAAGAGGCTCATCGGAATGGTTAGCGCAACTTGAATCCGAACGATTCCTTTTGTGGCTGGTGCTCACTCAACCTCTATCATTCGCCAAACAAAAATGACCATATACTTTCGTATACAGCCATTCTGTGTTCTCTCAAAGAGAAAGCTTTCACTTTTTATCCAAAGATTCCTCCGATCACAACGTAAGACAGGATATACATGATCACCGATGCCATGCATACGCCGACTACGATTGCTCCGAAAGCTTTTTTCCAGTCGATGCCAAGGAGGGATGCGACAAGAGCTCCGGTCCAGGCTCCGGTTCCCGGAAGCGGGATTCCTACGAAGAGTACCAGCCCCCAGAATTCATATCTGCTGATCCGATCACTTTTGCTCATCGCTTTTTTCTCCAGCTTTTCTACAAGCGGCCGGAAAAGGCGCGTCTTGCGCAGCCATGCAAAAATCGGACGGATCAGAAGCAGGATAAACGGAATTGGGATCAGGTTCCCGACCAGACAGATTGGGATTGCACGCCAGGTCGGGATATTTAAAAACGCCGGACCTGCCGCAAGGATTCCTCCCCTGAGCTCCAGAATCGGAATCATTGAAATAATAAAGATAATCAGTTCTTTGGCAGCCTTGCCACCCAGATGAGTTACAAACCACTGTACTAAAGTTTCAGTCATACAAATCTCCTATTTTTTACTTATTAAATCGGTGTTCGACGTGTCAATACGCATAAATTGCTTATTTGTGTAAGCACAAACGCAATTTATGTTTTTAACACTTACATCATATATTCACGGAGGAAGGCAAAGAGTGCTTCCATCTCTTCTCTCGTACCAATCGTCACACGCAGATATTGCTCAATCCGCTCGCTTCCCCAGAAACGCACATAGATTCCTTTTGCTTTCATTGCTTCAAAGAGTTCTTTTGCATCGTATTCCGGATGTGATACAAAAATGAAGTTTGCGCTTGGTTTTGGAAATACAAAGCCGAGCTTTTTGAATTCTTCTTCTGCCCAGTCTCTTGTCTCCACAATTTTACGTGTTGTCTCAGCAAAATATTCTTTATCTTTTACCGCTTCTGCTCCGTATACCAGAGAAGTTTTGTTCATAGTATAAGAATTGAACGAATATTTTGCATCGTTTAAATACTTGATCAGGAGCGGACTTGCGATTGCATATCCAATACGCATTCCAGCCATCGATCTTGCCTTTGAAAATGTCTGCGTAATGATCAGGTTGTCATATTTGTCCAGAAGTGAAAGTGCTGACTCTCCTGCGAAATCAATATATGCCTCATCCACAATCACAATAACATCCTGGTTGTGTCTGATGATATCTTCCACAAATTCCAGATCTTCATAGATGGATGTCGGTGCATTTGGATTCGGGAAAATCACACCACCATTTTCCGGATAATAATCTTCTTTTATGATATGGAAGTTTCCATCTACCTTCTTGCATTCGTATGGAATCCGGTAAAGATCCGCCCATACTTTGTAGAAGGAATATGTAATATCCGGAAAGAAAACCGGTTTTTCCGAGTTAAAGAAGGTAAGGAAACACATAGAGAGAACATCGTCAGATCCCACTCCCACAAAAACCTGATCTTTTCCAACATGATAAAAGTCCGCCAGTGCACTGACCAGTGTATCAGATGTCGGATCCGGATACAGCCTTAAACTGTCCACATGACCCTCCAGCTTTTTCATTGCCGCAAGAACTCCCGGTGCAGGTGGGTACGGATTCTCATTGGTATTCAGTTTGATCACTTTTTTCTGTGGCTGTTCACCCGGAACATAAGGTTCTACTCTTCGGATATTTTTCTCAAATTCTCTCATCTTGCTTTCTCACCTTTCTGTCACATCTTTTGCTTTTGTCTTATCCTAGCTGATATTCTTTTGCAAGCTCTTTGAATTTCGGCAGTGCATTTACGATTGTCTCATAAGCTACACAATATGCAATTCTGACATATCCTGCACATCCAAAAGAACTTCCCGGTACCAGAAGCAGATTATATTTTTTTGCTTCCTGGCAAAATGTCTTTTCATCCTTGATCGGAGTCTTCATGAACAGGTAAAATGCACCCTGCGGTTTGACACATTCAAATCCACATTCTATGAGTCCCTGGTAAAGAGTCTCCCTGTTTCTGTTATAGTATGAAATATCGGTTTTCTCATGCAGACATCTTGCAACTACCTTCTGCTGCAGAGTTGGCGCATTGACAAATCCAAGAATACGGTTTGCAACATTTGCTGCTGCAATGAGTGTCTCTGAATCTTTTACATCATCCGGAATCACCAGATATCCGATTCGCTCTCCCGGCAGAGAAAGAGATTTACTATAAGAATATCCTACGATCGTATTGGCATAATACCTGGTCAGATACGGTACATCCACACCATCATAAGCAAGTTCACGGTATGGCTCATCAGAGATAAGATAAATCTCTGTTCCGTATTCGTTCTGCTTCTTCTCCATGATCTCTGCCATCTTCCTGATCGTCTCTTCGGAATAGACAACACCGGTCGGATTATTCGGTGTATTAACAATCACTGCTTTTGTCTTCGGTGTGATCTTTGCCTCAAATTCATCCAGCTTTGGCTGAAAATCTACGGTATTCGGTGAGATTTCAACCAGAACACCGTCAAAATTATTGACATAACTTCTGTACTCTCCAAAGTACGGTGCAAATGTGATCACTTCATCTCCCGGATTTAACAGTGCTTTTAAAATAACATTCAGTCCGCCTGCTGCGCCAACTGTCATCGTAATATTTTTTGCTGCAAATGCAGTACCAAATCGCTCATTCAGAGATTCAGCTACAGCCTGGCGAACATCTTCATATCCCGCATTGCTGTTAGTATATCCATGAAGCACCAGTTCATCTTCTTCATCCAAAATATCAAGAATCGCCTGCTTTACGGCTTTCGGTGCCGGTACATTTGGATTACCGAGACTGAAATCAAATACATTTTCCGGTCCGTAAATTTTTGCAAGACGATTTCCCTCTTCAAACATGGCGCGGATCGCCGAGCTGTTTGCCACCATATTTTCCATCTTCTTAGATATCATCTTTTGCACACTCCTTTTCGCTGTCTTCTTTTAATGTCACAACACCTTTTTCTACCATAAATACCGGTTTGTAGGAAAGCTTGGCCTTTCTTAATCCTTCTTCTCCAACATCATCTTCCCGGTTGGTATATTTGTATTTTCCGGCAATTTCATGCTCTACGAACTGCTGGTTGATCATGGTATACGCACCTTCAATATCCGCATAAGCTTTTTCGATATGAACCACAAAGGTATCGTCATTTACCGCTTCTCCAATCGTAAATGCAACAATCTCATCACCAACTCTGAGCAGACCTCCGATCAGGTTCAGTTCTTTGTAAAGGCGCAGTGAATTGAGTGTTACACACATCTCGGAATTCTTCTCTTCATCATCTTCACAGCCATTCAGATTCCGCCATTTCAGTGCCATCTGAAAACACTCTTCCAGATTATCCTCTGTAATCGTTTCGTAACTCCAGTTATCTCCGTGAAGTGCTTTAAATTTATTGACGTGATTCCGCTTGCCGTGCAGCTTTTTGCCGGAAAGTGTTGCAAGTTTCTCACTTTCATAGACATAATCCGCCTCATCTCTGTGATAGGTGATGTCGAATTTGCCTGGAAACCATGTTTCAAGCTTGGCGAAATTCTCTTTTGTCACCCCATACAGACAGAATGGAACGCCTTTTTCTTTCTCCCACTTCATGATATCTTCAATCGCTGCTTTTACATCTTCATCTTCACCTGCCGGAAATGCATAGCCGTAACCTGCACTGTTGTCCCGGAACAGGAGAACGTTATTATATTGTGCAAATTCTACTTCGTAAAACCTTGCCCACAGATATACATTTGCAAAAGTACGGTCGCAGCTTCTGCTTGGGTACTTTTTGAAATAAAAATCAATAAGATCCCGGTCTGTCAGTTCTGGTCTTTTAAATTTTGCTTCTGCCATAAAAAATCCTTCCATATTCCGCTTTTTTGCGGTACTGTCTGTTAGTATACCACATTTTGAGTGGATTTTTGCGGTTTTCTTGTATTTTTTTGTGTTACTTGTAAAGTTAGTGGGCCAAGACTGCAAAATAGAACGTTCCAATTCCACTCGGCAAACCATTCCGACAAGCCTCTCAAAGCAAAAATTGTGTCAGCAATGGCTTCCACAATTTTTGAGTCTTATCTTCATTGCCTCGAATGGAATTGGAACGTTCTATTTTGCAGTCTTGGCAGATCTACTTTACTGGTTGTGACTGTTGCCTCAGTACGAAGTTTTTTGCCAAACAGGTAACCGCAAAAACGGCTTTATTTGTTCCGGTATGATTTTCTTCGACAGACATAAAAAGCGCAAAACGGCTTTGTTGATTCAGTTGATCCACTACTGTTTTCTGAAATAAAAACTATTTCAGTCTATAGATGAATACTGGGAGTGGGGGATCGTTTTTGCGGTTGTAGTAAGCGTTTACGATTACGAGCCATTTTTTGGAGTCTAATTCTTTGACATAATTCAAAATGGCTTCTTTTTCTTCGTAGCCGGTGTCGCCGCCGCTGTAGATGCAGAGGTTTATGATGCCACCTTTTTTGAGCAGGTTAAGGGCTGACTCGATGGCGGCGAGGCTTGTTGATGGATGGGTTGCGATTTTGTGGTCACTGCCGGGGAGGTAGCCGAAGTTGAAGGTGATGGCTTTGACTTCTTCTTTTACATAGGTCTGCATTTTCTCGTGACCATCGTGGATCAGCTTGGCTCTTGTCGACAGGTTCGCTCTTTCGAGGCGTTCTCTAGTGTGAGAAATCGCCATCTCTTGCACATCAAAAGCATAGACATTTCCGGTCTCTCCGACTTTCTGGCACAAAAACTCCGTGTCACCGCCGTTTCCGGCGGTGGCATCAATGCAGATATCCCCTTCTTCTATATACTCTTCTAAAATGTGATGGCAATATTCTGTGATCTGAAAATTCATTTTCTATCACTCCTTATCTGTCTTTTCCATAGAAATTGAGCATTTCCCGTACTTCTTTTTCGTTATCCAACGGGTTTCTGATGATCTTATACTCTTTCCCTTCCCATGGGATGGTGATCTTACTATTTTTCACTGTCATCTGATCGATGGCTGTCCGTGGCAGCTGTACGAGTTCATTGCCATTCTTGTCATAAAACGCCATGCCATTGTCCCAGTAAATGATGACACGCATCTTTTTCATTCCATAACTGCGCGTAACCAGGCACACCACTGCGATCACGATAAACCAGATACTGTAGGTCAGCCCTCCGGCAATTCCACTTCCTGCCGCACACAGAATACAGAAGATTGCAAATGGAAGCATCAGATATTTGACGGTCATCCCGCTGTAATACCCGGATACCAGACAGTGAAAACTTCCCTTCCATTCGTTTCCAAGCTTTGCAGCTTCCTGCTGTGTCTTCTTCTGGATTGCCTGGTTCACTGCCTGCATGATGGCATTCCGGACCAAACGCTGTACAATATGTCCCATCTTTTGTACCTCCTCATGTTCTCTCATTTATGTCAATTTTAGCATATTCTGATTTTTTTCAAGGACACAGTGTCAGTCACAATATAAGTTTTTCTTATATCGATATTCATATTATGTATTTCCCATTTACTCCCATTTCTCCTAAATTAAAGATATCGACTTATGGAGGTACTGTCCAATGAATCTTACTGAAAAAAGAAAAGAACAGATCGCTTCTGTTCTCATCATCTGTCTGGGAAATATTCTCAACGCTTTCTCTGCAAGAGTTTTTCTTCTACCCGCCGACCTTGTTGCCGGAGGCACAACCGGAATCGGACTGATCCTGCAACGCATAACCGGTATCCCGCTTTCCTCGCTGGTACTCGCTTTTAACATTATCATGCTGGTGCTTGCCTATATTTTTCTCGGGAAAAAATATACTTTTTCTGCAATTTTAAGTTCTTTTATGTATCCGATCGCACTGGAATTTTTCAATCAGATCCTTGGAGATTATGTTCTGACGGACAACCTGATCCTCTGCACACTTTTTGCAGGGATCGGAATCGGAATCTCTCTTGGGATGATCATTCGTACCGGCGCTTCTACCGGCGGCGTTGATGTTCCTCCGCTGATCCTGAATAAATATTTCCGTTTCCCGGTTTCAGTCGGTCTGTATATTATCGACTTCTTTGTCATCCTGGGACAGGCGCTTTATCAACCGGTTGACAAAGTACTCTATGCAATTTTGTATGTGATCATTTATACACTTGTCATGAATAAGCTGATCGTCAGCGGTACTTCAAGGATTGCCGTCCAAATCATCAGCAAACATTCGGATGAAATCCGCAATTTTGTACTCAGACAGATCGACCGTGGTGCAACCATCATTCCGGTTCAGGGTGGCTATCTGAACCAGCAGCTGAATATGGTGCTCACTGTCATATCTAACCGTGAGCTTGTCCAGCTTGAGAAAAATGTCCACCTGATCGATCCGGAAAGCTTTATCATCGTTTCTCAGGTACAGGAAGTCCAGGGACGTGGATTTAATCTGGACAAGCACTGGAAACCAGAGTAGTCAGATACCTCTGAAATTCCCGGATTTCCGGCTCTTTTTTCTTTGATTTCAGGCAGGCAAAATAAAGACTGTCCTGCCTGGCTGGAACCAGTGGCACCGCCGTAACCCCATAGTATTCTGCAAAGGACTGTGGTCCGATCGCGATCCCGCTTCCGCTTTTCACCATCTTCATCACTGTATCAATACTATCCGATCGGATGACCCTCTTCCATGTGATATTCTGTTCACCATATGTCTTTCTTAGGAGACGGTCTTCCACCGAATGCTCCAATCCTGTGAGCATGGTATATTCCCTGCAGTCCAGAATCGAAGCCTTTCCTTTTTTACTCAGCGGATGATCCGGTGCTGTCAGTACACACTGTTTCTCACGGATCAGCTCTTTCGCGAAACAGACGCATTTTTCCATGCCGATTTCATTTTCCGGCATCCGATCCAGTGCCATATCAAGGGAACCGTCCTTGATCGCTGCATATGCATCCAGCCCAGCCTCCGTATAAAATGTCACTTCGAGCTCCGGATGCTTCTCAAAATATCCTACAATCCTTGGAAACAGTCTGTTGGAATAGACTCTGGCACCAAGTCCGATTTTTAATTTTTTATGTTCTGTTCCCGAAATCACTTCTTCTTTAAAACGACTCCAGTCTTCCAGCATTTTTTGCGCTTTTTGGTAAAAAACTTACTAAATTTCTGATT